>JBKGHK010000307.1:0-11353 GCA_046520375.1 Pyxidicoccus sp. 3LFB2
CCCAGCGCCTCCGCCGACCCGCGTGGCGGGGACAGGGCGCACCCACTGGCCGACCAGCGGGGCAAGGACCGCCTCCGGCGGCGTCTCCCCGGGCGCGAGCCGGATGAGCGCACGCAGGACCTCATCGGGAACCGCCTGGGGGCCCGCGATGAGGATGGCGGCGTGGAAGGCCCGCCAGGCCGTGGCTCCTGCTTCGCGCCACGGCGCAGTCGCTGCGTCCGGCGCCAGTCGGCCCGCGAGGTCGGCCACCTGCTGGATGGCCTCGACCCGGTCTGCACCCGGGTAACGGGTGGCCAGCCACGACTCGATGATGGACCAGCTCTCCGCGGTGGGGTGCAGGGCCAGGCGCGCGAGGTCCAGTCTCAGGTGGGGCTCGTCCAGCAGTCGGGCCTCCAGGGTGGACGCGGTGCGGGCATTCCACGGAAGGGGAGCCCCCGGTGGAGGGGAGGGCACCGCGTTCAGCAGCGCCTGACGCAGCTCCGCACGAAGCGCCGCCGCGCGCGTGCGGGTGGCCCCGGCGACTTCGAAGGCATGCATCCCCAGGTCTTCGACTTCGGCGCGCACCTCGTCGAGGACCAGGGCCTCACGCCCGTCCACCACGAGCGCTCCGGAGGCCAGGTCCGGGTGCATGACCTCGAGAACGAAGCCCGGAGCCCGTTGCGGCGCGGCGGACCACTCCTTGACGCGGGTGGTGGCCGCACCGAGCACGTAGAGGGCCACGCCCCGGTGGGCGGCGGCGGTGAGCGCTTCGGCCACTCCTGGCGCGGCGGCCCACGCGGCGTGGAGCAGCACCTCGCGCCGGGCGGCGGCAAGGAGGCGCTTCGCTTCCTGCGCGGCCTCGGCAACGGGGATGAGCCGCTCGACCGAGGTGCTCCACGTCCCCAGGGCTTGCTCGCCACGCCGGAACGGGGAGTGCGGTGCCCATTCCCGGGTGATTGCCCTGGCGGGAGTGACCCATTGGTTCAGGGTGTAGTCCGTGAGCCACTGCCGCTGCCGCGGGGCGAGGGAAGGGGTGTGAAGACGGAACCGTCCTTCCAGAGTGGGAATGAGCGAGAGCGGGTGCGTCACCCAGGTGAAGCCGGAGCGGAGCTTGGGAGCCTCACCTGGAGCGAGGACCTTCACGGTCCGAATGAGGGCGTCCGCGCCCCCCACCGGAGGCCCGAGCCGCTGGACGATGGCGCGGAGCCGCTCCAGACCGACCTCCTCCCGGGGCGCGGGAAGCAGGGCGGGGTCCATGACCGGGCAACCCGGGCGGGCTGCGCCGCGCGTGTCGGCCGCGAGGGGCTCATCCGTGGCCGCGTCGAAGCTCACCCCGTAGCCCAGGGTGGCGGGCGCTCCATCCACCTGGCCCTTGCGGAAGAGCTCCAGGCCACGGTCGGTGAAGAGGACCTCCCCGAGGCAGGTGACCTCGTTCACGTCGGGGCGCGGGTGGAGCGCCTCTTGCGACACGAGGGCGTGCAGGACATCGGCGAGGAACCGAGGCTCTCCGAGGCCCAGCTCCTCCGCCATCTCCTCCAGGGAGGGTGGAGCGTCACCGAAGGCTTCCAGCACCCGGAGGACGGCCCATTCCAGGGCGGTGAGCCGGCGCGGCTCGACCACTTGCAGCTGGCAGGGGACATGCTCGACCGGCCAGTCGAGCGGTATCTGCCACCAGGGCGGCGTTTCAGGGGAGGAGCTGCCACGCATGACGTCTGCCTCCCGCGCGCACGGCGATATCGAGAATGTTCTGGTAGACGGCCTTGCGCTCCGGGGCCCCGCCCGCATGCGGGTCGAGGGGCGGAAGGTCGATGGTCGCGCGCTTGAAGCTCTCGGCCGCGCCGATGATGACCAGCAGCTCCTGGGCCCGGGAGAACCCCACGTTGATGCGCTGGAACTGGCGGACGAACTCGCCCATGTTCCCCTTCACGGAGCGCACGAGGCTCGCGATGATGATGGGGCACTCCACGCCCTGGAAGCGGTCCACCGTATTGGTCCGTATCTCCATCGCATCGAGGTTGTGACGCTCACGGTCGATGGCCTCGCGAAGCGCCTTGAGCTGGGCCCCGTAGAAGGTGATGACCCCGACCTGCCGCCGGGCGTCCACCTGGACGGTCTCTCCCGCCTGGACCTGGCGTTGGGGTTTCTGGGAGCGGCCTCCCACACGCACCCGCTTTTCCTCGAAGAGGCTGTCGAGCGTGGCGTCCGGTGGGTTGAGCAGCCGCTGCCGGACGAAGTCGCGCAGCGTCATTCCCGCCTCTGAACGCTCGGACTGGAGCTCGACGCTCTTCCCATAACCCCGTTCATGGAGCGCCGCGTTCAGCCGGCGGAGGGACTCCAGCACCAGCTGCACCTCCAGCGAGTTCAGCTTGGAAGTGCCGCGTTGCTCTTCCCAGTGGGGCTGCTGCCGGGCATCCCGGGAGGAGTCCACCCACAGGAGATGCTGCGCTGGCTCCAGGAACCCGCCTCCGTGGTCATCCGAGATGCGCAGGTGGTGCTGCCGCCGAGTGTCGAGCTTCTCCCGGGGGTTGGCCTCGCCTGGTCCCGCTCCCGGTTGAAGCCTGCCTCCGTAGAACTGGTTGACCGCATCCATGACCTGGGGATGCATCCGGTACTGCACCCACAGCATGGCCTTGAGCTCGGCGGGCGCGGCCTCGAACAGCTCCTGGAAGAGGCTGGCCGTCACCATCCGTTGGAACTTCTTGAAGGTGGCGGAGTCGATTTCTCCCTCGGCCTGGGCCTCGGCGAAGCTCGACTCCCGCTCCCGGAACATCGGCGGGAGCTGGCGGTGGTCTCCCACGAGCACGACCTTGCGTCCCAGCAACATCGGCATGATGAGCTCGGTCGGGGTGGCCTTGCTCACCTCGTCGATGATGACCATGTCGAACGGCTGGAAGTCGGGGGCCTGGAAGTACTTCTTCTTGCCGGCCTCGTTGCAGGTCATTCCAACGACGTTGGCGTGCCGGATGTAGAGGGCCTGGAGCTGCTCGCGGTCGGACTCGGAGACCCGGGCCAGTCGCTGGCGCCATTCCTTCTGGACCTCGCGCCACCGGCGGCGGTGCTGGAGCCGTGCCTCGGTGTCGCGGTGCGCCTGCTGCTGGCGTTCGGACTCGGCCACGAAGGTGCTGGCGGCAGGGAGCGGCTGAGGCTCGTCCGGGGAATGAAGGGAGCGCCAGGCGTCGTCCCATCGAGTCCGTGCCGCGGCCACCTCCTGATGAAGCGCACGCTGCCGCTCCAGCATGCCCTCGCGCTCCGCTTCCGCGTGTCCGAGCTTCGCCTCGGCGGCACGGACGTCATGCTCCAGTTGCTCCTCGTGTGCCCGGGCCTCGCGGGTCCGAGCAGCAAAGACGCGTGACAGCTTGGGCAGGGCCCGGGTGGCATGCTCGCTGGCCGTGCTCGCGCGTGAGAGGAGCACGTCGAGTGCCTCCAGTGTTGGCAGCAGCTCCCGCGTGGGATGAAGGGCATCGATGAGCTGCTGCGCGGGCCACGGGAGCGAAGCCCCCCACACCCGGGAGGCGGAGGGGGCGAGCTGTCCCGTGAACCGGGACCACTCCGCGCCCTGGAGCTGACGGATCCTCCTGTTCAGCGCCGGAAGCCGGGCTGCGTCCGCATCATCCTCGGACATGGAGAGTCGCTGGCGCTCGGCCATCAGGGCGGGCAGGTCGGCCTCGGCGCCTCCCGGCAGGCCGCCCTCGCAATGGCGCCGGCCCTCCGTCAGCAGGCTCCGCAGCCCTTCCAGCTCGGTGCTCCGGCCCACGGCCGCGGCCAGGAGCGGTAGCCCCGCCAGGGCCCCCACCGGGTCCTCCGGTGACAGCCGGGCACGCACCTCGCGGAGGATGGCGTCGAGCTCCGGTATCGCGACAGCCGAGGAAAGGGACGGCGGTTCCGCGAGGCCATCCGCCCAGGCCTGGAGCGCCTGGAGGATATCCACCTGGCGGTGCGCGCCCGCCTTCCGTTCACGGACCTCCTGTACCTGACGGACGAGCCTGCCCTGGGCATGTCTCGCCTCGTCGAGCCGCTCTCCGAGAGGAAGCAGGGCGGCCTGCGCCTCGTCATGTGCTTTGAGCGCCTTTCCCAAGGCGTCGAGCTGCCGCCGGGACTGCTCCAGCTCCTGCTCCAGCCTGGAGACCTCGTCGATGCGCTCCGTGCAGGCCTCGGAGATGGTGGAGAACCACCGGTCCACCACCCTGTCGGCCAGGAAGTCCTGATAGTCCTCCTCGACCTTGTCCGCGTTCCCCAGCCGAAGGCGGCGGATGCCCGGCCTGTCCGCGAGCCGGCTGAGTGCATTGTCCACCGCGAGGTTCGCCTGGGACGCGACCAGCACCCGGCCGCCTTCGGCGGTCACCCGCAGGCAGAGCTCGGCAATGACCGTGGTCTTCCCTGTGCCCGGAGGACCCTGGATGAGGCAGAGGTCCGGCGCGGCCAGGGCCTTGGCCACGGCCTCGGCCTGACCGGGGTTCAGCGTGCGTGTACCGGGCAGCGATGGCAGGTCCGGCGGGGGACCGGCCGGCAGGCTCGCGTGGGTGGAGGAGAAGAGGAAGTCCGCGAGCCGGGGGCAGAAGCCCTGGCTGTTCTGCAGCCGGTTGATGGCCTGCGCCTGGTTGCGCAGCGGCGCCAGGTCACCCGCGATGGAGGAGACGAGGACGCCTCGGAGGGGGAGCAGCCCCTCCTTCTGGTGGAGCCGTTTTGCCAGATCTTCCTCCAGCCGGATGGTGACCTGACCTGGCGACGCTTCGTTTCGCAGCGCAGGGCCCCAGAGCTCACGGGCGCGTTCGTCCCGCGGATGGATGACCGCGGAGCGCTCCACCTCACCGAGCCCCAGGAGGTCAGCGTCACGCCGCCGCGGGGGCCTGGGACGGTCCTCCCCGGGACGCTCCTCTTCCTCCTCTTCGGGGGGAGTGGCGCTCAGCTCCTGGCCGTCGAGGCGTCGGTTGCCAGGGATGGGCAATTTGACAAGAAAGGCCAGGCGGTGCTCATCCAGCCACTTCCAGGCGAGGTAGGGCACCTTGACCTGGAGCTTCTTCACGAGTTCCTCCTTCCAGGTGAGGTACTCGCGCCAGCTCTCGAGCCGCTTTCTTGTCTCTTCGCGGTGAAAGGCCAGCCGGCCGAGAACGTTCAGGTCCTCGAGCTCCATCCACAGTTGGGGGGGATTCCAGAATAGAGGTGCGGTGAGCACCCATTCGTGGTCTCGCGGCGGAACGTGCGGGGTGACCTCGAAGCGCTTCACCACCAGCCGCCCCTTACGACGGTAGACCTCCATGCCGAGCGTCTGGTGCGCGGCGGCGTAGCTTCCAGCCTCCGGGCCCCAGCTCACCGGCCTCAGCAGCCATTTCGGGTACTGGCGGTCGAAGCTGATATTGGAAGCAATCAAGGTGGTGGGGACCCCGTCGGGCCACACGCGCTGGCGGAAACGGGAGAGGAGGGAATCTTCGCCTTCCTCCAGTCCGAGGGCCCCCTGGTACCTTTGGAGGAAGTCATTTGCCTCCTGGGGCTTCTCGAGGTCGGACTCGCTCAATTCCAGACAGAGACGCGTGAGGGTGCGACTCCCGTCCTCGCCAGCTTCCACTCCCTCGTCAGATTCCACCGAGGCTTCGTTCTCATCCTCTTCTTCATCATCCAGGCGGACAAAGATATGAGGGCCCAACGGAAAGCGGCGCATGCGGTTCCCTGGTCAGGGGTGGGAGGCAGGGAGACGAATCAACTGGCCGCGACGTCCTCGTCCTCGGGTACTTCATCCAGGTCGTCGACCTCGGTTTTGCTTTCCGCTGCGGTTGCCATTCCTCCCCCTCTGGAGTTCCGATTCTGGCCGGAGGTGCTGCTCGTAAAGCAAGCCCCTCCCAGAGGTGTCAGTTGCGCGCGCCCTGGGGCGAAAGTGACGCACCCTTGAGCGATGGCCCGGCGTCATGCCCACAATCCCGCCAGGCTTTCACCAAAGGCAGGCCTCCCCATGAAGCTCCCGTTCCATGACCGACGTGCCGCCTTCTTGTTGGGCGTTTGCCTCGGATGCTCGCCTTCCGCTTCACCTTCCACGGCCAACCCGGGACCGCCGGTTGCGCAGACCGCGCCACCTGATGGCACCGGGGCCTCTTCACCCTCCGCGCCGCAGGCTCCGGCAGCGGAAGCCAATGGGAGCCCAGGTGGATGGAGTCCCTCGGAGGCTTGCTCCTACCTGGAGCAGGTCGCAGGGATGAGGCCGGGCAGCTACAAGCACCTCGCGGACGATGAGTACACGTGTTTTACCCCCTACAAGGTGCTGGGCAACGACGGACCAGGGCTCGCGAACAACATCGCCTATTACGTCGATGGCAATTCCAAGCGGGCCCGGCAATTGAAGCTGGTCCTCAACGTGAATGACCGGGCGAACGCGAAGTCTGCTCTATCGGAACTCCGCAAGAGCGCCGAAGCGCTGACCGCGAAGGCGCTCGGCGCGTCCACTCCGTCCGAGGTTTCCAGCGCTCTCGTTTCGGGCAAGGCAGGGACCTGGACGGTCCATGCGACCCGGATTGAGGTGCGGCGAGATGACTGGCCGACGGGTAAGGGATACTCCATTCACTACGTGCTGCAACGAGGCGACTGACAGCGGCGAGCCGTCGCACGGAACCTCATCGCCACTGTGGATGAACCCGCCTTCCGCATTACGCCGGGTGACGGTTCGGGCGGACGGCTGCCTCGAGTGTACGCACGGGAAGGGCAGTCAACCTACGAAGCGGGCCGACACCTTGCTTCAACAACCGGTTCAACGTTCCCCCGGGCCATGGCGTGCGCGTCATCGAGAGCGTGGACATGGCATTCGGAGACCCCTCCGCCTTCCAGGAGGTCGCCCGGGCCATCCTGGACGACGTGCCTGGCGCGCCTGGAGGCGCCGCTGCCCGACGCGCCGGCCTTCGAGTCCCTGCACTCCCGGGGCGTCCTGACACTCCGGCCCCAGGGCTACGACATGGGCCTGTAGCGGCCCACGAGCCTGGCTCCCGGGCGGGCACTCGCTGCCCGCCCGGGAGCCAGGCTCAGCCCGCTCTTCCACGCGGAAGCGGGCGCCCCGCGCGGGCGCTTCCTGATTCGCGCCTTCACTTCTCCTAAATCGCTCGCGGGCCTCCGTGGCCTGGGGGACGGCATTGCTCCGTGCACGGTCGATGTGATGATGATAATGAAAGTCACTATCAACGATAGTCGTGTGAACCAGGAGTGCAGGTGATGACCGTGGCAGAGAGAGTGTTCCGTCGAGGCCCCTTCCCGGTGAAGTTCCGGCTCCTCGAGGTCCGCCGGGTCACCCGGCTCACGCCCCACATGGCGCGCGTCACCCTGGGGGGCGACGACCTCGTGGGCTTCCACAGCGCCAGCGCCGATGACCATGTGAAGCTGCTCATCCCCAACCCGGGAGAGCTCAAGCCCGCCCTGCCCACCATGGGCCCGCACGGCGTCGTCTTCCCGGAGGGCGTCACCCGGCCCGCGACGCGCGACTACACGCCTCGGCGCCATGACCCCGTCGCCGGTGAGCTGGACATCGACTTCGTGCTGCATGGCACCGGGCCGGGCTCCACCTGGGCCGCGAAGGCGAAGGTGGGGGACTTCATCGGCGTCGCGGGGCCCCGGGGCTCGCTCATGGTCGCCGACGACTTCGACTGGTACCTGTTCGCGGGAGACCCCAGCGGGCTGCCGTCCATCAGCCGCAGGCTGGAGGAGCTTCCGGCGGGCGCCCGCGCCATCGTCTTCCTCGAGGTCGGCGATGCCTCCGAGGAGATCCGCCTGGAGACGCGCGCGAACATGCAGCTGACCTGGTTGTACCGGGGCAGCGCGGCGCCGGGCACCACGGACCAGCTGGAGCAGGCCATCCGCGGGTTGACGCTGCCTCCCGGTGACGGCTTCGTCTGGGCGGCGGGTGAGGCCACCGCGATGCGAAACATCCGCGAGTTCCTGGTCAACGAGCGTCACCTGAACAAGAGCTGGGTCCGGGTGATTGGCTACTGGAAGCGGAACACCGCCGACCACGAAGAGCCCCACGACTGAAGCCGGAGCCGGGGGCCACCATGCCCCCGGCCGCCGTGCCACTTCGCTCAGGCCGCGCTGCTGGCCTGGGCCGGCGCGAGGAGGGACTCCATCACTTCCCCCGCCATCTCGATGGTGTACTCGACCTGCTCCGCCGTGTGCGCCGCGCAGATGAAGTTGACGTCGCGGCGCAGCAGCACGCCCCTGCGGGCCATGCCGGCCTGGAAGGGCTGCATCCGCTTCGCGTGCTCGACGGGGTTCTTGTCGAAGAGGAAGAACGGAATCGCGTCGTAGCCAATCACCCGCAGCGGCGAGCCGAGCTGCTCGGCCCGGGCGTTGATGCCCTCGCGCAGCCGGCGGCCCAGCGTGGCCAGGTGCTCGATGTAGCCGCTCTGGCGGTAGCCCTTCAGGACGGACTCGCACACCGCCAGCGACAGCAGCTCTCCGCCGAAGGTCGTCGAGACCTGCAGGTCTCCCAGCTTCATCATGTGCCGCTCCGGCCCGGCCAGCGCCGAGAGGGGCATGCCCGCCGCGATGCTCTTCGACAGGCACACGAAGTCCGCCTTCACGTCGAAGAACTCCTGGGCGCCTCCCAGCGCGAGGCGGAAGCCCGTCACCACCTCGTCCAGCACCAGCAGCACCTCATGCGCCGTGCAGGTGGCCCGCAGCGTCTTCAGGAACTCGCGGCTCAGCACGCGGTTGTAGGGCACCGAGAGCAGCACCATGGCGAGCTGCTTGCCGTGCTGCTCGATGTTGGCCAGCAGGGCGGCCTCGTCGGGCACGGTGAAGAGCGGCATCCGCAGCGTGAGCGCGGTGAGCGCGGCGGGCACGCCCGGGGAGTCGAACATGAAGTGGTCGTGCCACCCGTTGTAGCCGACGGTGATGATGCGCTCCTTGCCGGTGAGGTAGCGCGCCAGCCGCACCGCGGCGGACGTCGCATCCGCGCCCGTCTTGAAGAAGCGCACCATCTCCGCGCCGGGAATCATGTCGACCAGCGTCTGCGCGGAGCTGATCTCCACCGGCGTGGGCAGCGAGTGGAGGAGGCCTTCCTCCAGGTGCTGGCGGATGGGCTCCACCACGTCGGGGTGGTTGTGGCCCAGCATGTTGGCGCCCAGCCCGCAGATGAAGTCGATGTACTGCTGACCGTCGGCGTCCTCCACCAGTGCGCCCTGGCCCTTCGTGAGGAACACGGGGAAGGCGCCAGGGGCGAACATCTCCGGGCGCTTCATCAGGGACTGGCTCAGGCCGGGCACCAGCCGCTTCGCTTCGGCCAGCAGGTGGTTGGAGCGGTCGAGCACCATGGCTCCAGTGATGGGGCGGGGCAGCGACGGGTGATTCCTCTTGGCGGCGTCCATGCGACTTCCTTTGCGGGGGTTGTTTCGGGGAAGGCGCTCAGGTTGCTGCGGCGCTCAGGGGAAGGATGCTGCGTCCAAACGTCCAGAGAATGCACAGCGAGAGGGCCGTCACGCCCACCGCCATCCAGCCCACCTCGCCAAAGCCCACCAGCGCGCCCTGGGGGGACGTCGCGATGAGCAGCCCGCTCGTCCAGGCGGACAGGCCCGAGGCGGCGTCACTCGCCGCCATGTTGACGGCAAGGTAGCGCCCACGCAGCGCGGGAGGGACTCGCGCGGTGACCAGGGCGATGGTGGGGATGGAGCGGGTGGAGGTCAGCGCCATGAACACGACGAAGACCCCCAGCACCACCGGCAGCGGCGAGGGCGGCAGGTGGGTGAACAGCAGGTGCGGCCCCATCGTCGCGATCAGCAGCACGCCGAGCACCCGTGCAGGGCCGAAGCGATCCGCCAGGTGCCCCACCCGGCGCGCGCTCAGCAGGGTGCCCGCGCCTCCCGCCAGGTACACCCAGGACAGGTCGTCCAGGCGCAGCCCCAGGTTGCCGACCATGTAGGCCCCCAGGTACGGAATCAGCAGGAAGCTGGAGAACACCACGCTGAAGGTCAGCAGCCAGCCCAGCGCGAGGCCCGGCGCCGCCAGCGGCGCGAGCGGATTGCGAAGCGTCACTTCGCCGGCCTTGGCGAGGTGGTGACGCACCGAGGGGAGCCTCCACAGCAGGCACAGCCACACACCGAACGCGAGCCCGCCGATGACCCAGAACGGGCCGCGCCAGCCGAGGTGGCTGGCGATGCCCAGCCCCGCCGGGACGCCGGCCACCGCGGACAAGCCGAGCGATGCCATCACCGTCCCGATGGCCCGGCCCCGGCGCTCCGCCGGTACGAGGTCACCGATGATGGCCATCACCACCGCGCCCATCAGCCCCGCGCAGGCTCCCGCCAGCGTCCTCGCCACGAGCAGCTCCGTGTGGCTCCGCGCGGCGCCGCAGGCCAGCGTCGCGGCGATGAAGACTCCGTAGAGCGTCAGCAGCGCTCGCTTGCGGTCGATGCGGTCCAGCCAGAACAGGCCCGTCACCCCCATCGCCGCCGAGGCCAGCGTGTATGCGGACACCATCGTCCCGAATTGGGCCGTCGAGAGGCCGAACACCCGCATGAACTCGGGGCCGAGCGGCATCACGATCATGAAGTCCATGAGGTGGGTGAACTGCACGGCGGCCAGCAGCCAGAGCAGCTGGCGTTCCTGGCTCGGCGAGGGGGATGCGCTCACGAGAAGCTCCTGCGGGCAGCGAAGGGCGGGGAGGGGACAGCGCGGCTCAGCGCCGGGGGAAGCGCTCACGAGAAGCTCCTGCGGGCACTGTGGACGGAGGAGAGGGGACAGCGCGGCTCAGCGCCGCTTGAACCGGACCCGGATGGGCGGCGAGGTGGCCAGGTAGCGTCGGCCGTCGCGGTCCACGGCGGCCTCGAAGCGAGCACTTCGCGCACAGGCGAGGGCCGCCTGCCCGAAGCCATGGCCGGGGTCGGACATCAGCTCGGCCGTCGTCACGCGGCCTTCCGGCGTGACGACCACGCGCAGCACCACGGTCTGCTCGTCGAGGCGCAGGGCGTCCGCCTCCTTCGGCCAGGGGCAGCTCCAGTTGCGCGCCGGGAGCTGAACGGGCCGGGAGTAGTTCTCTCCATCGCCGTCACCTTCCGCCGCGTTCCCGGCGCTGGGGGCGACCGCCGTGGTGGAGCGTCCGGTGGATGCCGTCACGCCTCCCGCGTAGCGAGGGGCCTGACCGCTCGCGATGTCGAAGCCCGTGAAGTCCAGCGGCGCTTGTGAGTCCTTCGCGGCGACCACTTCGCCGGCCTGCGCGGGCTCCGAGGCGCGCGGGGGCGGGGACTCCTTCGCCACCGGGGCGGCGGTCTTCACGCGGGCCCGGGGAGGCTCGGTCCGGGCCGGCGGAGGAGGCTTGACCTCCGGAGGGAGCGGCGGTGGCTCGGGCGCCGCCGGAGGGGTGAGCGCCACCACGTGGTCGACCTGCACCGTCGGGCGCGGCGGGGCCTTG
>JBKGHK010000308.1:0-11286 GCA_046520375.1 Pyxidicoccus sp. 3LFB2
CGCGCGAGGGCACGGGCGTGCCTGCTGGCGGCGTCACGGCGCGTGAGGACGAGGAGAGCATGGGCCCGGCCACGGTGAGCCCCAGCGGCGCTTCGTCCGGGGCTTCGGAGGTGGTGGCAGGTTCCTGGCGCGCGGCGTGCGGGTGGGCTGCGGTGCTTCCTCCGGTGGCCTCGGCTTTGCGGCCCGTGTGCTCGCGGAAGGTGGAGCTCGTGACTTCGGCCTTGAAGCCCGTGTCCTCGCGGAACGTGGGATTCGTGGCTTCGGCTTTGCGGCCCGTGTCCTCACGGAACGTGGGACTCGTGGCTTCTCTGCCTCCGTGGCCCATGTCCTCGCGGAACGTGGGCGTGGGGCTCGTGGCTTCGAAGAGGCTCGACTGACGTGCGGACGGCGCGCCACGTGGCTCGGTGCGCGCGCTGGCGCTCTGGGGACCTGCCGTCGCCGCTGCGTCCGGGGCGTGGGCTCTGAGGGAGGCGGCGGGGCAGGCGGCGGCGTGGCGCCCAGGCGCTCCAGCCCGAGAATGTCTCCCACGGACTTCAGCCGGGTGACGGGGCGCGCCGTGCGGCTCCACTCCATCAGCGCCGACTGTCCCGCGTGCCTCTCGCGGAACGCGCGCAGTGTCACCAACTCCCGCAGCTCACCGTCTCCCAGCACGACGCGCCGGCCACTCTTCCGGACCAACAGTCCAATCTGGTCCGCGACCACGGTGCCGGGCCTTGCTGGAGGGAAGTCAGAGGTCCGCACGAGGACGGGGGTCTTCCCAGAGGCGGCCTTGAGCGCCTCGGCCATCTGCCTGCCGAGTCCACCTCCCCGTGTATCCTTCTCGCAGAGCGCGACGTGGAGCTTGCCGCCGTCCGGCTGCACGGTGACGTCCATCGCCTCCTCGCCCTTGGGCTTGACCGCGAAGCGCGGCGTGCCCCCGAGCTCGTCACTGCCCAGCTCAATCGCCCAGGCGAGCAGCATGGCGACGTCCGAGGCCTCTTCGGGCAGCTTCGGTATGTACGTAGCCTTGAAGTCGGTCCACATCTGGTCCACGTCCGGCTTCGGCGGAGTGGGGCCCGTGTTGCCAGTGGAAGGGGCTGTTTGCTGGCCGTCCAGGGGGAAGGTCTCCGGCAGTTGCTGGTCCTGAATCGCGCGCTCGCGGTAGCGGCGGCACTGGTCCAGTACGTTGCGCGCCCGGTGTCCTCCCAGCGCTTCGAAGCCAGCGGCGGGGATGGGCCACGTCGGATTCGCGGGGTCGATGCCCACGCCCCGGTGTTCGTACAGCGCGCGCAGCCTTCGCGCCGCCATGTCGCGGGCCGTGCTGGCCGTGACGGTCCGCTCCAGGCGCACCGGCTCCGGGTCGTTCTCGATGCGGTCCACCAGCGATTGGGTGAGGTGCGGCCGCATCTTCGCCCAGTAGTCGGAGAGGCAGCAGACGACGACGACGGACCGAGGCACCCGGCTCGCGATGGCGGAGAGGCTGCTCATGGCCCGCCGGAAGGAACTTTCCGTCTTGGGGCGCTCCTCGAAGTCGCTGACGTCCTCGACCTGGTCCACGCACAGCACCAGCGCCTGCCCCAGCGCTCCCATCAGCCGGCCCAGATGCTCCACCATCCGCGCGGGCCCGTCGTCCGCCGTGCGCGGGATGAGCTCCCCGATGACCTTCCGGTCCACCGTGGACAGTTCCTCGCAGCGCAGCCAGTGGAAGATGCGGCGGCTGATGCGCGGGTCCCTGCGCTGCAGGTAGATGAGCGCGCGCAGCAGGTCCACCTCCACCGTCCGGAAGCGCGCATCCTCCAGCAGTTCGTCGGCCACCGCGTGGATGGTGCCGTGCAGTTCGTCATCCTCCAGCACCTTCTCGTCCGGGATGAGCGGCGCGAACGCGCTCTTGCAGTGCATCATCAGCGCGTCCGACAGCCGCATCAGTCCGCTGTCATCGCCCCTGGACATGTCGTACGGCCGGTCCAACGAGTCGATGAGGTTGGAGAGGATGTAGCGGTCATAGTGGGTCGCATCGACCGTCATCGGCATGTAGCCGACGAAGCCCCGCTGCTGGCCGTGCGCGTGATTGCGGAAGGCCCGGACCAGGTGGGTCTTTCCGCTGCCGGACTCTCCGAGCAGGAGCAGCATCCGGCCCGCCTCCGGAGGCGTTTCGGACGTGGCGCGGTCCATCAGCCGCTTGAACGCGCGGCGTGCCGGCGCATTGAGGGCCTCCACGTCGAAGGGGTCCACCTGCCATAGATGCTGGCCCTGCTGCACGCTGCTGAAGACTTCACGGCCGTCGGTCAGGAAGGCCTCGAGTCGAGGATCGATGGGCACGGGAGCTCCAGGAAGGGTGACGCGCTAGACCACGACGAAGTGGAAGGTGGCGCCGTAGGAGCGCACCTCGGACTCAGCCACGTCCCTGGGGTCCATGGCGGATACGAGGTCCGCCCGTGTCAGGGAGAGCTGCCGCGTGCGGTTCGCTTCCAGCAGCGCCACGTCGAAGGCCTCGCGGTTGGCCCATTCCGGCTGGAGCGCCTTCCAGACATGGGAGATGAAGACCTTGTCCTGGCCGAAGCGGCCCGAGGGCAGGGCTCTCGCCACCGCGAGCACCCGCTCGGCGAAGCTCTCCTCGGCGTCTTGGGGGCCGGTGTCCTGCTCCGTCGGAGCGGGCGTGACTCCGGAGTCGGGCAGGGCCCACTGGCGCAGCACGGCCAGCCGCACGGCCTCGGCATCCACCCGCGTGGCTCCGGCCGCGCCGGCCGCGAGCTGCTCGACCGCCTTGCGCGGGTCCTTCGTCTCCGCGTCCAGCAGCTTTCCGAGGAGGTGGGCCTGCACGGCGCTCAGAGAGAAGGGCCGGTCCGTCTCCACCCCGAGCTGGCGCCACAGCAGTCTGTCCCTCATCTGCGCCAGGGAAGGCGACTCCGCATCTTCGATGGGGTACTGGCGCTTGAGCACGGCCGCACGGACGCCGTCGGCGTCGGTCAGTCGGGCCAGCACTGGCTTCGTGGGGGCAAGGTCCAGGCTCCTCGCCAGCAGGTACGTGGCCTTCAGCTTCTTCCAGGTGAGCGCGCGGGGCAGTTGCTCCACGGAGAGGAACGCGAGCGCCCGGGTGTGGCCCTCCTTCGTCAATTCCAGACTGCTGCGGCCGTGCTCCTTCGCGAGCCCGTCACCCAGGAGGGACTTCAGCAGCGCGTCGAAGCACTCCTTCCACTCGGCGCGGCCGAGGCGGTGCTCCACGAAGGGCCGCAGCGCGCTCTCCATCTCCTTGCGCGTGCCGCGCCGCTCGGTGCGCGTGGTGAGCCACGAAAGGGCAAGCCCTGTCAGCCGGGTGTCAGCGATGTCCATGAGGTGTCTCCTTCCCGGAGGACGCATGCCTCCGGGCGGCAATCAAGGTGTGAAGGGTTTCAAGAGTCTCTTCGAGCCGGTCGACGACGTCGTCGGAGAGGAACCGGACGACCCAGTAGCCGGCGCGCTGGAGCGCGATGTCCTTGCGCCGGTCCCTGCGAAAGCTCTCCGCGTCGCGGAAGTGGAAGATTCCATCGATTTCCACGGCGAGCTTCAGCTCCCGGCAGAGCAGGTCCACCACCCATGGGCGCTGGCCGTCTCCGACGTCGACTGGCACGTTGCTCTTGAAGAGCCCTCGGGTGGCGGGATGCTCCTGCAGACGGGCCTTCAGGTAGGCCTCGGCCGTGCTGCGAGCACGGTCATCCGCCTCCCTGCGCCCGGAGGTCATGGCGCGGGCTGCTTCTGCATAGAGCGCCATGACGGGCTCCGGGTGGCCCTCCTGCCGGAGCCGGGCCAGCGTTGGAGCCACCGAGCTCGTCACGGTGGGGGCCGGGGCCTCTTCCGACGGTTCCGGCAGGTCCAGCCGGCCTTCGCGCAGCATGGCGAGGACGCGGGATTCTCCCCGGCGCAGGTGCTCGGCGAAGGCCTCCGGGGCGAGCACGCACACCGTGGTGAGCGCGGGGGCCGCGGCACAGAGCGCCGCGGCGGTGCGGAGCGCTCGGAAGTCGGCGGGCCCCGCGCGGACTCGCAGCACGGGCGCGCCTTCGAAGGGGACGAAGGCCATCAGCGATTGCAGCGTCGCGAGCGGGTCCCGGGTGATGGCCTCGCTCAACCCGGAGGGAAGGTCTCCTGCCTGGGATGGGGCAGGGGACTCCAGCAGTCCGCGGCACAGCTCCCACGGCGCGAGCTGCGAGCTGGGCGGTGTCAGGCCGTCCAGGAGGACGCGGCGCTCGTGCACCGACTTGCCCCGGAAGAGCAGCTCCCTCCGCGAGCCCGCCGTGGCTTGCGCGAGGACGACGAAGGACTCCGCGTCCGCGGTCAGGTCCCGCTTCCGGGCGAGCGCCGTGGCCCAGGCGTGGACCACCCCGCGCGTGTCGTCACCTTCCGCGACGACGACGCTCGCGCCGCGACGGTGAATCCATTCAGTCAGCAGCGCGAGCCCCTGTTCGGGAGGACCCACGAGGGTGCTGAGGGTGGCAATGCCTTCCGCACGCCGCCGGGCATGCCGGTCCAGCGAGTCGAGCAGTGCGGTGTGCGCCTGCGTCAGCAATCCATTTCCCCCCAGGGACTGCGCGCCGGAGCCCGTCGCGCAGGGTTGGAAGCCTGCGCCTCCTCACGCCTTCGTGGCAAGTCGGGGGGGCGTAGGGAGGCGGCGCTCCATTGCCCGCTCATCGATGCGAGACATTCGGGGTGCGTGGGCACATCCCGAGGTCATCATGGCCCCATGGGGGTGGCTTCCCCCCGTCCAGGGGGATTGATTTCAGGGGGTTGGCCGTGCCTCGAAGAGAGGTGGGGCCGTCGTGTCGATCTCCCGCCCCCTTTTTCGACGTCATTTCGGAGCGGATGTCCTGCTCGCGGATTCGGACTTCGAAAGAGGCGTGGCTCACATGGTCAAGGTGATTGGAATTGTTGCTGTCGTGCTGGTGGTCGCGGTGGTCCTCTTCATTCGCTCGCGGCCGGACCGCTTCCGCATCGAGCGGAGCGCCCAGATTCATGCGCCCCCGGACGCCGTCTTCGCGCTCATCAATGACTTTCACGGGTGGGGGCAGTGGTCCCCGTACGAGAAGCTGGACCCGAACCTGGAGCGGCGGTTCGAGGGCCCGTCCTCGGGGGCGGGGGCCGTCTATGCGTGGAGCGGGAACAGCAAGGCCGGGGAGGGGCGCATGACCATTCTGGAGAGCCGGCCCGGTGAGCGCGTGTCCATCAAGATGGAGTTCTTCAAGCCGTTCGCCGCCACCAACCAGGCGACCTTCACGTTCGCGCCTTCCGGGACGGGGACGCGGGTGACGTGGAGCATGGAGGGGGAGAACACCCTGATGGGCAAGGCCATCTCCGCGTTCCTGGATATGGACACGCTGCTGGGGAAGAACTTCGAGGAGGGGCTCGCCAACCTCGACCGCGTCGTGCAGGCCGGGACGCAGAAGGCCGCGACGGATTCGGCGCCCCAGAGCGCGCCTGCCCTGGCGCTCTGAGCGGGCCGAGTGTCACGAGCGTTGTTTCAGTCGTGCCCCAGGCGCAGGGCGGTGCGCAGCTCGGGGAGCCGGGCCAGCGGCACCGCTCCGAAGACGAAGCGGTCCGGCCGCACCACGGCGATGTCCACGCCGTGCCGGACGAACCACTCCGTCAGCTTGCCGGTGTGGTCCTCCACGGTTTCGAGGTCCGTGCTGCTCAGGCCCGCAGGGGCCACGGTGATGGCCCGGCCTTCCAGGGCGTTCGCGAGGTTTCGTGCCGCCTCGGTCGCCGGGCCGTGCTTCCGGCTCAGCACGGCGAAGCCGATGCCGAGCGGGTCATCCAGCAGGCGCTCTTCTCCGGAGGCGAGGCGGACCCTCGGCTGCGGCAGGTAGCTGCCTTCGGGCGCATTGCGTGTGGAGCGGCGGCCTCCGAGCAGCCAGCCCTCTTCGATGGACGGAGGGGGCTTGAAGCGGAAGCCTTCCACGAACTGGCGCACGCTCGGGACGTGCTGGATGCCGCGGAGCAGGGTGTCTCGGAGCAGGGCCGTGGGGGTGTTGCGCGCCTGGAAGACGTAGCCCAGGCGCACGGTGGCATCCTGCATGGCCTTCACGTGCGGGCGGCGCTCCTGGTCATAGGTGTCCAGCAGGGCCTCCGGGGCCTTGCCGTGAAGGACTCGCGCGAGCTTCCACGCGAGGTTGGCGGCGTCTCGCAGGCCGGAGACGAGGCCCTGGCCCATGAAGGGCGGCATCATGTGGGCCGCGTCTCCCGCGAGGAAGGTGCGTCCCTCCCGCCAGCGTGGAGCGACGAGGCAATGGAAGGTGTAGAGCTGGGCGCGCTCGACCTGCACCTTGTCCGGGTCCACATAAGGGGCGATGAGGCGGCGGACCGAGTTGGGCTGCACCATTTCTTCGGGCGTCTCACCGGGGCGCAGGCGGAACTCCCAGCGGAACTGGCCCACGGGGCCACGGCCGACGAAGCCGGGGCGGTGTGGGTCGCAGACGATGCTGCTCTCGGGCGGGGCGTCCGCTTCGGGCACGGTGCCGGAGATGGCGATCCACGGCTCCTCGTAGCTGCGCCCCTCCAGGGGAATGCTCAGGAGCCCGCGCACGGTGCTCCGGCCTCCGTCGCAGCCGATGAGGTAGCGCGCGTGCACGGCGCCTCGCTCACCGGTGGCGGTGTCACGGGTGCGGACCGTGACGCCGGCGGGGTCCTGTTCGAGCGCTTCGACTTCGGTGCCCGGGCGGAGCTTCGCGTGTTCGAAGCGGGTGAGCCCGGCTCGCAGGGCCTTCTCCAGGAGGGGTTGGTAGAAGAACCAGAGGGGCGTGTAGCCGAAGCCGAAGTCCACCTCGCTCAGGCGGAGCTCCGCGATGGGAGTGCGTCCTACGCCGGTGAAGGTGACGTGCCGGCTCTGGCGCAGGTCTGGCTTCAGCGCGTCGATGAGTCCTGCGGCCTGGTAGATGCGCAGGGCTTCGTCGTCACAGGAGAAGGCCCGTGGCTGGCCGTGCGGTGTGGACTCGCGCTCCAGGACGAGGACCCGCACGCCGTGCAGGCCGAGCAGGTTGGCGGTGATGAGGCCCACCGGGCCTCCGCCTGCGATGATGACGTCTACGTCCTCGGTGTTTGCCGCCATGTCTTCCCCCCGGAAGGCTTGCGCCTGTTTATATCGTAGCGGGAAGACGCCTCATGCGTTGGGAACTGCTTTTGTTGCGCTGGCCCGGAGGACACCAGGGGTAGCGCTCTCGTCATCCTATTTCACGCATCCTTCATTGCCAGTCATCCGGGCACTCCACTGCCGGGATGGAATCAGGCCGTGCATGGTTGGTGCTCTCTCTCGGCGAGGAGCGTGAGTACGCAGGGAACGCTGGCTATGCGGATGAGCCGGAGTCCGTCTATCGCTACGACAGCTTCGTTCCGAACCACAGGAACGTGGTCGAGGGGGACCTGATGGTCCTCCGGAACAAAGAACGTGTCCTGGGTATCGCCAACGTCGTCCGGCTCGAAAGGTCCAAAGGGACCAAGAGGCTGAGCCGATGCCCGCAGTGTGGGATTGCGACCATCAAGGAACGGAAGGAAAAGCGCCCGCGCTACCGATGCAGGGAGAAGCACACCTTCGACAAGCCAAGGGTGACCGTAGAGAAGTGCACCCACTTTGCAGCGTGGTTCGACGGGACCTTCAAGCCTGTGGAAGGTGTCATTCCTGTCGAAGCGGTGCGTCCGGCCTGCCCTCGCTTCAACGGGCAGCTCGCCATGCAGCAGGTGGTGCTCGATAGCCTGGAGGGTGCGGCGAAGAGTCTGCGTCGCCTGTCAGAGACAGTCCCCGTCGTAAGGCCGCGCGGCATTCCGGTAGCAGCAGATGCTCCAGAAGAGCCGTATGCGCTCAACGCCCGTGACGAGAGAGCGCGCGTCCCACGTGAGATCAACGCCCGTCGGGGACAACCGGCATTCCGAAAGAAGCTCCTCGAGCGCTTCAAAAATACCTGCGTGGTCACCGGGTGCCGGCTGCCCGACCTGCTCGAAGCGGCCCATATCGCGCCCTATCGAGGTCAGAAAGACCACCACCCGTCGAATGGGCTGTTGCTGCGCACGGACATCCACACCCTCTTCGACCTGGACCTGCTGGGCATCGAGCCGGAGACGCTCAAGGTCCACCTCCACCCGAGGGTGGAGGGTTCAGGGTACGAAGCCTGGGCGGGCGTCTCGCTGTCCTGTGACTCGAAGCTGCTGAGCAGAGACGCCCTGCTGTCTCGCTGGTTGAAGTTCCGGGCCCGCTAGCTCCGGGGCACCGGCGCTGACTCCCGGTAGATGCGCAGGAGGTCGGCCACGCTGGACTGGTACTGGAACCCCGTGGCCTCCAGGAAGCGGCGGTTGTCCACGACGATGGGGAAGCGCAGGTGGTCCAGCGCTCCCACCGACAACCGCGGAAACCCTCCCCGGCCCAAGAGCAGCTTCAGCACCGGCGCCGGCAGCGGCACCCCCGTGCGCCCCGTCTCCCGGACAATCACGGACAGCGGAATCGGCGGCGGCCCCGCGATGTTGAAGATGCCTCGCGGCCCCTTCTCCAGCGCCAGCTTCAGCGCCGACACCACGTCCTCCTCCTGCAGCACGTGGAACAGCGGGTCATACCCCAGCACCAACGGCACCCGCCGGCCTCGCAGGAAGGACGCCAGCGTGCCCGTGCCCGGCGCCCCCAGCGTGTACGGCAGCCGCAGCACCGTCGTCGTCACCTTCGGCATCCGCCACAGCGCCATGGCCGCGTACAGGTCCGCGGCCACCAGGTCCGCCAGCTCGGGGATGGCCTCCAGCGCTCGCGGTGGCTCGTCCTCCGAGTGGTACAGCGGCGAGTCCGGCGCCGCCCCGTAGAACGTGTGCCGCCCCACGAACAGAATCTGCTTCACCCCGTGCGCCGCGCAGTGGTCGAACAGCGCCTTGGTGCCATCCAGGTTGATGCGGCCCCGCTCCGCCCCCGGCACCGTGAAGGCCGTGACGGTGGCCATGTGCACCACCGCATCCGGACGCCAGCGCCGGAACACGTCCTCCGCCGCCCGCTTGCGCACGTCGCCGCGGAACACTTCGATTCCCACCTCGCGCGCTTCCTCCCAGGAGCGGATGTCGATGCCCGCCACCTGGTGCCCCGCCTCATGCAGCCGCAGCGCCAGCTTGCGCGCGATGCCGCCAGAGATGCCCGGAATCAACACCCTCATGGCAACAGCCTCCCCGCCAGCCCGCGCCCGTGACGCTGCGCCCGGCCCCGCTCGATGAGCCCCGCGATGCGCGTCTTCACCTTCTGCACATAACCCTCGATGACATGGTCCTCCTCGTCCCCCGTTCCCTGGAAGACGAGCGGCTCGCCGTAATGGATTTCCAGCTGCACCGGCAGCGGCAACGGCAGCACCCAGGGCGTCAGCGGGATGTAGGGCACCCCCATCAGCTTCCCCAGCGCCCGGGCGTTGAACACCGTGGGAATCGCCGCGCCGCCTCCCAGGAATGCGAAGGGAATGATGGGCGAGCGCGTCTGCAGCGCCAGCCGCATGAAGCCCGTGCCGAAGTCCACCAGCGAGTAGCGCTGGGGGTAGAGCTTCGCCGTCCCCTTCGCGCCCTCGGGGAAGATGACCAGCAGCCGGTCGTCTTCCAACAGCCGCTTCGCATGCTCCGGCAGCCCCGTGAACTGGCCGGTGCGGCTGGCCCACAGCGAGGAGATGGGCAGGTTGTGGAGGAAGCGCTCCACCATGCTCTGCGCCAGCCGGGGCGGGTCCATCTCCAGGATGGTGGAGGTCAACACCATGGCGCCGTCCACGGCCACGCCGCCCGAGTGGTTGCCCACCAGCATCCCCCGGCCTCGCACGGGCACGTGCTCGATGCCGTAGCACCGCACCCGGAAGTAGTACCGGTACAGCGATGCGAACACCTGCAGCGCCTGTTTCAGGTGGCGCTTGGAGATGCCATAGGGGTCCACCCCGTACTCGTTGAACGGCAGCTCCAGCCGTTCCACCCGCGCTTCCAGTGACTCGCTCTGGGACACGGCGCGCGACGGTAGCACTCCACGCTCGGGCCCGCTGCTTTCCCGGCTTCCCCAGTTGGGCAGCCGCCAGCCGTTGCGCCATACTGCCGGGCAGCCCCCTCATGACAACCAAGGACGAGCTCGCCATCGAGGTGAAGGGCCTGGTCAAGCGCTTCGGTGACGCCGTGGCCGTGGATGGCATCGACCTGGCCATCCGCCGGGGCGAGTGCCTGGGGCTGCTCGGACCCAATGGCGCCGGCAAGACGACCACCGTGGAGATTCTGGAGGGAATCCAGCGCCCCACCTCGGGCGAGGTGCGCGTGCTGGGCCTGCGCTGGGAGGATGACGCGGAGCGCCTTCGCCAGCGCATCGGCCTGACGCTCCAGGAGACGCACCTGGTGGAGGTGCTCACCGTGGAGGAGATGGTGACGCTGTTCGCCTCCTTCTACGCGCGCCCGGTGCCCGTGCCCCAGGCCATTGCCGCGGTGCGGCTGGAGGAGAAGCGCCGCGCCCGCGTCTCCACGCTGTCCGGCGGCCAGAAGCAGCGGCTGGCGCTGGCGCTGGCCCTGGTCGCGGACCCGGAGGTGCTCTTCCTGGACGAGCCCACCACCGGCCTGGACCCGCAGTCGCGCCGGGCGATGTGGGACGTGGTGGCGGGGCTCAAGGCGCGCGGGTGCACGGTGGTGCTGACCACCCACTACATGGAGGAGGCCGAGGTGCTCTGCGACCGGCTGGTCATCATCGACCATGGGCGCGTCATCGCCCAGGGCTCGCCGCGCGACATGGTGGCCGGGCTGGGCGCCGAGCAGGTCATCGAGCTGGAGGCCGTGCCCCCTCCGCCCCTGGAGCGGCTGGAGCGGCTGCCGTCGGTGGTGTCGGTGCAGCAGCAGGACGCGCGGCTCACCCTGCGGGTGCGCGAGCTGCACCTGACGCTGCCGGCCCTGCTGCGCGAGGTGGAGGCGGCGGGCGGCGTGCTGCGGCACCTGTCCACCCGCCGTCCCACGCTGGATGACGTGTTCCTCGGGCTGACGGGCCGCTCGCTCCGGGAAGGGGCAAAGGCCGCGTGACACACCCCCTGGTCCAACTGTTCCTGCTGCGCATGCGTCCGCTGTGGCGCCAGCCGTCGGTGCTGTTCTGGACGTTCGCCTTCCCCATCATCGCCACGCTGGCGCTGGGCCCCGCCTTCCAGCGGCAGGAGTCGCCCACGGTGAAAATCGCCGTGGTGGAGCGTGAGGGCGCCGGAGCGCTGGCGGAGCGGCTGGCCGCCTCGCCCGAGCTGGAGGTGGTGCGGCTGTCCCACGAGGAGGCGCGCAGGCGGCTCACGCAGGGACGCGTGGCGCTGGTGGTGCTGCCCGGCGCGGAGCCGG
>JBKGHK010000309.1:0-11276 GCA_046520375.1 Pyxidicoccus sp. 3LFB2
GGTCGGGAGGCAGCGGGGACGGGAACGGCTTCGGGAAGCGCGGCAGCGGCTTCGGGAAGGGCAGCGAGCCGCCCGGGAACTGACCCTGGTCGGGCGGGAAGCAGCCACCGGCGACGATGCCCTGGGGGGCGTCCTGCACCGCGGGCCGCACCAGCGCCTGCTGGGGGACCTGCGCGGGCTTCGTGAGCGTCTGGGTGGCGGGGCCGCGGACGGCCGGGGCAGCGAGGTTCGTGGGGATTCGGGTGGTCATCTGGATCTCCGTGTTTGGAGCGTGTGACCAGGCCTATTGCGCGCAGCGTGCCACACACCTGCCTCCGTGCTCGCACGTGCACTCCATCGTGATTCCAATGGGTTGGCGGGACAGAGGCGTGTCCACGGGGCCGCAGGGGGGTGGTGACAACTGTCACCACCGGTGACAGCTGTCATCACCAGGGCGCCGGGGGGTGGTGACAGCTGTCACCGGGACCGCGCCCTACAGGCCTCCGCGGAGCTCCGTCTCGCTCCACAGGGCGCCTTCGCGCTCGCGCAGCAGGAAGGTGAGCCTTCCTTGATGGAAGCCTCGCACCGGGGCCTCGGGGTCGGGGAAGCCCGCCGGGAGTCTCCAGTCGGGGGGCTGCACCGCGCCCGTGGGGATGCCTCGCTCGCGCCGCAGCTCGCCCACCTCCTGGTCCGTCAGCGGCCTCACCCGACTCCAGGGGAGCAGCTCGCGCCCGTGCAGGCCGATTCGCTGTCCCGGGGGCGGGTCCTCCCAGGGGCCAATCGCGGTGCGACGCAGCGCCGCGAGGTGCGCGCCACAGCCGAGCACCCGGCCCACGTCCCTTGCCAGCGAGCGCACGTAGTAGCCGCCACGGCACGTCAGCAGCAGCCGGCTGGAGCGCGGCAGCGCGTGTGACAGCCACCGGGCCGAGTGCAGGTACACGCGGGACGGTGGCAGCTCCACCACCTCGCCCCGGTGAGCCTTGCGGTAGGCCGGCTCTCCTCCGACCTTCTTCGCGCTCGTCGCGGGCGGCACCTGCTCCTGCCAGCCGATGAAGCGCGCGAGCGCCGCGTCCAGAGCTTCAGGGGTGAGGGCCGCGGCGTCTCCCTGGTGCACCGGCTTGCCGTGCAGGTCTCCGGTGTCCATCTCCGTGCCCCACACCACCTCGGCCTCGTACGTCTTGGGCACGGCGTGGAGCAGCTCGAAGAGCCGCGTGGCGCCGCCCACCAGCACGAGCAGCAGCCCTTCCGCGAACGGGTCCAGCGTCCCGCCATGGCACACCGGCACGCGCTTGCCCGGCTGGGCCCGCGTCTCTTCCAAGAACGACTGCACCACCGAGAAGCTCGTGGGGCCCACCGGCTTGTGGACCCGATAGATGCCCGGTGTCATGGGCGGCCCACCTCACTCAGGCGATGGCCGAGTCCCGCACGGGTCGGGACTGGCGGCACGAAGGGGGCGGCGGAGGGAGAATGCGGCGAGCCGCCACGTGGAATGAACGTTCCTTCCAGCCGCAGGGGTGACGGCGGCCTGAGCCACCTCGTGGAATGAACGTTCCTTCCAGATGCATGGGACGGGAGGACGAGCCGCCGCGCATGAACGCCATGCAGAACCGTCCCGCGTCTTGAATCAGTCCTCCTCATCCGTCGACGCCTCCACCACCTCCGTGGCGCCTCCGGGCTTCACCAGGTGCACCGGCGCGCAGCGCGAGCGCTCCGCCACCACCTTCGCCAGCACCTCCGCGTGCGTCGTCACCCATATCTGACTGTGCTTCGCCGCGCCGGTGATGAGTCTCCCCAGCGGCTCCAGCAGGTCCGGGTGCAGGCTCGTCTCCGGCTCGTTCAGCGCCAGGAAGGGCGGCGGCCTGGGGCTCAGCAGCGCCGCCAGCAGGCACAGGTACCGCAACGTCCCGTCCGACAGCTCCGTCGCCGCCATCGGCCGCATCAGCCCCGGCATGTGCAGGTACAGGCTGAAGCGCCCCTCGGGCGAGCGCACCTCCAACCTCGAGCCCGGAAACGCATCCTCCAGCCCCTGCTCCAGCGCGCGCCGGTCCCCTATCTCCCAGATGGTCATCAACGCCGCGGCGAGGTCCCTGCCATCATGTGCCAGCACCGGCGTGCGCACGCCCACCTGCGGATTCCGCATGGGCGCATCCGGGTCCGTGCGGAACTGGTGGTAGAAGCGCCAGGCGCGCAGCATGCGCTGCACCTCCGCCAGGCGCGGGAAGCGGTGCGGCTCGGCGAGCTGGTCCATCACCGACTCCGCGCTCCAGAGCTGCGTGGGGAACGTCACCCGCGTCCCCTCCGCGTCCCGCAGGAAGGCCGTGCGGTCCTTGCGCTCCATCAACACCACCTTGCGCCCTCCCGAGAAAGCCCACAGGTGCTCCTCCTTCACCTCCGGGTCCAGCGCGAAGTGCCCCGTCTCGCCCGGCACCGGCGGGACGATGCCGCAGCTCCAGCTCGTACGCCAGGTCCCCCAGCTCCACCCCCACCGTCATCCGCACCGGCTTCTTGCCCTCGCGCGGGCCCGCCCACAGCACGCTCGGCGTGCCGCCCTCGTCCGCCAGCGTGCGCGCGAGCCGCCCCTCCGCCGCCGCCACCAACAGATAGAGCGCGCGGTACAGGTTCGTCTTGCCGCTGCCGTTGGGGCCGACGACGACATTCACAGGCCCCAGCTCCAACGACAGCCTGCGCACCGAGCGGTAGCCCGCGATTTCCAGCCGAGTGATGGGCATTGCCAGTCCGCCCCTGCCTTCCCCGCGCGTGAGTCCGCGCCTTGAACCCACTTGCGCGCCCTTTTGCAACGCCAGGGCCAACCGGGAGGCCAACCCCGGGATTCCGAGCTCGCGGCGGGATTCCGTCGTCATACCGCAACCATCTTCAGGCTCGGTGAGGAACTCCCCGGCCCAATGCCGCTTGGAAGGTGGCCCCCACCCTCGTGGGTGGCTCCTGTTCACGAGGTCCACGATGAAGTCCCCCCTGGTGCTGCTCTCCACCTGTGTCCTCTTGCTGTCCACCCTCTCCGGCTGCGACGAACCCGGCGGCCCAGGCCCCACTCCTGATGCAGGCTCCCAGCTCCCCGACGACTCGGGGATGCCGGACTCGGGCCCGGAGCCGTGGGACGGCGGCTACACCGTGCTGGAGGAACGGGGCGACTGGATTGACCGGGGCCCCTATGCGCCCTGCGGCTTCGACCGTCAGGGAGACCCCGCCGCCGTCCGGTGTGACGACCTGTCCCGCTATGACCTGTCGCAGTGCTCCCCGGAGGCGCTCGCGCAGCTGGGCTCGCATGGCATCTACCTGGCCGACCTGCGGGGCGAGGTGCCGCTGGCCGATGGCGGCACCCGGCTGGCTCCCGACTTCACCAGCTTCAAGCTCCACTCCGACGGCGGCACCGACACGCTGAATGGCGAGCCGCTCGTCACCCGGAACACGGACGGTGGGAGCTTCTTCGTCGTCGGCAGCCGCAAGAGCCCCTTCAACAACGTCACCACCGTCACCGCGCTCGCCGGCTGCCGGGTGCCCTCGCCCGGCATCGTCACCGGCTGCTACACGCGCTGCAACAACGGGAAGTTCAGCCGCGCCGGCACCTTCGAGGCCCACCGCATGCCGTCACAGCGCGGCGAGCCGGAGTCCTCCGGCGGCCTGCACCTCATCTCCGAGTCCCGCGTGCTGCTCGGCGATGCCGTGGACGTCTATGTCACGAAGAACCACGCCTACGTCGTCTCCATCAACAAGCCCGGCAGCAATGGCGGGCTCACCGTGTTCGACGTCAGTGACAGGGCACACCCCATCTTCAAGGCCTCCATCAGCCTGCCGGGGGACTCGTCGTGGAATGGCGTGTGGGCCAAGGACGACGCGCTCTACATCGCCGGCAACAGCGCGAGCGTCGTCGTCTATGACATCTCCAATCCCGCGCAGCCGGAGTACGTGCGACACCTGCCCTCTAACGAGTATGGCGTGCACACCGTCCTGGTGGATGGGAACCGGCTCTATGGCATGTCCCCTGGCGAGGTGACGTTCGTGTACGACGTCACCACCCCGCTGGCGCCCGTGCTGCTCCAGCGCATCACCCTGCCCGCGGAGTTCACCCTGGGCGGCGCGCATGACGCCTTCGCGTATGAGGGCCGCCTCTACATCAGCAACGGGTACGGCGGTTACTCCGTCCTGGACGTCACCGACCTCGACAACGTGCGGCACCTGGGCCAGTACGTGCACAACGCCTATGCGCACCACAGCGCGGTGGGCACCTTCGCGGGACGCACCATCGCCTTCGAGGGAGCCGAGTTCAACGGCACCCATGTGCGCGTGCTGGATGTCACCGACCCCGCGAACATCGCCAAGATTGGCGAGTTCCGGCTGAGCCCCGTGACGTCCATCCACAACATGCTGCTGGTGGGCTCGCGCCTCTACATCGCCTGGTACCACGAGGGCGTGCGTGTGCTGGACGTGTCCAACCCCACCAAGCCTCGCCAGGTGGCGCACTACAACACCTTCCGCGAGAGCGACCCCGGCCGGACGGACGACATCTTCGAGGGCACCTTCGGCATCCGCGTCCCTGGTGACGGGTACGTGTACGCCGCGGACTCCGTGCGCGGCCTGCTCATCCTCAACGAGCTGTAGGCGCCACCAGCACCCCGGGTGGAGGCGGGCACCTGTCCGCCCGCCTCCACCCCGGGCGGGGGCATGACTTTCCGACAGCGGGTGGGGCCTCTAAGCTGCGCGTCCCCCGTCGACGAGGAAACGTCATGCCTTCTCATGCCGCGCGCCTGCTGCTCGTGCTCGCCAGTGCCGCGTCGCTGTCCGCCTGCTCCAACGACCCGGAGCCGGAGCCGACGCCCACCCCGCCTCCCGACACCACGCCCTATGACGGCCCGTGGACGCCCCTGGGAGAGTCCGGCGACTGGACGGACCCCGGCCCCCTGGCCGCATGCTCCGCGGGGGCCACCGAGTGTGGCTCGCCCTCCTCGTTCAACATGTCGGGCTGTGACACCGGCTCGCTTGACACCCTGGAGCGGCAGAACGCCATCTACCGCGCGGAGATTCGCTACGAGGTCCCCAACAACACGGGCGGGGTGACCCCTGCCCCGAGCAGCGGCGGCTTCCAGCTCGACAACAACGGGCAGCCACGAATCGTCCTGGGGCTGACGCCGTCCAACTCGCTCGTCGGCCCGGGGGCGTTCTTCGCCTCCGCGGAGCAGCCGCGCAACAACATCAACCTGGACCGGTGGACCTTCGCCGGCTGCCAGGCGACGGGGCCCCGCACGCTCACCGGCTGCATCGCCTGGTGCCGCAACGGCCAGCTGCGCTTCCGCGGCACCTTCCGCGCAGAGCGCATGGCGTGGCGCCCGGGGGAGACCGAGTCCCAAGGCCTGCAGCTCGTCTCCGAGTCCCGCGTGCAGCTCGGCCTCCCCGTGGACGTGTACGTCACGAAGGGCCACGCCTACGTCGTCTCCATCCCCAACAACGTCCGCCCTGGCGGCCTCACCGTCTTCAACGTGAGCGACCCCGCCCAGCCCGTCCAGGGCGTGTCCGTCACCCGGCCCAATGACAGCTACTGGAATGGCGTCTGGGCGAAGGACGACGCGCTCTACATCGCCAGCGGGGACACGGGGGTGCTCGTGTACGACATCACGAACCCGGCCCAGCCCACCTTCGCGCTGCGCGCCAACACGGGCACCGCCGGCGCGCTCGACGTGCACACCGTGTTCGTGGAGGGCAACCGGCTCTACGCGATGTCGCCCTCGGCCCGGCAGACCTTCGTCTTCGACGTCTCCACGCCGCTCAAGCCCCAGCTCCTCGCAAGCTACGCGCACCCCTCGGTGACGACGGGCTACCCCCATGACGCCTTCGCGTACGGCGGCAGGCTCTACGTCAACCACACGGTGGACGGGTTCCTCGTCGTCGACCTGGACGCCGCGAGCCCGACGCTGCTCGGCCAGTACACGTACCCGTACACCTACAGCCATGCGAACGCGGTGGGCACCTTCAATGGCCGCACCATCGCCTTCGAGGGCGGAGAGCGGCTCGGCGCCCACCTGCGCGTGCTGGACGTCACCGACCCCGGCAGCATCGCCAAGATCGGCGAGTACAAGCTGCGCGGCGTCACCTCCATCCACAACATGGTGCTGGCGGGCACGCGCCTGTACGTCGCGCACTACCACGAGGGCGTGCGCGTCATCGACGTGGCGGACCCCTCGCAGCCCCGCGAGGTGGCGTACTTCAACTCCTTCCGCGAGACGGACCTGGGCCGTGGGGACGGCATGTACGAGGGCGCCATCGGCATGCGCGTGCCCGGTGACGGACATCTCTACGTCGTGGATACGGCACGCGGCCTGCTCATCCTCGACGAGCCATAGACAGGCGGGCTTCCCCGGAGCACCGTGCCACCCCTACACTGGCAGTGATGGTCACCCGCCGGCCGGAGCGGGTGCTCTTCACAGGAGGTGCCCATGCCGCCTGCTCGCGCCGCATTGACGGTGCTGCTTGCCTGCGCCGCGTCCGCGCTCGGATGTGGTGCCCCGGAAGCTCCGCCCTGGGACGGAAGCTATGTCCCGCTGGAGGAGCGCGGGGACTGGGAGGACCCCGGTCCCCTGTCCACGTGTCAGGTGCGCAGGGATGGCGCCGCGCCCTGCGGCTCGCTGGACTCCTTCGACCTGTCCCGGTGCAAGCCCCGCTCGCTGGAACAGCTGGAGCGCACGGGCGTCTTCCGGGCGGAGCTTCGCTACGAGGCGGAAGGCACCCCCGAGCAGGCGCCGCCGCGCGTGGGCGGGGGCGGCTTCAAGCTGGCGGCGAACGGGGCCCCTGAGCTGGTCTTCGGTGCCCCGGGCGCGAGCGCGGTGTGGACGTCACGCACGCTCCTCGTCTCCGGACGGAAGGGGGACAGCCTCTACACCTTCGTGGGCTGCAACGCGGTGAGCCCGCGCGTGCTCACCGGCTGCTTCTCGGTGTGCCGCGACGAGCAGCTGGTGGAGACCGCCACCTTCCGCGCCGAGCGCATGTCGCGCTTCAACGGTGAGAGCGAGGCCTCGGGCGGGCTGGGCCTCCTGTCCGAGTCCTTCGTGGAGGCCGGCGCTCCGGTGGACGTCCACGTCACCGCGGGCCATGCCCATGTCATCTCGGAGAGCCGCCCGGGCCGGCCCGGTGGGCTCACCGTCTTCGACGTGAGCAACCCCCGCGCGCCCGTGGCGGTGGGACGGCTGGCCGCTCCGGGGGACGCGAACTGGAAGGGCGTCACCTCCGTGGAGGGCGTGCTGTACGTGGCCACCGAGAATGCGGGCGTCGCCGTGGTGGACATCTCCGAGCCGTCGCGGCCCACCTTCGTGCGCGCCGTGCCGGGCGGCCCCTTGCAGGTGAGCAGCACGAGCGTGTTCGGCAATCGGCTCTACGTCACGGTGGAGGCCCCCGAGCCCGGCACCCTGCTGTTCGACATCTCCACGCCCGCCGAGCCCCGCCTCGTGGAGAGCGTCACGCTGGGGAAGATGGACCCGGACCGGCCCTACTCTTCGCTGCGCAGCGCCAGCATCCATGAGGACCGCCTCTACGTGAGTCACCCGCGAAACGGCTTCCTGGTCGCGGACATCAGCAACCCGGACGCGGTGTCGCTGCTCGGGACGTATACGTACCCGTATGGCAGCAGCGCCGCGAGCGTGGTGGGCACCTTCGCCGGCCGCCCCGTGGCCTTCGAATTGGGGCGGGGTGTGGGCGCGCGGCTGCGGGTGCTGGATGTCAGCGCTCCGGCGCGCATCGTGAAGATGGGCGAGTACGGCCTGCGCCACGTCGTGTCCCCGCGGGACTTGGAGCTTCGCGGCACGCGCCTGTACCTGACGTACCACCAGGAGGGGCTGCGCGTGCTGGACATGTCCCGCCCCACGCAGCCGCGCGAGCAGGCCTGGTTCAACACGTACCGGGAGTCGGACCCGGGCCGGGGCGATGGCGTGGAAGAGGGCGCCGCCGGGCTGCATGTCCCCGGGGATGGCCATGTGTACGTGGTGGACACCGCGCGCGGGCTGCTGGTGCTGAACGAGCCGTAGCGGAACGGTCGTTTTGTCGCTGCGGCTGACGCGGGTATACCGGGGACGAGACATGGCGCGCCCAGGGCCGGGAGCGCGCTTCATGCCGGGGGTCGAAGATGCTGCGAGGGATGCGTGGACTGGAGGCCGCCATGACGGCGGGCCTGCTGGCGCTGGCTGGCTGTGGCCAGACCGAGGATGAGCCGAAGCCGTGGGATGGGAGCTACACGGCGATGGAGGAGCAGGGGGACTGGGTGGACACCGGCCCCTACGCAGCCTGCAAGGTGCTCACGCCGGTGTGGGCGCGATGCGTCCCCACGGAGGAGACCTTCGACATGTCCGGGTGCAAGCGCTCCACGCTCGGCGCGTTGGACCGCGAGGGCATCTACCGCATGACCTTGCGCTACGAAGCCCTCGACGGCGAATCCTGGGAGCACTACACCTACAGTGGTGGCGGCAGCCTCCGGTTCGGCGAGGATGGGCAGCCGGTCACGGTCCACGGGCACCCGGTCTCCGGCACCCAGATGGATGGCCAGACGTTCCTTGCCGTGGGAAACCGGCCTGAGAATGTCGCGACGCAGCAGAAGGCCGCCGAGTTCACGCTCTCGGGCTGCGAGGCGCCCACGTCCCGCGTGCTGACGGGCTGCTTCACCACCTGCATCTCCGGCTGGCTCAGCTATGCCGGCACCTTCCGCGCGGAGCGGCTGACCTGGGGCCGCGCCGAGCGCGAGTCCTCCGGCAACCTCCGGCCCCTCTCCGAGTCGCGCGTGGAGCTGGGCTCGCCCGTGGATATCTACGTGGCGAAGGACCATGCCTACGTGGTGTCCATCAACCGCTATGGCAAGACGGGCGGGCTCACCGTGTTCGACGTGAGCGACAGGGCCCGTCCTGTCTTCAAGACGACCCTCACCATGCCCGGGGACAGCTACTGGAACGGCGTCTGGGCCAAGGGTGACGCGCTCTATGTCGCCAGCGGCGACACGGGCCTGCTCGTCTTCGACATCTCCAACCCGGGCGCGCCGGTCTTCCTGCGCAACTACCCGGGGGACAGGAACATCGACGTCCACACCGTGCTGGTGGACGGGGACCGGCTCTATGCCATGTCGCCTGGTCCCAACCGGGAGACGCTCATCTTCGATGTCACCACGCCCACCACGCCGCGGCTGCTCGGGCGCCGTGTCATGCCGTTCTCAGGCTATCCGCATGATGCCTTCTCCTTCGGCGGCCGGCTCTACCTCAGCCACATGAATGGCGGATACGTGGTGGCCGACGCGAGCGACCCGGCCAACGTCCGGGAGCTGGGCCGCTATTGGTTCGAGGGCCAGGTCGCCCACCACAGCGCGGTGGGCACCATCGGGGGGCAGACGATTGCCTTCGAGGGCGGAGAGCAGCGGGGCGCCCACCTGCGCGTGCTGAAGGTGGATGACCCGGCGAACATCGTGAAGATTGGCGAGTTCAAGCTGCGCGACGTCACGTCCATCCACAACATCATCCTGAAGGGCGAGCGGCTGTACGTCGCCTGGTACCAGGAGGGCGTGCGCGTGCTGGACGTGTCCAATCCCACGCGCCCGCGCCAGGTGGCCCACTTCAACACCTTCCGCGATACGGACCCGAACAGCCAGGAGGGACAGTACGAGGGCGCCCTTGGCATCCGCGTGCCCGGAGATGGGTACGTCTACGTGGTGGATGACGTGCGAGGGCTGTTCATCTTCCGGGAGCCGTAGCGGAGGTTCGCACGGTGGAGGCGCGGCGTGCGCCCCACCGTGACACGATTCAGGCCCGCTCGCCCTTGAGCCGGGTCAGCTCGGCCTGGGCCTTCCGGAGCTGCTGCTGGACGTCTTCTCGGAGGCGCTTCTCCTCTTCGCGAAGGCGTTTTTCCTGCGCGAGTCGCTGCTCCGTCTCTTCCCGAAGCCGGGCTTCCTTCTTCAGGCTGCGTGCCCTGTTGCTCGCGCGCCGCTTCAGGCCGTCCGCCAGCTTCCTCAGTTGGTCGATGAGCTCGGCCGACTCGGGAAGCTGGACGTTGTTCTCGTAGAAGCGCAGCCGGCCGTCCTCCACCTGGAGGTCCAGCCCGAGTCGCTCCGAGGGAAACCGTCCGTCCACGGATTGGATGGGGACGTATTCGCGCGCCTCGGGCGCCGCGAGCCGGTAGCCCCAGAGCCGCTGCTTGCCTCCGTCGTAAATGAAGTACTCGGGGATGCCCAGGCGGGAGTAGCGGGCCACGTTCAGCTCCGCGTCCTTCTTGCGGGGCCCTCCGACGTGCACCTCGAGAATGAAGTCGAGCCCCTTGCCCTCCGCGGACACCATCCACTTGCCGCGCTCGTGTGGCTCGGCATCCAGCACCACCAGCAGGTCCGGAGCGAAGCGGCGCTCGTCGGGGTAGTAGACGGGCAGCTCGGACGCCAGGTACACGCGGCGGCCCTCGCGGCCAAAGTGGCCCTTGAGCGTGTCGAGCGCGCGGACCTTGGGCAGGAAGTGCTGGTCGCCCTCGGGCGGAGACAGCTCCGCGTCCGTCACCCAGTCAGGAAGGGAGGCGACCACCCGGGCCTGCTCCTCGGGGGTCAGCGCGTCCCACTCCGCTTGAGAGGGAGCGCGGGGGTATTTGTCTCCGCGCTTCTCCGAATTACGCTTCATGGGTACAGCGTGCGGCAGCCTACCCTGGAGGTCAACTCAATCGTACTGGACTCTCACAGTCCTGCATGCGGGCGGCACACCGACGGAAAGGCGGCCCCCAAGATGCGAGATTCTCCGGCTCGCGCATCCATCAAATACCGCAGCTTCTTTCTCGCTCAACCATCGCGCTCCTTGCGTAACTCAAGGCTACTGAGCGCAGGTCAAGCGGGGAGTGGCCCGAAGGACTCCGCGGGAAGGATGCGCAGGCGTCCAGTGACGGGATCGGTCCACCGCCAGCCAAGCCAACGCCAAGCTTCGGGGGAGGCATGGAGGATGCGTCCGTGAGCCTCATCGATCGATGCCGTCTGTCCGTCCGGAAGGAACTGGCCAGACCAGGAGCACTGACCGGTGGAGGCATCCCACACCTTCAGGGCGCCATCGTCCCCCCCCGACAGCAGCCGCTGGCCGTCCGGACTCCACCCGCACGCGATGACCAAGCTGGCATGGCCGGAGAGGGTGAGCAGACACTCTCCGCTCCCGGCGTCCCACACCTTCAGGGTGTTGTCGAAAGCCCCCGACAGCAGCCGCTGGCCGTCCGGACTCCACCCGCACGTTGTGACCGCACTACCATGGCCGGAGAGGGTGAGCAGGCACTCTCCGCTCCCGGCGTCCCACACCTTC
>JBKGHK010000030.1:0-29910 GCA_046520375.1 Pyxidicoccus sp. 3LFB2
AGCAGGGAGACGGCATGGGCGGGCAGCAGGAGAGCCCGGACATGGTGGAGGCCCGCGCGCGCCTGCAGTCGAACGCCGGGGACGTGGAGTCCGCCGCGCTGCTGAGCCACGAGCTCATCCGCCGGCAGGAGTTCGAGGAGGCGGCGAAGGTGGCCGCCAAGGGCCTGGCCGCGGACCCGTTCCACGTCGAGCTGCGCGTGCACCGGGGCGTGCTGCGCGCCACGCAGGGAGACCTGCCGGGGGCCGAGGCCGAGCTGACGGAGCTGGTGGACACGTGGCCGGACGCGCAGGAGGCGCTCATCTTCCTGGGCAGCCTCGCGCTGCGGCGCGGGGACAAGGCCAAGGCGCTGGAGCACTTCGAGCGCTTCGCCGTCGAGGTGCCGCGCAACATGCAGCCGCCGCAGCTGGGGCCCGCGATTGCCCAGCTCCGCGCCGAAGTCTCCGGCGGCGGCGCGCCGTGAGCTGAGCGGCCGCGTTCCCTTGGGAGCGTGGCCGGGTCTCAAGGTGTGACGCGGAGGGGACGGACATGGGGAAGCGGACGAAGGGTGGAGAGCCACCGTCTCTCGGGTACGACGTCTCTTCCATCACGGTCCTCACGGCGGCGGAAGCCGTCCGCCGCCGCCCGGCGCTGTATCTCGGGCCGGAGCGACGGTGCTCGTTCCTGGTCGCGCAGGCCGCGCTGGAACCCTTCTTCGCGGAAGGTGCGCGGTGCACGCGGTTGGAGGTCTCCTGGGACTCCGAGGGTGTCGTCCAGGTCGCCGATGACGACTGGAGCGTGGACACCGGGCAGGACTCGAAAGGTGGCGTGAACCTCGAGCAGGCGCTCACGTACATCGCACCGGGGTCGCGCCGGCGAGGCACGGGGCTGTCCCTCGTGAACCTCATGAGTGAGTGGTTCATCTTCGAGGCCCACCAGCCCGCACGGCTGTACCGGCTGCGCTTCGACGTGGCAAAGCCCCGGCCGCCCGAGACGGGCGTGGCCACTCCGCCCTGGCGCACTGTCGTCACCTTCAAGCCCGACGCTCTCTGTGTCGATGCCCGGACGCCGCTCACGGCGGATGCGCTCATCCGGGACATCCAGCACATGCTCGCGGCCCCGGAGTCGTGGCCCTCGTGGAACGGTGAGCGCCCTGCCCTCTCCTTCGAGTCCGCCCCCGCGAAGCTCGTGCTCACCCGCGGCACGTAGGCCCCCGGCAACGACGGTCCTCCGGAAGGAACGTTCATTCCACTTCGGCCCCTCCAACCGCGGCCGGGCGGGTGGCCGGGGACATCGTCGAGCCGTGTTCAGCGCCGCTTCGGCCTCTGGTCAGGCGGGCTCGGCGGCTCGCGGCAGGCCATTCGCCTTGATGAGCTGCATGCAGGAGATGGCGGCCGCGACGAGGATGGCGCCACCATCCAGATAGCCGCCCAGGAAGAAGGCCGCACACCCGACGAGGACGTCGAACGCGAAGACGCCCCAGGCCACCACCGTGTTCCGGGTCAGCGCCAGCAGCCCGGCAAGCCCCAGGTAGATGGCGGCGAAGCACGCGCCTCCCACGAGGGCGTTGAGCTGCGAGCCCGAGGACGCGCTCACCGAGCCCAGCAGCCCCGTGACGACCAGCACTCCCGCCACGGCGCCATGAACCCAGGCCATGTCGCGGACGAGGGTGCGGCGCAGGCGCACCGGGTCCACGTCCTGCTCTCGCGCCAGACAGGCCGGGCAGTGCGTCCGCTCGGCTTCGAGCGCGTCCGGCAGGCACGCATCACAATAGAAGCCGCCGCAGCGCGGGCAGGTTCGCGTCTCCTCCACCTGCGCATGCCGGGGACAGCGCGGTCCGGTGTCGACGGCAGGCGCGGCATCCGCACGCAGTGCTCCGAGCAGGCCCCCCTGAGCCAGGTCGGACAGCAGCGGCGCAGCGGACTCCACGGAGACAGAGGCCCCCGCGAGAGACGCGAGGCAGCTCGGGCAGAACTCCGCGTCCCTGGATGCCACCATGCCGCACGCGCACCTCACGCGGCGCGCGTCTCCCTCGTGGAGGGCGGAAGGACTCTCACGCCATGGCGCCGCATCGAACGACTGCCCGGGCTCCCAGACGGTGACGGCCTCGGGCGCTTCGGTGGCGCCCGCCACCTGCGAGCCCGAGGTGATTTCGGCCACGAAGCCGTCGGGCATCGCCCGGGCCGCGTGCTGCTTCGTGCGAAGCTGCTCCTGCACGGGCGAGCTGGCGGCGCCCAGCAAGGCCGCCGCCGGGAGCCGCCCGAGCGCGAGCCTCACCGCCGCTCCCGTGATGAAGTCCGTCTTCGCCGCGACGTGGGTCTCCTTCACCAGCTCCAGCGTGTCGAAGAGGCGCCAGGGTGGACGGACGCGCACCGCTCCATCAGGGACGGGCGCCACGGGCTGGAAGAGCAGCTCGCGCACCTCGGAGTCCAGACTCAGGGGCAGCGTCCAGCGAAGCACCTGGCCGCGCTCCAGTGACGGCAGCGCCGCGCATAGCAGCTCCCTGCGAGTCGCTGCGTCGAGCACCCGCAGGCTCGCGTTCGGCGCCATCGGAGTGAAGGCCCCCTGCAGCCAGATGCTCGCGGTGGCCCGGGTGCTCTCCGCGGCGCGGACCACCGGATCCACATGCAGCTGCAACGCGCCGAACTCGCGCGGCTGCCGCCCCACCTGGTCGAGGATGTCCGGAAGGAGGCTTTCGTCCATGGCACTCAAGGAACCTCAAACACCCCCGTGAGCACAACCGGGTCACCTGGGACAACGCAGCGGCCACACGCCCGGTCTCACTTCGACGCGGATGGTCGGAGTGCGTCACGGACGCAGGCTGCGTGCAGTGCGTCGTTCGCGGCGCACCGCGCCGTTTCATGACGCAACTCCCCGCTTGCGTTCTCTCCAATTTCTCCTGAAATTCTTATTTTACCAATTTCAGGAAAGAGGCGCCATGGAACCTGTCCGACTGCTCGTGCTGCTCTCCATCCTCTGCGCGGCCGTCGCCGGATGTGGAGACGGACAGCCTCCCGGCCTCGAGCCCGCTCCAGAAGAGGTCTCCACTTCCCAGGCGCTCGCGGGCGTCTGTGACGGTGTCACGTGCAGTGGCCATGGCGTCTGCCGGGACAATGCGGGCAGCGCGCTCTGCGTCTGCGACGAGGGCTTCACGGGGCCCTCCTGCGCCACGCGGGGCGGCGACTACGGGGCGCGCACGCTGGTCATGCAGTGGCTGGCCGACCCCGACGTCTACAAGGAGCACGACGACCTGTTCTTCCTCACCGGCACCGGCAATGGCGTGCTGCTGCCCCTGTACGAGTCGAACGACCTCCGCAGCTTCCGCTTCAAGCGTGACTACAACCCGTCCGCGGCGGACCCCGTCTACGACTACTGCTTCCTCTGGGCGCCGGACCTGGGCAAGTACAACGGGGCCTACCAGCTCTACTTCTCGGCGCACCGGGTGCCCAATGGCGCGGCGTGCCCGCCGGCCGGCCAGGAGGTGACGACGTTCGTCGCCACGGCGCCCGACCTGAACCTCAACTTCAGCGCGCCCCAGCCCATCAACGCCAACACGACGTGGCCGCGCACCTCCACCGGCACGGCGTGCCTGCCGCAGGGGTGCAACCGGAACATCCGCATCGACTCGGCCACGTACAACGACACGTCGGGCCGCTGGCTCTTCTATGTCTGGTTCGACCGGGGCAACAACATCTCCTCCTTCAACACCGCGGCCCCCGGCACCGTCTACAACCACCTGGGCCCGGCGCTCTTCGCGACGCCCTCCTACGAGGAGGGCATCAACGAGGCCCCCGAGATTCTCAAGCGCAACGGCCAGTACTACATGCTCTTCAGCGGCGGTTGGTACAACAGCCAGTACGCCATGTACTACGTGATGGGGGACTCCATTCCCCAGCTCACCCGGGCGCGCGCGGTGCGGCGGCTCTCCCAGCCGCTGCGCAACTCCGCCGGCCGGCTGGTGCAGAGCCACGGCCACAACGTCATCGTCGAGCGCCGGGGCGAGTTCTTCAACATCTTCCACGTCGGCGCCTTCGACGCCGCGGGCAACCTCACCTCACGCAGCACGTACAAGCAGCGCGTGGCCTTCAAGCCGGACGGCTCCATGCACTCGCTCAACCAGGTGAACGTCCGCTGGAACAAGCTCACCGGCTACAGCTACTCGCTGGATGTGGTGCTGCGCGACGGTTCGGTGGTGGGCCCGTGCCTCGCGGTGGGCGTGCTCGGCCAGTCCAACAAGACGGTGTTCGACGGCGTGTGCCGCAGCGCGGGAGACCGCGTGGTGATGAAGGGCGACATCGCCGCATTCCGCATCTTCTACTCGAACAACAACGTGTGGGGCCCGTTCGTCGAGACGGCCTATGACGGCATCTCCGACGACGTCGCCCTGAACCTGCCGGGCGGCTACACGCCCTTCGTGGACCTGAACTGGAGCGAGGAGGAGACCCCTGCCCAGTACTCCATCGACGTGCAGCGGCGGGACAACGGCGCGTGGATTGGCCCCTGCATCGGCGTCACCTCCGTGAACAAGAGCCTCTCCTGGACGTACCAGGGGCGCTGCGACACGGCGGGCATCAACGTGCCGTACTCCAACATCCAGGCCTTCCGCATCTGCTCGGCGGTGAATGGCAACTGGGCCCAGGCCCGCTGCGGCGCCACGGCCTATGACGGCCGGAGCATGCACTCGCAGATTGTCATCCCCTGAGCAGTCCCCTGGAGGGGGCACCCCTGGGGGCCCGAGGGCGGCGGAAGGAATGTTCATTCCGCCGCCCTGGCCACCGCGCTCCGGGCACCTCTCCAGCCGTAAGTCGCGCTATCCTGGGAAAGCTTCACAACCAGGATAGGAGCACCCATGCGAGCGATGATTGGAGCATTGCTGTTGGCCGGGCTGATGGCGGGCTGTGGTGGCGCCGTCGCGGAGCCGGAGCCGGAGACGCCGGGCACGGTCGAGGCCACGGCCCTGTGTAGCGACTGCAGCTGGATCTACGTGAAGTGCATGGGTCGCGCGACGACTCCCGAGGCCAGGCAGAACTGCGAGTACGGCCGCATCGACTGCGAGGAGACCTGGTGCACGGGCCTGTTGGCCGGCGAGGACGCTCCCAGCGCCACCTCGAACCCCTATTGCTGGAACCTCGATTCATCGCCCTGTGCCTCCATCGGGACGAAGCGCAACTGCACGGACGGCGTCGGCGGCACCTTCGCGTGCTACTGCCGGACCGGGGAGTGGGATTGCCCTCCCTATGACGAGCCGCTGTAACGGGCAGTGACGGGGCGGGCCGCTGTTGCCTGCCCTTCGCCAGCGCCACGCGGGTGGCGCTGGCCTGGCCGCACCCTCAATGCAGTCACCCCAGTGGAGGTCACATGCGAGCGAGCATCTTCGGTGGTCTGTTGGCAACGGCGCTGATGGCAGTGGGCTGTGGCGCGCCCATGGAGCAGGAAGAGGAGAGCCACCTGTCCTCGCAGGAGGCTCCGATTCCCGACTGCTCCAACAGCCCGGACTCGCTGATCAACTTCTACAGCGACCCTGGCTACACGAATCAGGTGGGTGCCCGGGGTTGTTACTGTGGTTCGTGGGTCAGCTGGGGCTACATGTCGACGTACCGTCAGAACGTCTGGGAGTGCTAGGCCGTCGCTGAAGCTCCGCGGGCCTTTCGAGCCTGGGGGAGGAGGCCATGAGCCCCCTCCCCCACCCGGCGCCTACAGTTGCTGGACCTCGGCGGCGGTGAGCGGCCGGTTGTAGAGGCGCACCTCGTCAATCTTCCCATCGAACAGGTTGGAGCCGTCCGGACGGCTGCCGATGGTGACGTTGAGCCCCGACTCGTACTGCGACGCAGGCACGCCACTGGTGAGCGACGCATTGAGCGCGCCATTGACGTAGAGCCGCATCGCCACGCCCGGCTCGTAGGTGCCCGCGAGGTGCACCCACTGATTCGTCGGCAGCGCCGTGCCGTTGATGAGCACCATGCTCGTCGCGCTAGTGGCAAGCTGGAACGAGGCGAACCCACCGCTCTCGATGTTCAGCGACCAGCCCCGGCTGCCGCTGGCGCCCTGCTTGTTGATGATGCGCCCGTTGGTGAACGCGTCAATCCACACCCACGCGGACAGCGACATCGCTCCGGTGAAGCGAAGGTGCGTCGGGTTGCCCAGGTTCACCCGGTCATCGACGCCATCGAACTGCAGCCCATTGCCCGCCTTCCCCGCCGTCCACACCGGCCCGTTGACCAGCGTGCCGGTGACGAGCTGACCCGAGGCATCCGCCGTCGTCCCGCCGCTGCCCTCATCCAGCTTCCAGTGGCCGACCAGGCCGCCCACGGGGCCGCCGCCCGACGGAGACACCGTCACCACCACGCGCCGGTAGCGGGTGAGCCGAGGGGTACCGTTGTCCTGCACGGCGAGGACGATGTGCACCGTGGCCGGCGAGCCCACCGTCGGCGCGGTGAAGCTGGCATCGCGCGCCGCGCTGCCGGTGAGGGCCACCGTGCCCGGAAGCGTGCCGGCCTCCGTGTACTGGAACCACTGGTAGCTCAGCGTGTCCCCGTCCGGGTCCGAGGAGCCCAGCGCGCTCAGGTTGACGACGCTGCCCGAGACGGCGGAGAGCTGGATGACCTGCCGGCCCGTGTCGCCGTTGAGCCCGGCGACCGGCGGATGGTTGGCATTGTCGTAGATGCTGGTGGCGCACCAGTCCAGCCGCGCGGCGAAGTCGTTCTGGTAGGCCTCGCGCCAGCGGGCCACCGTCCACTTGCGACGCGTGCTGAAGTCCGCGTTGCCCGCCGAGGACCAGTGCGTGTCCTCCGCGTCGATGTAGTGCTGGCCCGCGTCCAGCCTGAAGCGGCCACCCCACCCGCCCCACGTCGGCTGCTCGGGGTTCTGCAGGCCGTTGGGCAGCACGTAGAACCAGCTCGGCGTGTCGCCCTCCTTCACGCCGCTGGTGTTGTTCGTGCTCGTCGGGTTCTGGGTGACCACGGGGTAGCCCGCGCCCAGCGCGCCATGGCCGCTGCGCACGTTGCTGTTCACCCAGTTCGACTGGGTGAGCGGGAGCTTGGAGGTCTCCACGAGCTGCACCGTGGGCCTGCCGCCACCCGTGGCGTCGTTCTGGTACATGCCCCGGAAGAGCGATGTGTAGCCATCCATTCCCGGCGGCCCGGCCTCGACGTACCGCAGCGTCGGGAAGTTCGAGCGAATCCACTCGCCCGTGCCCTGGGGGCTGGTGCCCTTGTCCTGGTCGGCGATGGCATAGACGCGGAGCTTCGCGAGGAACGCCTGCAGCGCGGACGCGGTCCGCGTGGCCCGCACGTCATAGAGCGCCTGCGCGAGGTCATGCGCGCCGCCCCAGATGGCCACGTACAGCAGCGACGGCGACGCATCCACCGTGGCGATGATGTGATTCGAGCCCTCCGTCGAGCGCCCCGCGCCCAGGTTCGCCACGCCGCGATTCGGGCTGCCGGACTTCACCCGCGCGCGCAGCGTGGAAGCCGCGGGGTAGCCGCTGGCGTGCCTCGCCAGGTTGGGCTGCACGGCCTCGTAGTCATTGACGATGGCGTGGATGAGGTCCGGCCGCACGACGGCGTTCGGCAGCTCTCCCGCGGTGCCGGCCGCCGAGGCGATGAGGCCGGTGAGCTCCAGCTCATTCGCATAGAGCAGCAGCCGGCGCATCGACTGCTGGTCGTCGGGGTCTCCCCCGATGTCGGTGGTGACGAGCAGGCGCGGCTTGGACTGCGCCTGCGCACTGGCAGCGGCGAGCAGCGCGCCGGCCAGCAATGCGCGGGCGAGGGACCGAAGTGAGGGCATCGTCGAGGGCTCCCGGTGGGCCGTCCTATCTGGACGGCAACGCGAAAGCCCGACGATACCGGTTTTCCGTGTAACTCACTCCACCGCGGCCTGGCGGCGACGGAACCGGCGCACCTTCTCCACCAGCGTGTCGGGCATCACCGCCTTGGCGCCGTTGCGCAGCTCGCGCGCCAGCTCCTCGGAGCGGGTGAACCAGCGCCCGGCCCACGCTTCACCGTGCACGCGCACGGACACCGTCTGCCGCTGCTTCGTCACCCAGTCGGACTTGTACGTCTCGGTGCCCCGGAGGAAGTCGTACTCCGTCAGCCCGGACTCCAGCGCGTCCCGGAACGTCTCGCCCACCAGCACCAGGCCCACGCTGCGGTTGCGCCACTCCGGGTCATACCCGGACTGGAAGTAAACGAAGCTGTCCCGGTGGAGGATGCCGTACACCGACGCCACGGCCCGGCCGCCCACCTTCATCGTGTACATGCGCAGCCGGCCCCGCTCGGCCAGGAACTGCGTGGCGTCCCGGTGGAACGCCTCCACGCCCGTGCCCTTGATTCCCTGCGAGCCCCCGTCCGCGGCCCACCGCGCCGAGTGCAGCCGGAAGAAGTCCGTCAGCGGCCCGGCCAGCTCGCCCGGCGCCTCCGTGCGCTCAATCCGGTAGCCCTCCTGCTTCTCCAGCCACTTGCGCCGCCGCAGGAAGTTGTCGCGCCGGCCCGTGCGCTTGAGGAACGCGTCGAACGGCTCCTTCGGGTCCAACGTGTCGTACGGGCACACGTAGCGCTCCGCCACGCGCACGTCGCCGCCGGGGAACACCTCGCGCAGCACGTCCACCGTGGGCGAGCCCTGGCGCAGGTCCGTGAGGTCCAGCACGTCCCACTCGTCGCGCAGCGCGTACAGCATCTGCGCGAAGGACTGCGCCACGTCCCGCTCGTGGCCGCGCTTCGCCACCACGTCCAGGTAGTCGCTGCCCACGTGCGTCTCGCCCAGGAAGCTCAGGCGCCGCACCGGCACGCCCGCCACGCTCCGGTACTCCACGCACAGCGGCATCAGCCCCACCAGCGCGCCCGTCCTGTCCCGCGCGGTGAGCACCAGCGGACGCCGGTCCGTGGCGATGCGCCGGCACCAGGGGTAGAGCCACTCCCAGGCGTTGAAGGGGCCCGCGTCACTCGCGTCGAGCAGCGCGTCCCACTCCGCCCGCATGCCCGCCAGCACGGAGGGGTTGCCCACGGCCCCCACCTCCAACCGCTGTGCGGCCCGCGGCCCCTGAATCAGCTCTTCCTCGCGAATCAACGCCCGTCCTCCCGGAGGGACGGACGTCCCTCCCCCTTTGCCCTGTTACCTGCTCAACCCGCGCGCTGCTTCGTCCGACGCTCCGACTTCAGCGCCTCGCGCACCGCCGCCGCCACGTCCGCCATGACCTCCGGCGACAAATCCTGGTGGCACGGAATCTCCACAATCGACCGCCGCAGCTGCGCCACCTCGGGGAACGCCGACGCGTCACACGCCGGGTGGAAGCGCTTCCAGAAGTCGATGGCGTCGATGCCCTGCGCCCGCAGCCTCGCCAGCACCTCCGCCTTGTCCTGCACCACCATCGGGTAGAACAGCGGGCAGGCGCCCGGCGGAAGCTGGTTGAACAGCGGCGGCGACACGTCGCGCAGCCGGCTCAGCAGGAAGAAGTAGTTGCGGCGGCGCTGCTCGACGATGGACTCCAAATCCTGCGACAGGGCAATCCGCTTCGTCAGCGGGCTCATGCCCAGGTCCACGTGCTTGCGGTCGAAGTGTTGCGTGCCCGTGGCGACGCGTTCAATGCTGGCCGCCTTCACCGTGCCGTGCCCCAGCGCGCGCACCGTGCTGCGCAGCGTGCGGCCGAAGGCCCCGCCCCGCAGCTCCAGGTTCTGCAGGAGCGCGGACACCGTGTGGCTGAAGGTGGACGCGGACGGCGGCGCCGGAGGCTCCGGCAGGCTGTACTGGCGCGGGCCATTGACGACGAGCGCGCCACCATTGGGCACCGGCAGCGTCTTGTAGAGGCAGAAGATGCCCACGTCGCCGGTGGTGCCCAGCGGCACCGAGCCGTCCGACGAGAGCAAGGACAGCGCACAGTCCTCGATGAGGATGAGGCCGTGCTGGTCCGCCAGCTTGCGCATCTCCTGGACGGGGCCCGGGAAGCCCGCGTAGTGCGTGAGGTACAGGGCCTTCGTCTTGGGGCCGATGCGCTTGGCCACGTCCTCCAGGTCCACGTCCCAGCGGCTGCCCACGCGGTAGAAGCGCGGCGTGGCGCCGGCGTCCACCAGGGCCTCCACCTCCACGCCGTGGTGGTAGGCGGGCATCAGCACCTCACCCGCGTCCAGCCCCAGCATCTTCACCGTGAGCCAGATGGCGTTGCGGGCGAAGTAGAAGTAGCGGACGTTGGGCGAGGAGAACGGGGGCAGTGCCCCCGGCTTGGGCCGCGACATCAGCATGTGCGGCCACAGCGTCGGCAGGGAGGGGACGAACAGCTTCCCTGAGGGCTTCATCGCTTCCATCTCGCCACCACCTCTTTCATCGCGGGTCCCCACCGGAACTTGGCCGCGCAGAGCGCCCGGCCGAAGGCGGAGTCATTGAATACGTAGAGCCAGGTGTGGCGCCGGACCTTCTCCGTCCAGTCGCGCTTCCACACCATGTCCGGCCCCAGGAAGTCGAACTCGCCCAGGCCGCGGTCGATGCAGTCTCCGACGACCTCTTCCACCAGGAGCTGCCCGGGGCTGCACTCGCGCAGGCTCTCGTCGTAGCCGGGCTTCAAGAGGAAGTAGCGCCCGCCGTATTCCAGGCCGTAGTGGAAGGCCACCGGCTTGCCGTCCACGCGCAGGAAGTACAGCGCCAAGCGCTTGCGGTAGGCCGAGTCCCGCGCCAGCTCCGTGTAGAAGCCGCGCGTGCGCGCATCCTGCGCCATGGCCGTGCCGCGCTCGCCCTTCCAGCCGCTCTGCTCGAGGAGGAAGCCCTCCTCCAGCGTGCCCTCCAGGCCCAGCCCGCTGTCCACCCGCTCGAAGGTGACGCGGCCCTTCTCCTCCAGCTTGCGCCGGCGCCGCCGGCAGTTGGCCTTGAACTTGGACTGGAGCTTGCCCTGGTACGCCTCACGGGTGGACGGCAGGGGGATGTAGGGCGACTGGAGCGACTCCCACTCCCCCACCGGCAGTCCCGCCTCGCGGGCCTTCGCATGGAGCCGCCAGGCCGCGCCGCCCTCGGGCACGTCCGTCAGCCGCAGCACATCCCAGCCGCCCGTGGCGCGCAGGTGCGAGAGGAAGGCCTCCGCGGCCACCTCCGGCTCGCGGGCCAGCATGTCGTAGCGGCAGGAGTGCACGTTGGCCATGGCCGACAGCTGCCGCGCCGGCACGCCGTACATCGTGGTGCGCTCCTCCCACAGCGGCAGCGCCGCGGTGAGCCGGCCTTCCGCGTCGCGCAGCGTCAGCACGCGCGGGCGCGCGCCGGGCGCGAAGTTGTCCAGCCAGATGCGCAGGAACTCGTGCCGGTAGAACAGCTCGTTGGAGGTGGCCTCCACGAGCGCGTTCCACTCGGCTTCCAGGGTCATGAAGGCCGCCCGGTCGGTGACTTCCACGACGGACGGCCGGGCAATGAGGTGTCTAGCTTCCATTATCGGGCGCCAAAGGTGGTGACGACGTCTTGGGACTACAAGCCGCTGCGGGCCATCTTCAGGAGGCAGGAGGCAACCTTGCGGCTGTCATGTCGAATCCTGGACCCCTCCTTCAGGAGGTCGGCCTGGACCGGCACCACGCCCGCCGCAATCAAGTCCCGGCGGTCCACCGGCACGACGAACGAGCCGCGCCGGGCATACCGCTTCATGGACTCATCCGAGGGCGGAGCGCCATTGACGAGCACCGCGTCCAGCACGGGGCCCACATGGTCGATGACCGCCTGCACATGGTCCAGGCACGTCATGCCGTCCGTCTCGCCCGGCTGCGTCATGAGGTTGGACACCATGACCTTCAGGGCGCGCGTCTCCTTCAGCGCCTGGGCCACGCCGTCCACCAGGAGGTTGGGCAGCAGGCTCGAGTAGAGCGAGCCGGGGCCAATCGCGATCAGGTCCGCGGTGTAGATGGCCTCCAGCAGGCCCTCCACCGGCGGCGGGGAGCGGGGGCTCAAGGACACCCGGCGCACCCGGCCATGGGCGCGGCAGATGTTGCGCTCGCCCACGACTTCCGTGTCGTCATGCATCTGCGCCACCAGCTGCACCGAGGACAGCGTGGAGGGCAGCACCTGCCCCCGCGCGCCCAGCAGCTCGCCGGACATGCGCACCGCCTCGAGGAAGTCCCCCTTCAGCTCGGCCAGCGCGGAGATGAGCAGGTTGCCCACCGCGTGGCCCGCCAGGCCGCGCGCTCCCGCGAAGCGGAACTGGAAGACGTCCTTGAGGGCATTCTTGCCACCCGCGAGCGCCACCAGGCAGTTGCGGATGTCGCCCGGAGGCAGCGCCCCGTGGTTGCGGCGGAGGCGGCCGGAGCTGCCCCCGTCGTCGCTCATGGCCACCACCGCGGTGATGTCCACTCCCGGGTCCCCGGGCTTCGGCAGTGCCCGCCGGGCCAGGCCGCGGAGCACCATGGGCAGCCCCGTGCCGCCGCCGATGGCGACGATGCGCGTGGGCCGCTCAACCACGGGCTGCAGCAGCTCGTTGCGCTCCCGCTCCTGCTCCATCCGGCGCCGGACTTCCTCCCAACCCTCCGGGAGCGGCGATTCCATGTCCATTCCCACCATGACCCTACCCCCATCCACGACGCCCGAACCCGCCAGCCAAACCCCAGGCGGGTCCACTGCCCTGGCCCCTTCCAAGAACGGGGCCAGGGCAATGGTCCACCTCAATACCCTGACAAAACGCTACCGGATGCTCTACCGCGCCCCACGACCGAGAAGCACATGCCTCACAGTGTGGAAAATGATTCCCACATCCAGGAACAGTGAGCCGTTCTTCACGTAGTACAGGTCGAACTCCAGCTTGTTCCGCGCGTCCTCCACCGAGGCCCCATAGGGGTAGCGAATCTGCGCCCACCCCGTCAGGCCTGGCTTCACCGCCTCGCGCAGCCCGTAGAACGGAATCTGCTGCTTCAGCTGCTCGACGAAGATGGGCCGCTCGGGGCGAGGCCCCACGAAGCTCATCTCCCCCATCAACACGTTGAAGACCTGGGGAATCTCGTCGATGCGCGTGGTGCGGATGAAGCGCCCCACCCGCGTGACACGGTCATCATTCGCCTTGGCCCACACCGCGCCATTCTTCTCCGCGTCCGTCCTCATGCTGCGGAACTTCCAGAGGAAGAAGCTGCTGCCCCCCAGGCCCGTGCGCTCCTGCCGGTAGAAGATGGGCCCCTTGGAGTCCAGCTTGATGGCCACCGCGACCACCAGGAGGAAGGGGGCGGCCGCCAACAGCAGCAGCGACGCCACCAGGATGTCGAAGCCACGCTTGAGCGCCCGGCGCAGCGGCGACACCGTCAGCTCGTCCGCGAAGGCGAAGTCGCTCGCCCGGAGGAACTGCACCGGAATGCGGCGCAGCACCCGCTCACAGAACCCCGCCGCCTCGTACACCCGGCGCCCCTGCAGCCGGCAGCTCAGCAGGGACTCCACCCAGTTGGCCCCGCGCATGTCGTCCGCGGCCTGGATGACGTAGGACGCCTTGAGCCGGGACGCCACCTTCTCCAGCGGCTCGGAGGACGTCCGCGGGTCCACCATGCCCACCACGCGGTAGCTGCCCTCGCCGCCCGCGTCGATGGCGCTCGCCACCGCCCGGGCCTTGAGGCCATCTCCCACGAGCAGCACCCGGTCCGGTGCTCCCACCAGGGCGCGGATGGACACCCGCACCATGAGGGTGCCGGCCAGGGCGCCCATCGCCCCGCCCAGCAGCGTGCCCGGAGGCAGCGCCACCGGCAGCACCAGCGGAACCACCAGCATCACCCCACCTGCGACCATCGCGGTGACGCCAGCGGCCTTGAGGAAGCGGTAGCCCCGCTCCCGGTCCTCCGCGGCCACGCGGAGGTCATACAAATCCAACAGGTACAGCGTGAACTGGAAGGTAACGACGAAGGCAGCGCCCAGTCCCAGCAACGTGGGCCACAGCTCGAAAAGAGGGGGCCAGGTCCCCTCAGGCGCGAAGAGTGCTGCGCAGGCCGCCGCGCCCATCACGCAGGCCAACGCAATCGCCGAACTCTCGGCGAGGAAGAAAGTCAGCTTCTTTGCAGAAAAGTAGTGGTGAAAAACGCGGAGCACGTGCCCCTCCAACCAACCCGCCCGACCTGCTTCCGCCTCCAAGCCCCGCCCCCTGTCGCCAGGGAGCGGGGCAGAGGCCGCCCGGTGCTACTTCTTCTCGTAGTTCTTCAGGTACGGAGTCGCCTGCGTCTCCGCGCCATTCAGCACACACCCGACGATGGGCGCGCCGCCCAGGCTCTCCACCGCCTGGTGCACCGACTTGCCCGGCGTGACGTTGGCGCGGATGACCATCAGCACCCCGTCCACCTGGTGACCCAGAATCGCCGCGTCCGCGAACGGCAGCGTCGGCGGCAGGTCCACGTACACCTCGTCGAAGCCCTCGCGCACCGCCTTGAGGAACTGCTTCATCCGCGCGCTGGCCAGCACCTGCGTGGGCTCCTCCGGCGTGGCGCCGGCGGGGATGACCGCCAGGCGCGTGGAGTTGAAGCGACGCACCACGTCCCTCACCTCGCACTCACCTGCCAGCAGCTCCGCCAGGCCCGTCTTGTTGCGCATGCCCAGCGTGGCCGCCACGCCGCCCCGGCGCAGGTCCGCATCCACCAGCAGGATGCGGCGCTCCGGGTTCGCCCGGGCCGCGGCGAGCGCCAGGTTGACGCTCGTCACCGTCTTGCCCTCGCCCGGCATCGCCGAGGTGAGCGCCACCACCTTCATCGGCCGCAGCTCCCGCATCCGCTCCAGCCTGTAATAAAGACTGCGGTACTGCTCCGCCGCCGCCGAAGCCGGTGCCGTCAGCGTCACCACCCGGCGGTCCACCACGTTGCCGCCCGACGCGTTCTCATCCACTCGGGGGAGGAAGTTGCCCGCCCGCTCCATCGTCTGATCCATACCCTTGGTCCTCCGTCCTTTCTTCGGCGACTCAGTTCAACGTCGTGGGGGAAGACACGTTGTTTCGAGCCCCCGAAGCCGGCATCAACAGCCGCCGCTCCGTCTTGCCATGCATATCCGGGACCACCGCCAGCACCGGCAGGGTGAGGCGCTCGCGCACCTCGGAGCCGTCACGCAGGCTGTCGTCGCGCATCTCGAGCACCGCGCCGGTAAGAATTCCCAGGCCCAGGGCGACCAGCAGGGCGATGAGCATGCCCGTCACGCGGTCCGGCCGGGCGGGCACCGCCGGGACACCGGCGGGGGAGATGACGTTGAAGAGGCTCTTGGCGCTCTTGGCCTCCAGCTCCTGCGCAATCTCCGCCTCGACCTTGCGGCTCACCACGCTCTGGTACTTGGTGCGGGTGATTTCGTAGTCGCGGTTCATCACCGACAGCTCGTGCGCCCAGCGCGGCGTGTTGGTGAGCCGGGCGTGGTACGTCTCGGCCTGCTTCTGGAGGTCGACAATCTCGGCCTGGATGGAGGTAATCAGCTGCGCCACCCGGGTGCGCTCGGCGCGCTCGGCCCACAGCCGGCCTTCGGCCTCCTTGCGCTTGTTGCTCATGCCGTCGAGCTCGGTCGACAGGCGCTTGATTTCAGGGTGGTCGTCCGTCCACTGGGTGCGGGCATTCACGAGGGCGCGGGTGAGGCCATTCTCGGCGGCCTCGAGGCGACCGGCCTCGCTGTCCACGGCGTTGCGGGCCCGGGCCAGGTCGGAGCGGCGGGCCTCGGCCACGCGGAGCTCCTCGGACTTCGTCTGGAGCTGGTGCGACACCCGCTCCAGCCCGCGCATGTTCATCTCCATCTGCTCGGGCAGCTCACCCAGGTGGTCCACCTTGAACTGGGCAATCTTGCGCTCCCAGGACGTGACGGCCGCGCCCAGCTGGTTCATCTCCTCGTTGAAGAGGTCCGTGGCACGGGCCGCCTGCGCCTGGCGAATTTTCAGCGTCTCCGCGGAGAAGATGTCCGGCAGCCGGTTGGCCACCTGCGCGGCGACCTGCGGGTCGCGGTTGGCGTAGGTGAGCTCGAAGGCCGTCTCACCCTCCACGCGGATGGTGAGGTCCTTGCGCATCTGGGCGACCGCGGACTCCATGCCCTTTTCGGACACGAGGTCCGGGTAGAGGTTCATCTCCTCGATGGCCTTCTGCAGCACGGGGCGGGCCAGAAGCTCCTGCCTCACCGTGAGCAGCCGCTGTTCGATGAGTTCGCTCACCGTGCGCTGCACCATCTCCTCGCCCGGCCGCTGCGGCTCCACGCGGACCACCACCGAGGCCTCGTACATGCTCGGCCGGGTCATCACGATGGCCGCGCCCACCGCGAAGACTGCCGCTGCGATGGCTCCCACCAAGGCCTTGCGGCGCCACAGTGCCGCCAGCAGCTGGTCCGCCGTCATCCCTCGCTCCATGTTCCGCTCCTCCTCCATCCCTCTCGCTGTTGCTACCAAGGCGTCACCACCAGTCGGACCGCGAAGACATTGCGCGTCAGGTCCGCCGCGCCCGCCGATTCCGCCACACCGACCTGAGCAATCCTGTCCACCGCACCCTGCGCGGAAATGCGCCGGTCAATGCGGTACTCCAACCCAGCACCCAATGCGTACCCCTGAGACACCGTCGGCGAGCCCTTGAAGACGCCCCAGTCCTGGGACGGGGCCCGCCCGTTGCGGAAGAAGCTCGCCGCGCCAAAGGCGTTGAGCTTCTGGGTGAAGCGGCGGGCCAGCACGACGCCCGCGTAGTCCGCCCACACCGCGTTGGTGAAGCCGCTCGCACCCACCAGGTCGTGGCCCACCGCCACGCCCACGTCGAGCAGCTCCCCTTCCCGCTGCAACTCCAGATTCACCCGCGGCACCCAGCCACCCTCCTGGCCATCCGGCGCCAGGTAGCGCACCGGACCGGCGCGGGCGATGAACGTCATGGGCCGCGTCAGCCGGTAGCGCAACCCCGCCACCGCCCCGTGCGCCTGCCCCAGCGCCCCCTCGTAGAGGAACGCCTGATACCGGTACTCCATCCCCAGGCTGAGCCGACGCGTGGAGCGATACCAGGCCTCCAGCGACGGGGTATGTGCGTAGCCCGGCGACTGTCCCGACTCGAGGATGCGCACCGCCTCGAACTTGTAGCCGGCCCGGACGTCGAGCCTGTCGGTGGCGCGCCCCGTGAAGCCCACGCTCGCCTGCGTGAAGAACGTCGGCGACGTCGAGCGGGCCAGGCCGTCACGCGGCAGGGAGGACGGGTCCGTCACGCGGAACACGCGCACCGCCGAGTCCACCCGCAGCCGCCGCGTCAGCACGTGGCGGGCCTCGAGTCCCGCGCGGTGGTCCAGCGTCACCTTGCCGGAGCCGTGCCGCATCAGGAGGTCCGCCGCGTAGAAGCTGTCCAGCGTCGTCCGCGCGTCCTTCGCCTCCAACCCCAGTCGCGGGGTCAGCTTCGTCATCAGCTGCCCGCCCGTCTCTCCGTCCCCCAGGCGCAGGTCGTCGTCGTAGCGCTCTTCCGCGGTCAGCCGCAGTCGAGGCTCGAAGACAGTGGCTCCCTGCGCGGCTGGTGCGGCGAGCATCAGGCCCGCGAGCAGCCCCTTCTTCCAGTTGCCCTTCACCGTCGCCCTCCGTCCCACACGCCACCCACCGTCCACGTCCACGACGCCCACGCCCCTGACACAGTTCACGGCACGACGATGGTGTCACCCGGCCGGAGGATGAGCTCCTGGCCACCATCGGGCGAAATCAGGTCGCTGTAGCGCACCGGAATCTGGCCGCCGTTGGCGTCGGTGCGGATGACGACGATGCCGTCCGAGTTGGCGAAGTCCGTGAAGCCGCCCGCCAGGGCGATGGCCTGCAGCAGCGACACCCGGCCGCGCAGCGGATAGGCGCCAGGGTTGGCCACCTCGCCGGTGACGAACACGCGGCTGCTGTTCACCTCGCGGACAATCACCGTCACGCGGGGCTCCTGCACATACGGCCGGAAGCTCTGCTTGAGGGCCTCCGCCAGCTCCGTGGGCGTCTTGCCCGCCGCCTGCACCTCGCCCACCATCGGCATGGAGATGAACCCATCCGGACGGACCGGGAGGGTGCGGGACAGCTCTGGATCACGCCACACGGCGACGTCCAGCACGTCCTCACGGCCGATTCGGTAGGGCTGCTCCGAGTTGTCCACCTTCACCTGGGGCTGGTGGGCACACCCTGACAGGAGCACCACGCCCAACACCGTCCAGAACCCCGCGCTCGTCTTGCCCATCGTCTGCTCTCCCTCGCTTCGGATGTCTCGCTCGTGGCTTGAAGTCGCTTGCACCACGCTTACGGCGGGGTTGCCTTAGCAGCGGGTGTGCCACGCGCCTCGGGGAGGGAAAGTCCATGGATCGTCGTGGGTTACGAAATGCCCTCTCGGGAGAGGCGGCCGCTTCCTGGAAATATTTCCGGCATCGTACCGGCGTCCCATGCAGTGATTTCTGCAGACCGGGGTCAGATCAGAGAAGAGGTTTGCCCACCCCGGGCCACACGCCTTCCCATTCCGCACGCGCTGTGCGTGGCACGCGTCTTGATAAGGAAGACGGACAAGGCAGCAGCGTACACACAGCGGGCCGGGGGGCCCGGGAGAGAGGCGGATGAGGAAGGCGGCGGGGGCGGTGGCGGCGGCGTTCGCGATGGGCACTGGAGCCATGACGGTGATGGGCGTGACGTTCGCCGCCCATATGGAGGCCGCGGTGCTGGGAGTCGTGGGGCTGGCCCTGTATGCGAGCAGCACGCTGCTCAACGGCAAGGCGGCCACCACGGCGCCGACGGGCAGCGTGGCGAAGCAGGCGTAGTTGTTTCAGGGAGCGGGGTCCGGCCTGTAGAGGTTGCCGGGCCCCGCCACCCCCAGCTGACGCTCGACGGGGCCGCAACCGCGGCGCGAGTCTGGAGCGCGGCGCTCGGAAGTTCCGGGCAGAAGCTGAAGAAGAAGTTGCAGTCGCTCCCGAGGACGCTGTCTCGACGGTGCGCTGCACTCCAGCCAGGCAGCCGCCAGGTGGCCGGCACGCCTGCCAGGCGGAAGTCCCCGGCAGTCGCTGTCGCACGCGCGTCACCTGCCTGCTGCACGCATGGGCGGGGCAGCCTGTGACTGAGGGTCCTTTCCGCCCTCCCCTCCCGTGCACAACGTCGCGTCGACCCGTGCCCGCGCGGAGGACGCGTGACGCGACCTGCTCCCTTCCAGCTCACGCTTGGCGCGCAGCCGCTGGGAGACGAGCGCACCCGCTTCCGCGTCTGGGCGCCCCGCCGCCGCGCGGTGGAGGTGTGCCTGTACGACGACGGCGTCGCGCGCCACCTGCCCCTGCACCCTTCCCCGCATGGCTACTTCGAGGGCACCCACGCCGTGGCCCCGGGCACCCGCTACAAGTACCGCCTGGATGGAGGCGACTGCTTCCCGGACCCGTGCTCACGCTTCCAGCCCGAGGGCCCGCATGGCCCCTCGCAGGTGGTGGACCCGCACCGCTACACGTGGAGCGACACCGGCTGGCGCGGCGTCCACCGCAAGGGCCAGGTCCTCTATGAGCTGCACGTGGGCACCTTCACCCCCGAGGGCACCTACGCCAGCGCCGCCGCGAAGCTTCCGCTCCTGAAGGAGCTGGGCATCACCACCGTGGAGCTGATGCCGCTGCACACCTTTCCAGGGCGCTTCAACTGGGGCTACGACGGGGTGACGCTCTTCGCGCCCTGCGCCGTGTACGGCGGCCCCGACGACTTGCGGCGCCTCGTGGACGAGGCCCACCGGCTCGGGCTCGGCATCATCCTCGACGTCGTCTACAACCACCTCGGCCCCGACGGGAACTACCTCGCGCAGTTCTCCCCCGGGTACTTCAACCCGAAGTACCCCAACGAGTGGGGAGACCCCACCAACTTCGACGACGGTGACGCCGCCGGCCCGTCGCGGGACTTCTTCATCCAGAACGCCTGCCACTGGGTGGCCGAGTACCACTTCGACGGTCTGCGCCTGGACGCCACGCAGAGCCTCTACGACGCGTCCCCCCGCCACATCGTCCGGGAGCTCGTGGAGCGCGTGCGCGCCGCCGCGCCCGGGCGCGCGCTCCTCCTCATTGGAGAGAACGAGCCCCAGGACGTGAAGGTCGTCACCGCGCCAGACGTCGGCGGCCATGGCGCGGACTGCCTCTGGGTGGACGACTTCCACCACACGGCCCGCGTGGCGGTGTTGGGCCGGACCGAGGCGTACCTCATGGACTATCGGGGCACCGCGCAGGAACTGCTGTCATGCGCGCTGCGCAACTCGCTCTACCAGGGACAGTATTACGGTTGGCAGAAGAAGCGCCGGGGTTCGCCGCTGCTGCGCACGCCGGCCGAGGCCATCGTCTTCTACCTGCAGAACCACGACCAGCTCGCCAACACCCTGCGCGGCGAGCGCCTGCATGGGCTCGCGGGCGCGCCGCGCATGCGCGCCCTCACCACCTTCTTCCTGCTGCTGCCGCAGACGCCCATGCTCTTCATGGGCCAGGAGTTCTTCGCCTCCGCCCCCTTCCTCTACTTCGTGGACCACAAGCCGGAGCTGCAGGGGCTGGTGAAGCAGGGCCGCGACGCTTTCCTCTCCCAGTTCGCCAGCGCCCGGCGGGCCGTGGAGGCCGAGGGCTTCCAGATGCCAATCGGTGAGGAGGCCTTCCTCCGCTCGAAGCTGGACTGGCGCGAGCGGGAGCGCAACGCCGGGCCCGTGGCCCTGCACCGGGACGTGCTGCGGCTGCGCCGCGAGGATTCAGTGTTCGCCGCGCAGGAGCGCTCGCGGCTCGACGGCGCGGTGCTGGGCCCGGCGGCGCTGGTGCTGCGCTACGCCGGTGGCGAGCAGGAGGGCGACCGTCTGCTCCTCCTCAACCTGGGCACGGGACTGGACTTCGAGCCATGCCCGGAGCCGCTGGTGGCGCCTCCGGCGGGAAAGAACTGGCGGCTCCTGCTGTCCAGTGAACATGTCCGCTACGGCGGCATGGGGACGCCCCCCATTGACGGTGACGGCAGGCTACGCGTCCCCGGACAGACTGCGTTGGTGCTGACCAGCACCGAGGAGAAGACGGCGTGAACCCGGCCCATGCCTCCCCTGCCCTTCCCCGCCTTGGCTTCGAGTGGCCCCACGGCCCGGAGTTCCGCAAGGAGCTGTACCACGAGTGGCTCGTCACCAATGGCCGCGGCGGCTACGCGTCCGGCACGGTGGTGGGCTGCAACACGCGCCGCTACCACGGCCTGTTCATTCCCAGCCTGGAGAAGCGCGGCCGCACGGTGCTGCTGGCCCGGCTGGTGGAGCACGCGCAGGTGGACGGGAAGGCGTACCGGCTGGACTCCGAGGAGGGCTCGGACGGCACCGCGCACGAGGACGGCGCGCTGCACCTGCGGAGCTTCCACCTCGACGGGCTCATCCCCGTCTGGGAGTACCAGCTCGGTCCGTCGAGGCTGCGGCGCAAGCTGGTGATGGTGCACGGGGAGAACACCGTCTTCATCGCCTGGGAGCACGTGTCCGGGCCGGAGGTGCTCCTGCGGCTGCGCCCCTTCCCGGTGGACCGGCCGCACGACCGGCCCATCCCCACCCAGCAGCTGACGCCCACCGTCGTCCTCAAGGGCGCGCGGGTGGAGCTGCACGTCGCGGAGGACGTGCCGCCCATGCACCTGCGGGTGTACGGCCGTGCCCCCTCCCCCTTCGTGGGCCTGGAAGAGACGTCCGCGACGCAGCTGTACCGCGTGGAGAAGGCGCGGGGCTACGAGCACACGGAAGTGCAGACCTCCCCCGGCTACTTCGAGTGCAGGGTGGCCCCGGGCGAGACGCTCTCGCTGGGTGTCACGGTGGACAGCGTGTCCTGCCTGGAGCGAGCGCCGGCCGAGGTCTTCGCGCTGGAGCTGGAGCGTGAGCGGCGGCTGCTGGGCCGTGCGCCCGAGGAGGCCCGCTCCGGGGTGCCCGCGCGGCTGGTGCTGGCGGCGGACCAGTTCATCATCGACCCGATGCGCGCCGCGGACGACGCCTGGGCGCGCTCCATGGGCCAGGACGCGCGCAGCGTCATCGCCGGCTACCACTGGTTCACGGACTGGGGCCGGGACACGATGATTTCGCTCGACGGCCTGACGCTGTGCACCGGCCGCTACCGCGAGGCGGCGGCCATCCTCCGCACCTTCCAGCACTACGTGCGCGACGGCCTCATCCCCAATTACTTCCCGGATGGCGAGAGCGAGGGCGTCTACCACACGGCCGACGCGACGATGTGGTTCTTCCACGCGGTGGACCGGTACCTGGACGCGACGAAGGACGAGGAGTTGCTGAGAGACCTCTTCCCCACGCTGCGCTCCATCATCGAGCACCACCAGCAGGGCACGCGCTTCAACATCGGCATGGACCCGCAGGACGGGCTGCTGCGGCAGGGCGCGGAGGGCTACCAGCTCACCTGGATGGACGCGAAGGTGGACGGCTGGGTGGTGACGCCCCGGCGGGGCAAGGTGGTGGAAATCAATGCGCTGTGGTTCAACGCCCTGCGGCTGATGGCCACCTGGGCGGAGCGGCTGGGCCACGACGCGAGGCCCTACCTCGCGGCGGCGGAGAAGGCCCACGGCAGCTTCAACCGGCGCTTCTGGAACGAGAAGCTCCAGTGCCTCTTCGACGTGGTGGATGGGGAGCACGCGAAGGAGGACGCGGCCATCCGCCCCAACCAGGTGTTCGCCATTTCATTGAAGCACCCGGTGCTGCACCGGGAGCGCTGGGAGCCCGTGCTGGAGGTGGTGCGGCGCGAGCTCGTGACGCCGGTGGGCCTGCGCAGCCTGGCGCCGGGGCATGCGGACTACAAGGCGAACTACGACGGAGACCTGCGCGCGCGGGATGCGGCGTACCACCAGGGCACGGTGTGGGGCTGGCTCATCGGCCACTACGTGGACGCCACGCTGAAGGTGGACCCGGACGTGAAGGCGGCCCGCGCGCTGCTGCGAGGGCTGGAGGAGCACCTGCTGCACACCGGCATCGGGCAGATCAGCGAAATCTTCGACGCCACCGCGCCCTACAAGCCGCGCGGTTGCATCGCCCAGGCCTGGAGTGTCGCGGAGGCGCTGCGCGTCTTCCTGAAGACCCATGTGACGTGAGGCGGCGCCGCATGGCTCCGCGTCCTCCGAGAGCCTGATGCGCCCACGGCTGGCGTGGGCCGCCTCCCAAGCAGGCGACGGTGCGAACCCCGCCACCCGCCACGGCAGGCAGCCCACGTGGGGCGGGCCCTGTCAGGCGATGGCGCGCACCACGCCGCCATCCACCCGCAGCGCCGCGCCGTTGATGCCCGACGACTTCGGGCTGCAGACGAAAGTCACCAGCGAGGCAATCTCATCCGGACGCTCGAAGCGTTGGAGCAGCGAGGACGGGCGCGCCGTCTTGAAGAAGTCACGCTCCACCGTGGCCACATCCACGCCCTGCTGGTTCGACAGGTTCTTGAGGAACCCCTCCACCCCTTCCGAGCGCGTGGGGCCCGGAAGGATGGAGTTCACCGTGATGTTCGTCCCAACGGTGCCCTCCGCGATGCCGCGCGCCAGGGCAATCTGTGCCGTCTTGGTGACGCCGTAGTGCACCATCTCCACCGGAATCTGGATGCCCGACTCACTGGAGATGAAGAGGATGCGCCCCCAGTTCTTCTCGCGCATGCCCTTCAGGTAGTGGCGGCTCAGCCGGACGCCGCTCATCACGTTCACCTCGAAGATGTTGAACCAGTGCTCGTCGGTGATTTCCTCGAACGGGTGCGGCTCGAACGCCCCCAGGTTGTTCACCAGGATGTCCACCCGCGGCACCTCCTGGAGCATCCGGCTCACGCCCTCGCGCGTCCCCAGGTCCCCCGCCACGCCTCGCAGCTTCGCGTCCGGCTGCTTCCCGCGCAGCTCCTTCAGGGCCGCGTCCACGCGCTCCTGGGTGCGTCCGTTGACGATGACTTCCGCGCCTTCGCGCGCCAGCGCCTCCGCGATGGCCAGGCCGATGCCCGCCGTGGAGCCGCTCACCAGCGCAACCTTGTCCTTCAGTTCCAGGTCCATCCGTTCCACTCCCGAAGTTGGCCGCACCCTTTAACGGTGCCCGAAGCCGGGCGCACGCCTGCGTGCGGAACGCGCAGCCTGTCCCGGAAGCTCCGGCCGCGTACGCCGCTTTCACCGCGAGTGTCCGCTCCCGGTCCCGGGCCCTCGGTCCGGTGCTCCCGCATGCGGCCCGACACATTCCCCGCTGGCCCCCGGCGCCCGGCCCTGCTCTATGTTCCGCCGCCATGGCGAAATCCCAGTACTGGCTCATCAAGAGCGAGCCTTCGGTCTACGCGTACGTCCAGCTGGAGAAGGACGGAAAGACGGAGTGGACCGGAGTGCGCAACTTCGAAGCGCGCAACAACCTGCGGGCCATGAAGCCCGGCGACCTGTGCCTCTACTACCACTCCAATGAGGGCAAGGCCGTGGTCGCCGTGGCCGAGGTGCTCACCGCCGCCGGCCCCGACCCTACCGCCCCCGGCGAGGACTGGGCCTCGGTGGACGTGGGCCCCGTCGTTCCGCTCGCGCAGCCGGTGGACCTGGCCACCATCAAGGCCACGGCCGCGCTGAAGGACTGTCAGCTCCTCACCCGCAGCCGCATCAGCGTGGTGCCCGTCACCGCGGCGCACTTCAAGCTCATCCTGAAGATGGGGAAGACCGCGCTCCCGAAGTAGCCGGCACCCCCTTCATCCCGAGGAGGGAGACGACCGCGCCTCCGAAGGCGCCGCCGCTACCGGTGGCCGCAGCAGCGTCACCTTGGGCCCCTTGAAGGTGTGGCGCTGCGCCAACCCCCAGTAGAGCCCCAGCAGCACCAGCGCGCCGGCGAAGGTGTAGCCGGCGAGCTGGTTGGGCGGCAGCACGAAGAGCACCATGATGACCGCGCACCAGACGAGCGCCACCGCGTTCACCCAGGGCGAGGCCCGGCCCAAGTCCCACGGCCCCCGGTGGGACCACGTCCCGGAGCGGCGCGCCCGCCAGCCCACCCAGATGGGCAGCGCGTAGGACGCGTAGAGCGCCAGCGTGCTCAGCGCCACCATGGCCGCGTACGCCTGCGCCCACAGCGCCACCACGAACGCCGCCACCACGGACACCCAGACGGCCACCGAGGGGCTCTTGAAGCGCGGCGACACGTGCTTCAGCCACCGCGAGCCGGGCAGCCCGTTGTCCCGCGCGAAGGCGAACAGCATGCGCGAGTTGGACGTCACCGACGACAGCCCGCAGAACCACATGGCGCCGATGGCCACCCACACCAGCGCTCCGCCCACCGCAGGGCCCAGCGCGTGGGTCAGCACAAACAGGAACGGGTTGGGCGCGGCGGCGGCGGTGGGCAGGTCCTGGATGGCGAGTGTCACCGCGCCCAGCAGCACGTAGCCCACCACCGCGCTGACGGCCACGGACAGGAAGATGCCCCAGGGGGCGTTGCGGGTGGGGTCTCGCGTCTCCTCGGAGATGTGGGCGCTCGCGTCGTAGCCGGTGAAGGTCCACTGCGCCTGGAGCAGGCCGATGAGGAAGCCGTACGTGTACCAGGAGGGACTCTCCGCGCTGAAGCGCGTGAGGAGGAAGGACACGTCCTGCCGGGGCGCCAGCGCCGCGAGCGCGCCGATGAGCACCGCCACACCCGCCAGGTGGTACCAGGCGGAGAAGTCATTGAGCCACGCCACCACCCGCACGCCCACGTGGTTGAGCACCGCGTGCGACACGAGGATGGCGGCATAGAGTGGCAGCACCGCCCCGCGCTCGCGAGGCAGGCCGAGCATGTCCGCGAGGAACTCCGCCAGCCCGTAGTCGATGCCCGCGGTGATGGCGAACTGGCCCACCGTGTTGAGCCACGCGGTGAAGAAGCCCACCCGGGGCCCGCCGAGCATGGCGGCCCAGTGGTAGAGCGCGCCCGCGGTGGGAAAGGACGAGGCCAGCTGCGCGAGGCTCGCGGCCACCGCCAGCGTCATCACCGCCACCAGCGGCCAGCCCACGCCCATGACATAGGGCCCGCCGAAGCGCAGCCCGTGGCCATACAGCGTCACCGCGCCGGTGAGGATGGAGATGATGGAGAACGAGACGGCGAAGTTGGAGAAGCCGCCCATGTCGCGCAGGAGCTGCTGCGCGTACCCCAGCTGCTGGAGCTGGGCGGCATCCTCCTCGAGCTGACGCTCACGCTCTTTGGCCATGGCGCCAGGATACGCGGGCCCGGGCATGAGGCCTTGGAGGTGCCGTCACCCCGGGCCCGCGTCTGTCCGGAACGCTACGGCTTGCGCGGCGCGGGCGCGGCACCCGGGCGCGGCGGCACGTCCTCTTCGCCATGAGGGCCCCGGAGAATCTTCACGCGCCGCTCGAGGCGCATGGGCCCCATCTCCGCCTCCAGCTTCTGCCAGAGGTCCGGCCCCAGCAGCTTCTTCACCTGCACCATCAGCCCCAGGCGGTTGCGGCGCACCGCCGTCTCCGCGCGGCCCACCTCCTCCGCCTGCTTGAAGATGCCGCTCTCGTCCGGCGTGGGCGCGCGCAGCAGCCGCTCCAGCCGGAGCTGGGCCCGCTTCAGGTCCGCCTCCAGGGGAATCAGGGCCTCGTTGGACTCGAAGGTGAGGTCCTGGATTCGCTGCGCCACGTCGCGCGGCACGCCCAGCTTCTCCACCAGGTGCGGGGGGATTCCATGGGCGGGCGGAGGCAGCGGCATCATCACCGGTCCGCCCGTCGTCATGAGGCCCGGGCCGGCCCCGGGTGCACGGAGGAGCACGTCCTCGTCATCCGTATGCTCCCGGGCCAGGGCGGGCGCCGCCAGCAGCAGGGCAGCCACGGCGGTGCTCAACAGCTTCGAAACGCGGGTCGTCATTGCATGGACTCCTGGGGATAGAGAGGCAGCACCGCCGTTCGGAACGGCGGCGTTTCCAGCGCGCGGGAATCAGGAGGGCGCAGCCACGCGGCGAGCGTGCCGTAGGGCCGATACGCCTCGTCGTGGACCACCAGGTCGCGGCGGGTATAGCCGCGCACCTCGCCCATCAACTGCAGCAGGGAACCCCGCCCGGTCGCCACCAGGGTCGGCTCCGGAGCGACGTCCTCCTCGGAGAACGCGTCCTCGCGAGGCTCCCGCGCCAGGCCCAGCTCGGGCCGGAGCGCGGATGCTCCCTCCATGGAATGATGGCCGTCGGGCCCCCCCGCCCCTGGCACCGGCTCGGGAGGGCGCGGCCACAGCAGCACGGCCGCCAGACACAGCGACGCCACGGCGCCGGCGCGGCGGCGGATGACGCGGCGGCGGACTTCTCCCAGCACGGCGTCACGGGAGACGGGCGCCAGGGTCGGCGGTAAAGGCAGGCGCAGCGCGGAGGCCGAGGCGTGCAGCGCGGCCAGGGCCCGGCACTCGTCGCAGCCTTCCAGGTGTGCCTTCAGCTCACGGGACTGCTCCGGTGTCCGGGCCTCGGGCCCGTCCATGAGGGTGGCGGCCGCGTCGTGGCATCTCATGGGGTGTCTCCTTCCAGTGCGTCGGCGGCCTTCAGCTTCTTGAGGGCGCGGTACAGGTGGATGCGGACGGTGCCCCGGCCAATGCACATGGCCTCGGCGATGGCGTCCAACTCGAGTCCCTCCAGGTAGCGGAGGGTGAAGGCGGTGGCCTGCTGCGCGGGGAGCGTGCGCAGCGCGCGGCCGAAGGTGCGCCAGCGCTCGGCCCCAGCGAAGTGCTCCTCCGGGGACGGCCCCAGCGAGGGCCCCAGGTCCAATGCCTCGCGCACCAGCGTCCAGACGCGGCGGCGGCGCAGGTGGCCCATGGCGCGGGACACGAGGATGCTCCGCAGCCACGCGGGCCCGGCCTTCACGTCCCTCAGGGTGTGGCGCTTCTCGTAGGCGTCCGCGAGGGTGGCCTGGACCAAATCCCTCGCCTCCTCCCCATCCCAGACCAGCCGCCGGGCCAGCCGCAGCAACCCACCCTGCTCCGCCTCCAGGAGCGCGTCGAAGCCCACCGCGGCCGTGGCGCGCGGCGGGCTTGTCGGCTCTTCCAGGATGGCGGTGCCCTTCACGGTGAAAAGACCTCCCATCGACTCCACGCGAATGAGGACGCACGGGCGGGGAAACCGGCATACTCGAAATCGTGAGTGCCCCAGAAATCCGCCGGATTCCCGCGGCCGAGACTCGCGGTCTCCGCCACACCGTGCTCCGCCCCAACCAGCCGCCCCAGATGGCCGTCTACCCGGGGGACGAGGATGCGGACACCCTCCACCTGGGCCTGTACACGCAGGGCCGCCTCGTGGGCGTGGCCTCCCTCTACCGGGAGCCGCCTCCGGACGCGCTGCGAGTCACCACCGCCTGGCGTCTGAGGGGCATGGCGGTGGACACGACGCTCCGGGGCCAGGGCCACGGCGCCACCCTGCTCCGGGCCTGCCTGGAATACGCCAGCCAGCAGGGCGGTACCCAGGTGTGGTGCAACGCCCGCACCACGGCCTCGGGCTTCTACCGCTCGCTCGGTTTCTCCCAGAAGGGGGACACCTTCGAGCTGCCCGGCATCGGCCCCCACCACTTCATGTGGCGCGCCCTGGAGTCCTCCCGATGAGCACGATTCCGGATTTGGAGGCGGTGCGCGTCGCCATCGAGAGCATCGACGAGGAAATCCTCGATGCGCTCCGGCGGCGCATGGACCTGGCGGACGACGTGGCGCGGGCGAAGCTGGCCGCGGCGGCGCCCTTCCGGGACCAGCGCCGTGAGGACCTGCTGCTGCGCCGCATCCGCACCCGCGCGGCGGAGCACGGGTTGGACCCGCATGAAGTCGAGCGCATCTGGCGGCTCTTCATCGACATGTCCGTGGCCCGGCAGCAGGCGCTCGTCACGCGGCTGGACACGACGCCGCTGCGCGTGGGCTACCCCGGCGTCGAGGGCTCCTACAGCCACCTGGCCGCGCGCCAGCGCTATGCGAACCGGCCGGGCGGCGTGCTGCTCACCGGCTTCGACTTGCCCCGCGAGGCCGTGGACGCCCTGCGCCGGGGCGAGCAGGACCTGGTGCTGCTGCCGATTGAGAACACCACCGCCGGCAGCATGAACGAGACGTACGATTTGCTCGCCGATGGGGGCGTGGTCATCACCGCCGAATTGGTGAGCCAGGTGGACCACCGGCTGTTGGGCCTGCCGGGCGCGAAGCTGGAGGGGCTGCGCGAGGTGCTCTCCCACCCGCAGGCGCTGGCCCAGTGTGAGGCCTTCCTGCGTGCCAAGGTCCCCTGGGCGCGCGCGGTGCCCGACCTGGACACCGGCGGCGCGGCCCAGAAGGTGCGCGAGCGGAATGACCCGGCGGTCGCCGCCATCGCCAGCGAGACGGCCGCGCAGCGCTTCGGGTTGGAGGTGCTCGCTCGCGATTTGCAGCCCGCGTCGGACTACACGCGCTTCGTGGAGGTGGGCCGCGAGGCGACGCCGCTGTCGCCGGGCGTGCCGTGCAAGACGTCGCTCCTGATGGTGCTGGAGCACAAGCCGGGGACGCTGGGAGAGATGCTGCAGCGGCTCACCCTGCGCGGCGTCAACCTGAGCAAGATTGAGTCGCGGCCGATTCCGGGCCAGCCGTGGCAGTACCGCTTCTACCTGGATGTGGAGGGCCACTCCGCCTCCGCGCCGCTGATGGCGGCCCTGGAGGACATCCGCCCGCTGACGTCCTTCCTTCGCGTGCTGGGCACGTATGCGCGCGCCGAGGGCGGCCATGGCTGAGCCGAAGCGCCGCATCGCCTTCCAGGGAGAGCACGGGGCGTACGGCGAGGAGGCCGTGCGCGCGCTGCATGGCCCGCAGGTGGAGACGGTGCCCGTCCTCACCTTCCGCGCCGTCTTCGAGTCCGTGGCGGAAGGGCGCGTGTTTGGCGGCGTGGTGCCGGTGGAGAGCACCCTCGGCGGCCCGGTGGCGGAGAACATCGACCTGCTGCTGGAGCACGACCTCCAGATGACGGGGGAGCTGTCCCTGCGCATCCGCCACTGCCTGCTGGCCCCGCCGGGGCGGACGCTGGACGGCATCGACCGGGCCATGTCCCATCCGCAGGCGCTGGCGCAGTGCGCGGGCTACCTGCGCAGGCGGGGCATCACCCCGGTGCCGGAGGCGAACACCGCCATCGCCGCGCGCGCGTGC
>JBKGHK010000310.1:0-11255 GCA_046520375.1 Pyxidicoccus sp. 3LFB2
CCCGCCTCCCATGAACGAAGCCGCGCAGGACGCGGAGCTGGACGCGGCCGCCGCCCCCGTGGCCGCGAAGTCACCCGCGTCCGAGCTGGGACCCGACGAGGACTTCGAGCGCGAGCTGGCGGACCCTCCCGAGGGCGACGCGAAGCATGAGCGCACCGTCTATGTGCCGCCGGACCCGTCGAAGCCGGCCGCGTCGCTCGCCCAGTCGGACATCTTCGAGGTGGTGCTCGCCAACAAGGGCGACATCAGCACGTGCGCCGGAACCCAGCCGCAGCAGTCCGAGAAGGCGGGAGGCCGCGTGGTGGTGCGCTGGAGCATCCTCCCCAGCGGCAAGGTCGGCGAGGTCGTCACGGAGACCGCGTCGATTCAGGGCACCCCGCTCGCGCGCTGCATCGAAGGCAAGGTCCGCGCCTGGACCTTCCCGAAGCACGAAGTGCAGGGCGGGCCCGTCCGCTTCCCATTCGTCTTCTGAGCAGCCCCCAACAAGGAACGTGGATGCCTGCGTACGTGGTGGTGCAGATCTCGGTGCATGACGCACAGACGTACGAGCGCTACAAGCAGCTCGCGCCTCCCGCCATCGCCAGATATGGCGGGCGCTACCTCGCGCGCGGAGGCGCGACGCAGTCGCTCGAGGGCACCTGGGAGCCTCCGCGCTTCGTCCTCCTGGAGTTCCCCAGCGCCGAGCAGGCCCGCGCCTGGTGGGCCTCGCCGGAGTACGCCGCGGCCAAGGCGCTTCGCCAGGCCAGCGCGCACTCGGAGATGCTCCTCGTGGAAGGGCTGCCCCCGGGCCTGCCCTGAGCTTCCACGTCGGCGCGAGGCACCTTCCTCCAGCGCCGACGTGTGCGGCTTTCGGCCCCGGAGCCGTCCTCCGGGGCCGTTGCTCCTGACGGATGCTGGCTAGCTCACGCCCACGGCGGACCAGCTCTCCTTCACCTTCTTGACCTCCGTCGAGTCGGCGCCGTGCAGGTCGGTGGCCGCCTTGATGCAGGCCTCGCGGGCCTGGGCGAAGGTGGTGTTGGGCGTCATGTAGTGGGCGAGGGCGCGGTAGTAGATCTTCAGGCCCTTCTCCATCCCGATGCCGTCCTTCACCTCCTGGCCGGAGGTGCGGTTCTTCCCGCCGTTCACCATCAGGTAGAAGGCGTTGTTGGCGATGCCGCTGGAGCCGTGGACCTCCTTCTGCCTCGGGTAGTCCTTGTAGTTGTCGATGGAGTACCCGTCCTTCGTCGGGTCATCCATGTAGCGCAGGCCGTCCTCGGTGTTGGAGCCGGGGGTCCACGCCGTCTCGCCCACCGTCCAGTTGAACTTCACGCCGGGGTTCTTCTGCGCGGCGTACCACTCCACGCCCGCGCCGAAGATGTCGCTCATGGCCTCGTTGAGGCCGCCGGACTCGTTGCGGTAGATGAGGCCCGCGGTGCGCTCGGTGAGGCCGTGGGCAATCTCGTGGCCGGCGATGTCCAGCGCGGTGAGCGGGCCGGCCGTCTTGCCGTCGCCGTCGCCGTAGCTCATCTTCTCGCCGTCCCAGAACGCGTTGACCAGGTTGTTGCTGACGTGCACGTACGAGACGAGCTTCTCGCCCGCGCCGTCGAGCGAGTCGCGGCCGAGGACGTTCTTCATCATGTCGTACGTCATCGCGGCGCCGTAGTGCGCGTCCACCGCGGCCTTGGTGCGCGCGTTGTCGCCGGACTCGCCCCAGACGTCGTTGTTGTCCTTGAAGTCCACCTGGCCGCTGGCCTCTTCCTTGTTCTGCCCGTCGAACGTCACCACGCCCTTGCCGCGCGTGGAGTCCTGCAGGCTGAAGGTGCCGTCCGCGTTCTTCTTCGTCGCCAGGTCCACCGTGCCGCTGTAGAGCGAGGTGTCGTTGGCCGTGCCCGTGGGAGGCGGGGTCGGCGTCGGCGCCGGCTTGCCCGTGGCCTTCAGGCCCCAGCTGTTGAGCACGCCCGTGTCGCCGCGCGCCTTGTCGCTCACGGTGAGCGTCCACTCGCCCTTGGCCTGCTCGCCCGCGAAGGCGCTCAGGTCGAAGCTGCCCTTCAGGTCGTCCGCGCTGCCACCGGTGCGGTTGTGCACCACGGCGCTCTTGCCCGAGGGGCTGGTGAGCGTGACTGTCAGGTCGCCGCGGTACGTGTGCTTCACGTCCAGGTCCAGCTTCAGCTTGTCGACGGTGACGTCCTGGTCCAGCTTCAGCTTGGAGGTGACGGTGCCCAGGTCGCCGATGCTCGCCTTGGGGGTGGCGGTGCCGGAGACTTCGGTGGGGGCGGCGGCGGCCTTCCGGTCCTTCTGCGACACCACGAAGCCGTCAATCTCGTTGAAGCTCTCGAAGACCTTCCCGGTGTTGCCGTCCACCAGGTAGTTCATCTTGCGCGGGTGCTCCTGGCCTTCAATCCCGAGCATCTCCACGCGGTAGGCGGAGTGGTACTTGCCGGCGGAGTCCTGGTAGATGACGCGCTCGGCGTGGGGCTGCTTGTCCGGCTTCGCGCCGAACTCCTTGCGCGCCACGTCGATGGCCTGCGACGCCGACAGCTTCGGCTTCTGGCTGCCCAGCCCGGCGGGGACGGTGGACTGCTCCCCGGTGACGTCCTTCACCTTCCCGTCCTTGCCGAGGTGGGTGATGACCTGCTCACCGAAGACCTTCACGCCCTCGTGCACGCGGTCCATGCGCACGTGCGTCATGCCCAGCTCATCCCGCTCCACGTTGCGCGGGACGAAGGCCGGCGCCGGCGCCACCAGCGTGCGCGCCCCGGTATCCGGAGTGAGGTGCGAGAGCGAGGCCTGGATGGCGCTCTGCGCGGCCTGGCTGTCGAGCGGGAGGCGGCCCGGGACGGGCACCGGCGTGAGCGTCTGCTCCGCACGCGCCAGCTCGCTGCGGCGGGGGGCGGGGGCACCGAACCCATCCTGAACGACGCGAGGGCCGGCGGGCGTCCCCGGCTTCACCGTGTTCTTCTGCGTCTCGGGGGTGGTGGGGCGGAGGGAGACCGGCTTCGGGCCATCAGTACGACGAACGCTCATGGTGGGGGCCTCGTTGCTAGGGGGGTACGATATTGTCGGTCCGGCGTCGCCAAAGTTGCCGCTATAGGTCGAATTATTCAGCGGCCCCTCTGGGAGACGTTCCTCCAGCGTACCGCGAGGTCTCCCCGGGGCGGAAGCTACCCCCCTCGAATCCCCATCAAGCGGGATGCGGTGCCCGAACCTCCAGACCGCCGCGCGCCCATTACCTGGGGCGTAATTGAGACGCGCACCTCGCGCGCGCACATTGCTCTCGGAAGCGCAGGAACCCCACGGGTCCCGGCGCGGTGAAGCCACCAGTCCACACGGGAGCGCAATCATGGAGCGGCGAGACATCCTGAAGTCGGCGGCAGCGGTGGGGGCGGGCATGGGCCTGCTGGTCGGAGGCGAGCAGGCGCTGGCGGCGGGCGCGCAGCCTGGCGAAGCGAAGGGGAAGGGGAAGGGGAAGCCCGGGCCCTTCATCCGCACCCGCGACGGGGGGGAGCTGTTCTACCGGGACTGGGGCACCGGCAGGCCCGTCGTCTTCCTGTCGGGCTGGACGCTCACCTCGGAGATGTGGGGCTACCAGATGGTGCCTTTGTCCGAGCAGGGGCTGCGCTGCATCGCCTATGACCGGCGCGGCCACGGCCAGTCCACGGACCCCGGACGCGGCTATGACTACGACACGCTGGCGGACGACCTGGCCGCGGTGCTCGAAGCGCTCGACCTGCGCGACGTCACCCTCGTGGGCCACTCCATGGCCGCCGGGGAGATGGTCCGCTACCTGTCGCGCCATGGCTCCGGCCGGATTGCGCGCCTCGCCTTCGTGGCGCCTGCGAATACCCCCTTCCTGCTGAAGACGCCGGACAACCCGGACGGCGTCGACGCGAGCGTCTTCGAGTACCTCCGCAACCAGCTGCTGCTGCGGGACTTCCCCGGGTGGCTCTCCGCCAATGCCCGCCCGTTCGTCGTGGCCGACACGTCGGCGGCGATGGTGGAGTGGCTCATCGACCAGATGCGGCGCTGCTCGATGAAGGCCGTCATCGACTGCAACCGCGCCATGACGTCGACGGACTTCCGCGCCGAGCTGCCTCGCATCCGGCTGCCCACGCTGGTCCTCCACGGCACCGTGGATGCGTCCGCGCCACTGGAGCTGACGGGCAGGAAGACGGCCGCGCTCATCCCGGGTGCCCGGCTGGAGGTGTACGAGGGCGCGCCGCACGGCCTCTTCGTCACCCACCTGGACCGGCTGAACAGCGACCTGCTGGCCTTCGCGAAGGGCGGGGGCTGAAAGGGGCCCCTGGCGCCTCACGGCCCTCCGAAGAAGGACACCTCCAGGAAGCGCACGTAGAGGTTGCACGCGGCATGGAAGAGCGCGGCGCCGAGGATGGTGCCGGTGCGCTCGCGCATCCACCCGAAGAGCAGCGCGGGGAAGAACACCGACAGGCGCCACACCTGGAAGATGGCCAGGTGCCCCAGCGCGAACAGCAGCGCCGTCACCCAGAAGGCCCGCCCCAGCCTGCCGCCCAGCACGCGGCGCCCCTGCGGCCATGCGTCCCGCAGCCGCGCCTGGAGGTAGCCCCGGTAGAAGAACTCCTCCGGGAGCGCCACGACGAAGAGCTGGTCGACCATCCACTCGCCGAAGCGCGGGGGCAGCCGGGGCCGGAAGTGGGCCTCGCCCACCATGGGCGTCAGGTGCCGCGCCAGCGAGTGGGGCAGGTGGGGCAGCACCTCCGCGAAGGCGGCGAAGCCGAGGAAGAACAGCGGCCCGACAATGGCCGACAGCACCAGGAACAGCCGCACGTCCTCGCGCCACGCGCGCGCCGTCAGCCCGTAGTCGCGGTAGTCCTCGTCCCGCCAGCGCATGGCGATGAGCGGCAGGTAGAGGAAGCCCACGGTGGCCACCAGCTTGGGGATGCTGGTGCCACCGAAGAGCAGGAAGGCGGCGATGATGCCCAGGAAGCCCAGCGCCCACAGGCCCACGGCTTCCTGCACGGCGCTCGGGCGCCACGGCGTCGCCACGGCCTGACTCATGGCATGTCCACCGACGCCAGCTGCACCTTCACCTCGCCCAGCGGCAGCACCCGGCAGCCGCGCTTGAGCCGCTGCACCACCACCGCCACCAGCCGCCCGTCCGCGTCGAACACCGGGCTGCCCGCGGGCAGCGCCAGGGGCACGTCATAGAAGGGCACCGGCGCGTTGGCGGAGGCTGGGCCGACATGGGCCGCGCGGGCTGGCCCTTCACCCCCGGGACGACGCCCACCACCCACCGCTTGTCCAGGCTGTCGCCGTCCTTCAGGAGCCGCACCGGCACGGCGGGGTAGGTGCCATCCGGCGCGGCGACGAGGGCCACCTTGAGGGCCGCGTTGGCCAGCACCACCCGCGCGGGCAGGGACTTGCCGTCGTGCTCCACCGTGGCGGCGTTCAGCCCGACGAACTCCTCGCCCACCGGCCCCACCGAGGTGAGCACCTGGCCGGCGGCGCCGACGATGATGCCGGGGCCCGTGTGCCGGGGCCCACGCACCCGCACCACCGAGCGCGCGTGCAGCTCCATCACCCGCTGCAGGTCGGCACGTGAGGGACGGCCCTCTCCCGCGAAGGAGGGGAGGGCGAGCAGGACGCAGAGGAGGAGCGGCAACGGGCGGGACATCGGCGCGTCCCGCAGCCTATCACTGGCGGGCGCGCAGCGCGGCGAGGAAGCGGTCTGCTGGGAGGGTGTTCAGCACATTCGCCTTGCGCGCCCAGCCCCGGCGCGCGGTGGCCACGGCATAGGCCAGGTTGCGCAGGTCCTCCCGCCGGTGCGCGTCACAGCTCACCACCAGTCTCACCCCGCGCTGGACGGCCTGCCGGACGTACTCGGACTTGATGTCCAGCCGCGCCGGCTTGCCGTTGACCTCCACCGCCACGCCGCGCTCGGCGGCCCGCTCCAGCACGTCCTCCATGCGCACCGGGTAGGGCTCGCGGCTTCCGATGAGCCGGCCGGTGGGGTGCCCGAGGATGTGCAGGTGCGGGTTGTCCAGCGCGGTGAGCAGCCGCCGCGTCATCTGGTCCTCGTCCATGCTGTGCCGCACATGGATGGAGCCGATGACCAGCTCCAACTGCTCCAGCACGCTGTCGGGGTAGTCGAGCGCGCCGTCCTCCAGGATGTCCACCTCGATGCCCTTGAGCAGGCGCACCCCGGGCACCGCCGCATTCACGCGGTCGATTTCCTCCCACTGGCGCTTCAGGTCCTCGACCTTCATCCCGCCCGCGTAGATGGCCGCCTGGCTGTGCTCGGTGACGGTGAGGTACTTCAGGCCCAGCTCGCGGGCGGCCAGCGCCATCTCCTCCAGCGAGTTGCGCCCGTCGGACCAGGTGCTGTGCGCATGCACCGCGCCCTGCACGTCCTCCAGGGTGATGAGGTCCTGAGGGAGGCGCCCTTCGCGCGCGGCCTCCACCTCGCCGTTGTCCTCGCGCAGCTCGGGCGGCACGTACTGCATGTCCAGCAGCGCGTAGAGCGCGGCCTCGTCCGCCACGGGCACCTTCGTGCCGTCCTCGCGGTGCACGCCCCACTCCGAAATCTTCAGGCCCCGCTCCTGGCCCAGGTTGCGCAGGCGGATGTGGTGCGCCTTGGAGCCGGTGAAGTGGTGGAGCGCGGTGGCGAAGTCCTCGTCCGGCAGCACGCGCAGGTCCACCTGCAGGTCCCCCGCCGTCAGGCGCACGGAGCACTTGCTGCCGCCCTTGCCCAGCACCGTCGCCACGCCCGGGGCGTTGGCCAGCGCGTCCAGCACGGGGCCGGGGTCCGCGGCGGAGGCGATGATGTCCACGTCCGCCACCGTCTCGGCGCGGCGCCGCACGCTGCCACCCAGGCTGGCGCGCACCACGCCGGGGCTGGCCTTCACCTGCTCCAGCAGCGCCTCGGCCAGGGGCAGCGCCTCACCCAAGAGCTTCCGCTCACCGCGCGCGCGCCGGAACACGGCGATGCCCTCGAGAATCTTCGCCTCGCTCTTCTCACCGAAGCCGCGCAGCTGGCGCACCCGGCCTTCGCGGCAGGCGCGCTCCAGGTCCTCGACGCTGCCCACGTCCAGCTCGCGCCAGAGGACGGCTACCTTCTTCGGGCCGATGTCCGGCAGCTTCAGCATCTCCAGCAGGCCCGGAGGGAACTTCGCCTTCAGCTCCTCGAAGTAGCCCAGCCGCCCGGTGCTCACCAGCTCGGTGATCTTCTCCGCGAGCGCGGGGCCGATTCCCGGCAGGCTCTCCAGGCGACCTTCGGCGACCAGCGGGCCCAGCTCCTGGGGCAGTCCGGCGATGCGGTCCGCGGCCATGTCGTACGCGCGGACGCGGAACCCGCTCTCGCCCTGGAGCTGGAGCAGGAGGCCGATGTCGCGGAGGACCTGGGCAACTGCCGCCTTGTCGACGGTAGGTGTGCTGACGTCTGGAGTCACGGGGGGAAGGTAATGCCCGGGGAACGGGGGTGCAGGCCGCACCGCATTGTGGGAAAAAGGACCGCGATGACGAAGATCAAACTGGGACCGGCCGACTTCGCCGAGCGCGAGATGCGCGGCTATGAAGTCGGCAAGCGCAACGTGTGTATCGCGAAGATTCACGGCCGCTACAAGGGCCTCGACGACTGGTGCAACCACGCGGGCTGTCTGCTGTCGGGCGGTCGCATCGAGGAAAACATGGTCGTCTGCCCGTGCCATGAGGTCGGCTTCGACATGGACACCGGCCGCAATGAGACGTCCCCCGGCGTCTGTGACGACCAGCCGACAGTCTCCGTCGAGGTCCAGGACGGCACCCTGGTCGTCGAGCTGCCCGAGAACCCCTGACGCGCCTTCGCGCGCACCGAGAGCCCCCGCCATGGCACACGACGGACACGACCACGACCATGACCACGGTCATGGCCACGACCACTCCCACGGGCACTCCCACCCCCACGAGCACGGGCCGGGGCACCCGCACCACGACCACTCGCATGACCACGCCCACGACCACGGGCATGGGCACGAGCACCACCACCATCACCCGCACGGGCATGACCACGGGGCTTCGGGCTCGCAGGTGTCGGCCGAGCACAAGTCGCGGGCGCCGGTGCATGTGAGCGCCTTCGTGGTGACGTGCTCGGACAGCCGGGACGCGGCGCACGACGAGAGCGGCCGCGTGCTGCGCGACGCGCTGGAGTCCGCCGGGGGCACCCAGGGTCGCCCGGGCGTCCGTGGTGGTGAAGGACGACCCGGAGGCCATCCGCGGCGCGCTGGAGCAGGCGCGGGCGGCGGGCGCCCGGGCGGTGCTGTTCAACGGCGGCACGGGCATTGGCCGCCGCGACAGCACCGTGGAGACGCTCCAGGCGCTCTTCGAGAAGGAGCTGCCCGGCTTCGGCGAAATCTTCCGGATGCTGTCGTACCGGCAGATTGGCAGCGCGGCCATGATGTCGCGGGCCGCCGCCGGCACGTATCAGGGGATGATCCTCTTCGCCCTCCCGGGCTCGCCCCAGGCGGTCCGGCTCGCGCTGGACGCGCTCATCCTCCCCGAGCTCGGCCACGCCGTTCGGGAGCTGACGCGCTAGGCCTGTTTCATCATTTTCTCAATGAATGGCGTTTCTACCCTGCTTGGGTGGACGGCTGTGGTTGCGGGACCGGCATTGTTTCCCTGTTATCGCGGAAAATGTCACACTGACTGTGGAGGCCGTGCGTCGCGCGGCTTCGTTCCCGCAGCAACAGTCCCCCCGCATGGCAGTGGAGACGCTTATGAACATGAAGCGCCTGGCTTCAGTCGTCATGGTGCTCGGTAGTGCCCCGGCATTTGCGAAGGCTCCGGAGGCGAAGGCCCCGGTAGCGCAGGCCCCCGACCGCGAGGTGTGGATCACCCTCGGCACGGACGCCATGCCCTTCGTGAACGCCGCGCTGTCCCATGCGGGGCATGAGCTGCCCGCGATGGTCGGTCAGAAGGGCGAGGTCACCGCGCTCCGCCTGCCCGAGTCGCGGCTCAACCTGGTCTCCCGGACGATGCACGCCCAGTTCCACCGCTGCGGCGGCTTCGTCTTCCACGACACCGAGTCCGCGGCCCTGGCGGCCATGAACGCGGCGCCCGTGGAGGTGCCGGCGGGGCTGGCGGCCAACTACACGCTGGACAATCCGGTCCTCGTCAGCGCGCTGCAGTCCGGCATCCAGACGCAGAACATCCTGGGCACCATCACCCAGCTGTCGAGCCTCGCGACGCGCTACTACACCTCGGCGACGGGTGTGCAGGCGGCCAGCGACCTGCGGGCCAAGTGGGCGGGCTTCATCCCCGCGGGCCGCACCGGCGTCACCGTCGAACTGCGCAACCACACCGGCTGGGCCCAGCCGTCGGTCATCGCCAAGATCCAGGGCTCCACGTCCCCGGACGAAATCATCGTCATCGGCGGGCACCTGGACTCCACCAGCTCGGGCAGCGTCGCGCCCGGCGCGGACGATGACGCCTCTGGCATCGCCACCCTCACCGAGGTGCTGCGCGTCGCCCTCGCGCGGGGCTACCAGCCGGCGAAGTCCGTGCACTTCATGGCCTACGCCGCCGAAGAGGTGGGTCTGCGCGGCTCGCAGGAGATTGCCCAGCAGTACAAGGCCGAGCTGAAGAACGTGATTGGCGTGCTCCAGCTGGACATGACCAACTACAAGAGCCCGACGGCGACGGTGGACGTGGGCATCGTCACCGACCGCACCAACGCCGCGCAGAACACGTTCGTCACCAGCATCATCGACACGTATGTGCCGGGCATGGTCTGGGCCAACACGTCGTGCGGCTACGCCTGCTCGGACCACGCCTCGTGGACCACCGCGGGCTTCCCGGCCTCCATGCCCTTCGAGGGCCTGCTGAGCGGCAGCAACCCGGGCATCCACACGGTGAATGACACCCTGGCCCGCTCGGATACCACCGGCGCGCACGCCACGAAGTTCGCGAAGATGGCCACCGCCTACATGGCCGAGCTGGCCGAGGGCGAGCTGACGGTGACGGACACCACCGCGCCGACCGCCTCCATCACCTCGCCTGCGTCCGGCGCCACCGTGACGGGCGCCGTGACGGTGTCGGCGACCGCCGCGGACGAAAACGGCGTGAGCCGGTTGGAGCTCCTGGTGGACGGGGCGGTGCGGGGCACGGACAGCGAGGCTCCGTTCAGCTTCGCCTGGGACACGGCGGCCGCCACCAACGGCGCCCACACGCTGACGGTGCGGGCGGTCGACACGTTCGGCAACGCGGGGACGAGCGCCCCTGTCGCGGTGACGGTGAGCAACACCAGCAGCACCGCGGGTTACGACGCGACGCTGAAGGCGCCCCGGTGCTTCTCCGTGTCGTCCACGTGTGACTCCGGCACGCGGCTCAATGGTCGCGGCAACATCCTGAATGGCCCCGAGGCCAACGCGCCCAACACCATCAAGGGCTCGTGCTCGGACGGCCTGTCCGGCAGCTACCACGTCGACGAGTCGAACGACCGCATCAAGATCTCCACCGTGGACGGCACGCCCTTCGGCGCCGGCAAGACGGTGCGGATCGAGGCGACGGTCTGGTCCTACTCCATCACCGCGGACAAGCTGGACCTGTACTACACGGCGGACGCGAACAACCCGGCCTGGACGTACATCACCACGATGTCGCCGCCGGCCAAGGGCGCGCAGACGCTGACCACGACGTACACGCTGCCCGCGGGCAATGTGCAGGCGGTGCGGGCGCGCTTCCGCTACAACGGCAGCCCCACCCCGTGCGGCACCACGTCCTACAACGACCACGACGACCTCATCTTCGCCGTCGAGTAGTCACGCCGCTCCCGCTCCCCTTCCTCCTTGCGGCAGGGAGGGGAGCAGGGGCCGTGAGCCTCCGGGAAGCCCGACTCCCGGGCAGCCGTTCCAGGAGTACTTGGGAGCTTTCGACGTGACATCGCGCCCCCCCCGGCGCCCGGCCCGCGACACGGGATTGACGCGCCAGGCGGCCGAGCACCTGCGCCCCAGGCTGGACGCCTTCCTGGCCGCCACCGATACCCGCGCCCGCATCGGCTTCGACCCGGTGGAGTTTCCCCACCGCTACACCGACCCCCGCGACATCGAGGTCAGCGCGCTGCTCGCCGCGGCGCTGGCGTATGGCCGCGCGGACCTGTTCCGCCCCAAGGTGGATGCCCTCCTCCAGCGCATGGGCCCCTCACCGGCCGCCTTCGTGCGCGCGCTGGACGTCCCCGGCGCCGCCGCGCTGCTGAAGGGCTTCGTCTACCGCTTCAACGTGGGCACCGACGTCGCCGTGCTGCTGCTGGGCATGGGCCGCGCGCTGCG
>JBKGHK010000311.1:0-11224 GCA_046520375.1 Pyxidicoccus sp. 3LFB2
CTGTCTCCGAGGAGGTGGCCGTGCGGCCGGAAGTCGCGCGGCGGCTCGGGAGGGGGAGGCGGCGGACGCGTGGACGTGGCACGCGGAGGGCGTGCGTGCGACGGCGGTGGCGCTGCTGCAGCGGCGGGAGGTGCCGTTTGCCTCGCGCCTGTTCGCGCTGGGGCAGCTCGCGCTCCGGGTGGACGGGTTCTACTTCCGGGGCACGGAGGCGTTCGCCGGCAGGGCAGAGGCCGTGCTCTCCGACGCGCTTGGCTCCTTCGCCGCGCCGGAGACATTGGCCGAGCTGCATGAGGGCTTCGCCTCGCTGTCACTGCCCGGAGGGCCGTGGGCCGGCATCTGCACCACCGTGCTCAAGGCCCGCCTTGGCTCCGTCCGCAGTGCGCGGTTCGGCACGCTGGTGCACGCGGTCCTCGCGTCCTACGGAGGCGCGGAAGCTCCGGACGAGGTGTGGCGCATCCACGCGGAGCGGCGCGAGCGGCTGCATCCGGCACTGGCCGAGCGGGTGGAGCAGTACTTCCGCCACCACGCGGTGAACCACTGGCTGCGCCACCCGTTCACCGATGCGCCCACGCTGCTGGACTACGTATTTCGACTGACGCTGCGCGCGGCGGTGCTGCGGTGGACGCTCTTCGGCCACCCGACGGTGGTAGCGCTGTGCGAGGGCGGGGCAGGGGACCTGCCTGAGGCACGAGCCCGGCTCGACGCCGCTGCGGTGGAGTGCTTCCAGCTCATCGCGAAGCATGTGGAGCAGGCGCCGGAGCTGCACTCGCTCGCGCAGGGGCTGGCGGGGAAGGGCGGGGCGGAGACGTTGGGACGGATGCTGGTGCTGCTGAAGGGGCTGTGAGCCTTCACGTCAGCGAGTGGCACCCTACCGCCAGCGTTTGCCGCGTTGTCTTCGAACCCTTGGCTTTGGCTCAGGCGGCGGGCGGGAGCGCCAGACTCGTCGGAGGATGAAGAGTCCCAGGCCGAAGGGGAGCAGTGCCAGGCCGAAGACGTAGCCCGCGGTTCGAGTCGTGTCGCCGCGGTCGTCATTCTCTATCCGGAGCTGGGATTCGTCCGTCGCGGACTTCCACGCGACCACCCGTGCTACGTCTGGCTCCGCCTCCTGGGGCGTGCGGGTCCACCCGTGCCAGAGCGGGTACCAACCCTTCTGGTCCACGTTCACCATGGGCCTGTAGGATTCGAGAAGCTTTCTCCGCTTGCCGTCCCGGTCCTGCACCACTTTCGCTTCGAGCAGTGCCGGCTCGCGGAAGTGCATGACCTCCCGCGAGAACCAGCTTGCCTGCGTCAGGAAGCAGTCCGCCCCGCGCGTGCACTCCAGGAGGACGTGGGACCGGGAGTTGAGCACGTCCAGCGCCCCCAGCAGGGCCATCCCTCCAACGGCGCAGAGGGCCACTCCCACCGTGAGCGCCCTGTCTCCGGGCTCGCGCTTGCTTCGGATGCGGGTCATGGCCCCTGCTCCTCGGGGGACAGTTCAGCCCACGACGCCAAGCAGCTCGCGGAGCTGCCGCAGCATCTCGATTTCATCCCCGTGCACGTGGCTGTCACTGGCCATCAGCGTCCGGGCCGCCTGGATGACGGCGTCCGGGTGGGCGCGCAGCACGCCCAGGTTGGGCGCGGGCAGCGGCCTGCCGTCCTTCAGGCACTGGGTCATCGCGGCCAGCTCCTCCAGCGGCACGCTCATGCCGCGCGCGGCCTCGACGAGGTGCTCGATTTCCTCGCGCGTGACGCGGTCATCGCTGGTGGCGACCTGGAGCAGCAGCTTGACGACTTCGATGTGGAAGCGGGCATCGCCCGACGCGGTGGTCATCGCGCCCCCTTCCTAAGCGACTCCCCGGGGACAGGAAAGCCCCGGGGGCGCGAAGAAGGCTCAGGGCTCGCCGCGGGGCTTCACGCCCAGCCGCTGCATCGCCTGCTTGAAGACGGAGTAGTCCTGGGCACCCTGCAGGCCGAACTTGTCCCCGAGGATGAAGGTGGGCACCGCGTTGATGCCCATCTCATGGGCCTGACGCACCGAGTCCTCCACGGCCTGCTTGAAGCGGCCCTCCTCGACGGCGCGCTGCACGTCGTCCGGATTCAGCCCGGCCTCCTGGGCCGCGCCCCGGAGCGTGTCCCACTGCCAGAGGTCCTGACCTTCACTCCAGTAGCGCCGGAGGATGGCGGCGTTGAAGGCCTCCAGCTTCCCCTGCTCGCGGGCGTACTCCGCGGCCTGGTGGGCCCGCCGGGTGGAGGGAATGACGTCCCGCTCCACCATGGTCAGCCCGGCCGCGGCCGCGCGGCGCTTCAGCGGGTTGTTGGGGTCCTTCATCTTCTCGCGCACGTAGGCCGGCAGGGGCAGGCCCTCTGGCGGGGTCTCCGGGCGCAGGAAGAACGGACGCCAGTCCACCTGGACGTCATATTCCTTCTTCAGCTTCTCGACCTCCACGAGGCCGACGTAGCACCACGGTCAAACGAAGTCGGACCAGACGCGGACGATGACAGGCTCGCTCATGTCCCTGCCTCTAACACCCTCGCTTCGCGGCGTCAGCGTCATGTGAAGGCGGGATGTGCGGCCTCGGACGGACGCTCCGCGTCACGCGCCGTCCCAGTGACGGGAGGTGGACAGGGCCCGGGCGAGCGGGCAGCGTCCACCTCCGAAAGTCCCCACCTCAGGAGGAACACCTTGCCGCTGTCGCTCATCGCGGCCCTGGCCCTTGGCGCTGCACCCGCGCCGGCCCGGCCCCAGCCGTACACCATCCAGGACCAGGTCACCCTGCGTCGGCTGAGCAACCCGCGCGTCTCCCCGGACGGAAAGCAGGTCGCCTACGTCCTGCGCACCACCGACATGGAGGCCAACCGCGGGCGCACCGACCTGTATCTCACGTCCCTCGACGCGGAAGGCGCCCCGCGCCAGCTCACCTCGCACCCGGACGCGGACTCCGAGCCCACCTGGGCCCCTGACGGGAAGAGCGTCTTCTTCCTCTCGTCGCGCGGCGGCTCCTCGCAGGTGTGGCGGCTGCCCGTGGACGGCGGCGAGCCGCTTCAAGTGACGAAGCTGCCCCTCGACGTGGGCGCCTTCCGCCTGTCCCGCGACGGCACCCAGCTGGCCGTGGCGCTGGAGGTGTTCCCCGACTGCGCCAACCTGGAGTGCACCCCGCAGCGCGAGGCCGAGCGCTCCAAGAAGAAGGCCACCGGCCGCAGCTACGACAAGCTCTTCGCCCGCCACTGGGACACGTGGAAGGACGGCAAGCGCTCGCACCTCTTCGTCGTCCCCGTGGCCGGCGGCACGCCCGTGGACGTGATGAAGGGCATGGACGCGGACGCCCCCTCCAAGCCCTTCGGCGGCGCGGAGGAGTTCACCTTCACCCCCGACGGCAAGGGCGTCGTCTTCACCGCCCGCGACGTGGGCCGCACCGAGTCCTGGTCCACCGACCTGGACCTCTTCCTCGCCCCGGTGGACGGCAAGGCGAAGCCGCGCAAGCTCACCGAAAAGAACCGCGCCACCGACACCAGCCCCGTCTTCAGCCCGGACGGCAAGACGCTGGCGTACCTCGCGATGTCGCGCCCCGGCTACGAGGCGGACCGCTACCGCGTCATCCTCCGCACGTGGCCGGGCGGCCAGGAGCGCGTGCTCGCCGACGAGTGGGACCGCTCCGCCTCCGCCCTCGCGTGGAGCGCGGACGGCAAGACGCTCTACACGGCGGCCAACCACCTGGGCATCCAGCCCGTCTTCGCGCTGGACGTGGCCAGCGGCAAGGTGAGCCAGCTCACCAAGGACGGCACCGATGACTCCCCGCAGCCCGCCGCCGGAGGCCGCCTCGTCTACGTGCATGACGACCTGGACTCGCCCGCGGACCTGCACGTCATGAATGCGGACGGCACCGGCTCGCGCCAGCTCACGAACGTCAACCAGGAGCACCTGGCCCGCATCCGCTTCGGCGCCTTCGAGCAGTTCGAGTTCCCCGGCTGGAACAACGAGACGGTGCGCGCCTGGGTGGTGAAGCCGGTGGACTTCGATGCGAAGCGCCAGTACCCGCTGGCCTTCCTCATCCACGGCGGACCGCAGGGCTCCTTCGGCAACCACTTCCATTACCGGTGGAACCCGCAGACGTACGCGGGGCGCGGCTACGTGGCCGTCATGGTCGACTTCCATGGCTCCACCGGCTACGGCCAGGCCTTCACCGACTCCATCCGCGACGACTGGGGCGGCAAGCCGCTGGAAGATTTGAAGAAGGGCCTCACCGCCGCGCTGGAGCGCTACCCGTTCATCCACAAGACGCGCCGCTGCGCGCTGGGCGCCAGCTACGGCGGGTACATGATCAACTGGATTGCCGGCAACTGGGCGGACGGCTTCCAGTGCCTCGTCAACCACGACGGCATCCTCGACGAGCGCATGGGCTACTTCGACACCGAGGAGCTGTGGTTCCCCGAGTGGGAGCACAAGGGCACGCCCTGGGAGAACCCCGAGGGCTACGGCAAGCACAGCCCCATCAACTTCGTGAAGAACTGGAAGACGCCGATGATGGTCATCCACGGCGGACAGGACTTCCGCGTGGTGGAGACGCAGGGGCTGGGCACCTTCACCGCCCTGCAGCGCAAGGGCATCCCCTCGAAGCTGCTCTACTTCCCCGACGAGAATCACTGGGTGGTGAAGCCGGCCAACAGCGTGCAGTGGCACGACGAGGTGCTGGCCTGGCTGGACCAGTGGACGCGCAAGTAGCCGTTTGAATCACGCAGGACCGGGGCCCCCGCGCATCAGGCGCGGGGGGCCCGGAAAGACGGCGGCGGGGCTTCAGGACGGAATGTCGAAGCACTCGTCGATGCAGTTCTCCAGGACTTCGGCGCAGGTGCGGTCGTCGATGCAGCGCGCGCAGTTCTCCACGCGCTCGCGGCGGTCGTCTTCGTCCCGCTCCTCCACCCACTCCTCGACGCGCTCGGCGCACGTGCCGGTGTCGATGTCGTCGTCGAAGCAGTTCTGCCGCTTGTCGCAGATGGAGTCCGCGTCATTGGCGCAGCCCGTCAGCAGCGGGCCAAGGGCGAGCGCGGTGGCCAGGGTCAGGGTTCGGAAGCTCATGGCCCGGCATCCTGCAATGAAAACGCGCCCCCCGGAATCTCCAGGAGGCGCGCGGTGTCATGCGGGCGAAAACGCGCCCGTATTGCTGAGGTGACGCGGACTACGGCTTCGGCGCGGGCGTGGTGGGCGCCGTGGTGCCGCCCGTCGAGCCGCCCATGGTGCCGCCCGTCGAGCCATGGCCCATGGAGCCGTGGTTCATGGTGCCGCCCGTGCTGCCCGAGCCGCCCATGGTGCCGCCGGAGCCGCCCACGGCCATGCCGTCGTCCAGCTTGCCGAGGATGTTCCAGGCCTGCTCACGGTGCTGGGGCACCTTGGTGGTGAGCTCCTGCACCATCGACGTCATCGTCGGGTCCATGGTGGGCATGGCCTGCTTGGCGGCCATCACCTTGCCGAGCGTGGCGTCATGGTCACCGACCTGGCCGGCCATGTAACACGAGTCGAAGGCGGCGCCCTTGAGGACCTGGAGCTCCTCCATGGTGGCCTTGTCCTGGGCCATCATCTTCTTCTCCATGTCGTTCGCCGGCTTGGGCATGTCGGCAACCTTCACGCCCTTGGACTTCGCATAGTCCATGAGCTTCTGGTCCATGGCCGTGTGGTCCTTGATCATCATGCTGGCAAAGGACTTCACCTCGGGATTCATGGCGTTCTTCTCGGCGAGCTGGCCGAGCTTGATTTCCTGCTGGTTGGCGTAGTGCAGGTGCTCCAGCAGCGCCTTCTCGTCCTTGGGGGCCATGAAGCCCTTGAAGTCGCCGCCCATGGCCTTGTCGGCCTTCTTCATCTGGCCGGGGGGCGGGCTGCCCGTCGCGGGGGTGCTCGGGGCCTGGGCGAAGGCCAGCCCGCTGGTGAGGATGGAGGCCGTAACGAAGATTCCCTGAATGGTTCGCTTCATGTCGTGCTTCTCCCTTTTTTGTACTGCGTAATTCCTGAAGGTCCTGGCTGCGGGCGCGCACCTTGCAACGAGGGCGCGGCAGGTCGCAGGAATCGGCCCGGCGGTTCGTGCGCCACCACACGCTCGGGGAGTGGATGGGTGCGCCGGCCAACGGAGGCCCTGCCCATGAGTCCGGGGCTGAGCGTTCAATGCCGCACGGAAGGCTCCTCTCCCGCGGGCGCGCGGGGCAGATGGGCCTGCACGGGGGGCACCCGGGGGCCGTGAACGGCTTCGGAAGTCGTCTCGTGGTGCTGCCAGGGCCAGCGGCCCTCCAGCTCCACGGTGAGGGTGAAGCTGAGGAAGGTCCGGATGAGGACGATGAGGCCCAGCACCAGCACGCCGCGCAGCGAGGGCTCCTCGCTCACCGTGCGGATGATGTCGGCGGCGACGAGGAACTCCAGGCCCAGCAGAATCGCGCGGCCCAGGTTGAGTCGGAAGCGGCGGTAGGCCTCACCCGGCGCCAGGCCCGCCCGGCGCACCGCCAGCAGGACGCCCGCGAGCAGTGCGCCCAGCACCATGGCGCCCACGCCCGCGGCCTCCATGACGTGGGCGGACAGCGCTATGAGCGAGTCAAACTCCATCCTGCCTCCCCGCGCGTGAAACTACGCACGGGGTGGGGAGCGGCCATGGATGGACGGGCGCTCGGCCGGACGGCCGCCCTTCCCAGGGGGTTCAGCGGCCGGCGTCAGGGACGGCTTGCTGTCCGGCTGGCTGCTGTCCGGCTGGCTGCTGGCCGGCTGGCTGCTGCCCACCCGGGCCTCCGGTGCCAGAGACGTTCATCTCCGACAACTCTCCCTCCTCCTTGAGGAAGGTCTGGGCGACGTGGTCCACCTGCTCGGGCTTGAGGTTGGTGAGCTTCACGGTGGCCATGCGGGCGCGGGTGGCCAGCGCCGTCTCGCCCAGCGCGCCGTGGATGCGCGTGAGGGCCAGGTGGATTTCCGGGTCGAACGGGTCCGAGGCCAACGCCTCCAGGTACGCCGTCTTCGCCTTCGGGTAGTCCTTGCGGAACAGGAGGATGCGGCCCAGGTGCACGTTGGTGGAGGGCGAGCCCGGGTACACGCGCAGGCTGCCGCGCAGCACGCTCTCCGCCTCGTCCAGCCGCCGCAGCTCCAGCAGCGCCAGCGCGTACTTGTTGGAGATGGACTCGTACTTGTCGCCCACCAGCTTGTGGGCCTTGGCGTACTCCTCGGCCGCGGCCTTCACCCGGTTGCGCTCGCGCAGCACCTCGCCCAGGTGGGCGAAGCGGCGCGCCGGCAGCTCCTGCACGTTGTCGAAGTCGCCGAAGGAGATTTCACGGCCCTTCTTCTCGCCGTCCTCCTGCGTCTTCCCCTTGGCGTCCTCCTTGAGCACCACGCGCTCCTCGCGCGGCAGCAGCTCCTGCGGGAAGGGCTGCTTCTTGATGTGGGCCAGCCACGCCTTCTCGAAGAGGGCGAAGGGCATGCCCGTGGCGGCCTCCACCGCCTTGCGGTCCTTCTGCCCGGCCTTCAGCTCCTGGATGATGGCGCGAAACCCCGCGGAGCCCTTCGTCTGGTGCACGTAGTCGATGGCGTAGAACACCTCGGCGAACGCGACGGCCGCGTCCTCGGCGGTGGGCAGCATCGCGATGGACGGGTGCATCTTGTCGAAGGGGATGAGCGTGTCCGCCTTCACGCGCTTGCCCAGCAGGGCCAGCGTGGAGGGCGTCATGGCCAGGCCGCCCTTGCCGCGCCAGCGCGACTCCAGGAACTTGGCCAGGCCCTCGTGCAGCCAGATGGGGACGGTGTTGCGGCTCATCTGGCTGATGACGAGGTGGATGTACTCGTGCGCCAGCGTGTCCTGCCAGTCGTAGCCCTGGGCCACGGCCTTGGGGCTGGTCACCATCAGCTTGTTGAACTTGCAGATGGCGATGGTGCCGGTGGTGCGAATCTGCTTCTCCGTCAGCGTGCTCACCCGCGACAGCTCGCGCGCGTTGTTCACGACTTCGACGCGAATCTTCCCGGGCGGCGTCCAGCCCAAATCCTCGGCCATGGCGCGGTGGATGGACTCCAGCGTCTCCAGGGCGTAGGGGACGAGCACCTCCTCCTTCCCACCCGGGTAGAAGAAGATGAAGTGCTCGCTCTCCGCGCGCTGGTGTCGCTTGACGATGTCGCGCGTGTCCTTGGCCAGCCGCAGGTAGCTGCCCGGCTTGTCCTCGATGGTGGAGGCCTGGAGCAGCGTCACCGCGTCCTCGTAGCGCCCCTCCTCGAAGGCCACGCGGCCCTGGTAGTACTTCAGGGGCTCCAGCTCCGCGGGGACGAGCGGCTCCACCTCGGCCAGCTCGCGCTTCGCGCCGGGGACGTCCCAGTCGTCCAGGTTCTGGTCCACGCGGCCCAGCTTGTCCTTCACCTGGTCCTTCAGCGACGCGTCCTGCGCCCACGTGGACATGGGCACGCAGCAGACGGCCACGGCCAGCACGGCGAAGAGGGCCCTCACGGCCAGCGGGGACTCGTGCTGCGGCATCGCGTGGCTCACTTCACCAGCTCCTCGTAGTAGCGCTTCACCTGCTCCCGGTACTTCTCCGGGGCGCCCTGCTTCATCGCGTCCAGCAGGTCCTTGCGGAACTCCTTCGGGGCCTGGAAGGCGTCCTCGTCGGGCAGCTCCACCTCGTTCTTCGGGTCCTTGCCGTTGCCTTCCTGCCGGCGCGCGCCCGCGCCCATGGGCAGGGGCAGGCCGCCCTTGCCGCCCTTCTGGCCCTCCTGCATCTGCCGCTGGAACTGGCGCAGGCCTTCCAGGGCCGCCTGCTGCTCGCCGTAGCCGCGGCCCGGGTCCTTGCCCTGCATCCGCTGCGAGGCCTCGCCCATGCGCTGGCCCACGCCCTCCATCTGCTGCGTGGCCTCTTCACCGAACAGGGGCGCCATCTGCTGCATCTCCTCCATCTGCTGGCGCAGCCCCTGCGCGCGCTGCTCCAGCTCACCCTGCTGCTGCGCGAGCTGCTGCAGCTGCTGCTTCTCCTGCTGCGACAGCTGCGAGCCCGGAGGCGGGAAGAGGGACTGCAGCTGCTTGTTGACCTCCTCCACGTTGCGCGCGTCCTTCTCCAGCCGCTGCGCGAGGTTGGCGGACTGCTGGCGCACCTCGGGCGGGTTGCCGAACATCTCGTCGAGCTGCTTCTGCTGCTCGCCCATCATCGACAGCTGGCGGGCGGCGTCCTCGGCGCGCGCGGCGGCCTCGGCCGCGAGGTCGAAGTCGTTCACCTTCAGCGCGTTCTCCACGTTCTGCAGCTCGGACTGGGCCTCTTCCAGGGGGCGCGCGGCGCGGCTGTTGAGCTGCTCGGGCTGGAGCTTCTTGTAGTCCTCCTGCGCCTGCTGCACCTTGCGCATGAGGTCCTCCTTGAGGGCCTTGCCCTTCTCCGCCAGCCGCTCGCGGTTCTGAGAGCGGGCCTGGTCGCGCAGCTGACGCGTCTGGTCGGCCACCTTCTGCTGCTCCTGCACGGTGGTCTGCAGCTCCTCCATGAACTTGCCGAACTTCTCCGCCAGCTCGGGGTTCTGCTCGGAGCCGAAGTCGCTCGACTCCTTGTCCAGGTTCTGGAGCATCTCGTCCATCTGCATGCCCAGCTCCTGGAGCTTCGCGAGGGCCTCTTCCGTCTTGCCCTCGCGCATCATCTTCTCCACCTCGTCGAGCGCGCTGGAGAGGTCCTGCTCCTTCATCATTTCCTGGAGGGCCTCGGCGTTGAAGTGCTCGTCGCGGATGCCCTTGCGCATCTCCGCCATGCGCTGCATCAGCTCGTTGATGCGATTCTTCAGCTGCTGAATCTGCTCCATCACCGCCTGGCGGGCCTGCTCGTCGGGGTTGTTCTTGAACTGCTCGACGAGGTTGGCCAGCTCACGCCGCTCGTTGGCCAGCTGCTTGCCCAGCTCCTGCAGGGCCTCCAGCTTCTGCCGGTCGATGAGCGACTCGAGGTAGAGGATGTCCTTCTCCAGCTCCTCAATCTCCTCGTTGACGGTGGAGGTGAGGCGGTTGCCGGTGCCCCAGTCCTCGCCCCGGGCGCGCTGGGTGCGCAGGTAGAGGCGGCGGAAGTCGGCGGTGCCATTGATGTGGCTGCCGAGCGACTCGGAGATGTGGCTCAGCGCGGAGACCAGCTCGGTGGGCACGTCGCGCTCGCGCGACAGCTCACGGGCCAGGGTGCGCATGTCCGTCACCAGCTGCTGCCCGCTGGTGTCCACGGTGGCGGCGGCGGCCACGGCCTGCGCGTCTTTCTGCTTCGCGCGGTCCGGGCCCTCCAGGCGGTCCGCGAGGTGGTCCACCATGCGGCCCCACAGCTGCTCGGCCTTCTCCAGCGCGGCGCGGCGGTGCTCGGCGGCGGAGTAGATGCGCAGCACCTGCGTGCGGCTGACGCCCTTCTTCGGGCCCTCCACCGCGTCGTTGTCCTGCGCCTCCACGTAGTAGGAAATCCTGTCGCCCGGGTCGACCTTGAGCGTGCCCAAATCCCAGGTGTGCGTGGCGCGGCTGCGGCGGCCGTCCTCGCGCGGCAGCGGCACGCGCGTCTCCTTCGCCGTGCCGGGCGTGCGGAAGACGAGCGCGAGGCCGGACAGGCCGTAGTCGTCGGAGGCCTCGTACTTGAGCGTCACCTTCTCGCCGGGGTCGACTTCCAGCTCCACCGCGGGCGTCATCAGCGCCACCTGCGGCGCCTTGTCCGCCTCCACATTGAGGGCGATTTCAGGCCCGGTGACGAGCAGCTTGTCGCGCGGGCCGTAGAAGGCGAAGCGGTAGTTGCCGGACTGCTTGGCGATGAAGGTGCCCTCCAGCTCGCGGTTGCCGGTGACGGTGAGGGGCAGCGGCTGGCCGTTGACCAGCAGCTCCGCGCGCTCCACGGCGCGGTCCGAGCGCGTCTTGAGCACCACCTCGGTGCCCGCCGGGGCGCTCACCTCGCCGTTGGTGCCGGGCACGGTGCGCTGCGCCAGGCCCGTGTACGCCGGGTAGCGGTAGGTCAGCTCGATGTCGCCGGTAATCGGCTCGGCCTGGGCCTGGACCGTGGGGCCCTTGGCCGCCTCGCGGATGCGCGCCATGCCGACGCTCCAGCGCGCGCCCAGCAGCACCATCAGCACGGCCAGGGCCAGCAGGACGCCCCCGGAGGCGAGCGCGGCGCGGCGCACCGGGCGGCCGTCCACCACGGAGCGCACGTCCACGGTGCGCACCCGCGTGTCCATCTGGTCCAGGAAGGCGCCGGCCAGGTCCGAGGACCAGCCGGCCTCGGGGCCGCGCTGGCGCTTCAGCTCGACGGCGGCGAG
>JBKGHK010000312.1:0-11171 GCA_046520375.1 Pyxidicoccus sp. 3LFB2
CGAAGCCGCCGCGTCCGGATGACTGGATGCGCGACTTCCTGGACGCGCACGCCGCCTCGCACCCCGGCGGCGTGCAGCCGAAGCTGACGCGGACGAAGCCGGCCTTCGCGCCGCCGCCCGCGCCCGCGAAGCCCGGCACCCCGTCGTGGATGGCGGACTTTGGCGCGAGCACGCCCGCTCCCCTACCGAGCACGCCCAGGGCGCCGCCCGCTCCCACGCCGTCGTCGAAGAAGCCCTCGGCTTCCGCCCCAACGGGGAAGAAGCCGGACTGGATGTCCGACTTCGACGAGTAGCGCCATTGCGACGCCTGCCCATGGGGCGCTACCGTCCCGCCCCAACAGCAGGGGGAACACATGGGACACGAGAAGCCGGTCGAGCCGTTTTCGGACCTTCACGTCGAGGACGACAAGGTCCGCGCGGTGCTGCTGCATGACCCCACCGTCGAGGGGCTGGACGTCGCCATCTACATGGACGCGTCGGGCAGCATGAAGGACGAGTACGCGTACAACACGCCCTCCCGCAGCTTCCTGGAGTGGATTCGCGGCGCGCCCATGAAGGAGCCCGCCAACCAGGTCGAGCCCCAGGTGCAGTGGATGCTCGAGTACCTCGCCACCAAGGACCGCAACGGTCAGCTCCGCGTCGCCTACTGGGCGTGCGGCAACTCCGGCGGTGACGTGGAGGTCATCGGCGAGCTGAAGGGCGTGGACGTGAAGCAGTACAAGTTCCCCGGCGCCCGGCGCCTCGGGAGCCACACGTTCCTCGCGCCCGCGCTGAAGGACTACGTGCGCTACCTCAAGGAGCAGGTGCCGAAGGGCGCCCGCCGTGGCTGCGCGGTCATCGTCACCGACGGCCAGCTCCACGACGCCGAGGAGGTCGAGCGGTTCTCCGCCCAGGTGGCGAAGGAGATCGCCTCCGGCAAGCTGCCGCGCCTCAACTTCGTCCTGGTGGGCGTGGGTGACGGCATCGACGAGGAGCAGTTGGAGAAGATTGCCCACACCGAGTACCCGGGCGTGGGGCATCTGTGGTGCCACCGCATCGCCAAGGAAATCACCCAGGTGGCGGAGCTGGTCGCGGTGCTCGTGGATGAGAACATGACCGTCGCGGCGGGCGGCACCATCTACGACGACAAGGGCAAGGTGCTGAAGACGTACGAGGGTCGCCTCCCGGCGGTGCTCGAGTTCGACGTGCCCGAGGGCACGGAGAGCTTCACCCTGGAGGTGAACGGCCAGCGCTACACCCAGCCGCTGCCGGACGAGGACCACCACGACGAGGACGAGGACCACCACTGATGGCCGGCCACGAAGCCATCGTCCGGCCGTTCTCGGACGTGCACCGGATGGGGAACAAGGTCGTCGCCACGCTGCTGCATGACCCGACGGTGGAGGGGCTGGACGTCGCCCTCTACATGGACGGCTCGGCGAGCATGGAGGACGAGTACGGCCCGCGCGGCGTGCTGGCGAAGCTGGCGCCCGTGAAGAACCTCGTCGAGCCGCAGATGCGGTGGATGCTCGAGTACCTCGCGAGCAAGGACCGCGACGGCGGCGTGCGCGTCGCCTACTGGGCCACGGGAGACGGCAGCCAGCTGGAGCCGCTGGGTGACCTCACTGCGGTGCAGGCGAAGGACTTCCGCTTCCCGGGGCCTCGCTTCTACGGCAAGGCCACGGTGATGCTGCCGGTGCTGCGCGACTTCGTGGCGCACATGAAGGGCGCGGTGTCCAAGGGCGCGCGCCAGGGGCTGGCGGTCATCATCACCGACTCCCAGCTGTCGGACGGCCCCGACGTGCGGGCCTACGCCACGCAGGTGGCGAAGGAAATCGCGGCGGGCCGCCTGCCCCGGATGAACTTCGTGTTCGTCGGCGTGGGCGACCAGGTCGACGAGGAGCAGATGGAGGAGATTTCCCACGAGACGTACCCGGGCGTGGGCCACCTCTGGTGTCACCGCATCGCCGACCGCATGGAGGAGATGGCGGAGCTGGTGGCGGTGCTGGTGGACGAGACGATGACGGTCGCCGCGGGCGGCACCATCTACGACGAACAGGGCAAGGTCCTGAAGTCGTACGAGGGGCGCCTCCCCGCAGTGCTGGAGTTCGAAGTACCGGCCACGTGCAAGGCCTTCACCCTGGAGGTGGCGGGACAGAAGTTCACCCAGCCCATCCCCGAGGAGCACGAGGACGAGGACCACCACGAGGAGGAGGAGGACCACAAGTCCGAGCCCGTGAGTGCCCCCGCCCCTGCCCCATCCCGCAAGCACGGCGGCCACCGCCACTAGCATCAGGAAGACCCACGCCATGTCCGAGCAGAAGAAGAGCAGCGCGCCGTCCGCCCACGTCCATGGGCCGGACTGCAAGCATGACCATGCGCATGACCACGGCCACGCGCATGAGCACGGGCATGGCGAGCCCCACGTCCACGGACCGGGCTGCAACCACGACCACGGCCCGTCCCTGGCGGCGGTGAAGCCCGCCGGGAAGCTGTCCTTCAAGGAGCTGAAGGTCATCGGCCCCGCGAAGGCGGAGAAGCACGTGCACGGGCCGGACTGCAAGCACGACCACGGGCATGACCACGGCCACGCGCACGCGGAGAAGCACGTGCACGGGCCGGGCTGCAACCATGACCACGGTCATGCGCATGCTCACGCGGAGAAGCACGAGCACGGCCCGGGCTGCGACCATGACCACGACCATGGCCACGGGCATCACCACCCGAAGCCGAAGCGCATCCGTCCGCCCGGGCACCGTCCCGCGGAGGGCGGAGGCGTGGCGCTCCAGCTCGACCTGGAGGGCGCGCTGCCGGGAGAGACGGACGACGCCGGCCGCTTCCAGAAGCTGGAGGCCGCGCTCGAAGCGCACCGGGGCGTGACGGACGTCCACCTCCGGAAGGACCTCGGACACGGGGAGATCTGCATCCACTACAAGTCGGAGGTGGTGAGCGCATCGGAGCTCATCACGGCCGCGCAGCGCACCGGCGCCGAGGTGGCGGAGCGCTACAAGCACCAGACGTGGTTCGTGCGCGGGATGACCTCGGCCGACTCGGCCACGGTCATCGAGCACGGCCTCGGGAAGCTGAAGGGCATCCTCTCCGCGAGCGTGGCGTACGCCAGCGAGCGGCTCGTCGTGGAGTACGACAGCGAGGAAGTCTCGCTGAAGGACGTGGAGGCGAAGGCGAAGGCGCTCGGCTACGCGCTGGAAGTGCCGATGCAGGGCCATGCCTGCTCGCACCACGCGCACGGCGGCGGGCTGGCTCCGCTGCTGGAGATGCCGCTGATGGTGGCCGCGGGCGTGCTGCTGGTCGCCGGCTGGGCGCTGGAGAAGTGGGGCTCGGTGCCGGCGCTGGTGCCGACGCTGGTGTGGGCCCTGTCGATGGCGAGCGGTGGCTTCTTCGCCATCCGGGGCTCGGTGAAGTCGCTGCTCCAGCTGCGCATCGACATCGAGACGATGATGGTGGTGGCGGCGCTGGGCGCGGCGGTGCTGGGCGCCTGGTTCGAGGGCGCCTTCCTCCTCTTCCTCTTCGCCGCGGGCCACGCGCTGGAGCACCGGGCCATGGACCGCGCACGGCGCTCCATTGAGTCGCTCGGGGCGCTCCGTCCCGAGGTGGCGCGCGTGCGCCGGGGCAGCGACGTGGTGGAAGTCCCGGTGGGCGACGTGCAGCGCGGCGAGCGCGTGGTGGTGCGCCCTGGCGACCGCGTCCCGCTGGACGGCATCATCCGCGAGGGCAAGAGCTCGCTGGAGCAGGCGGCCATTACGGGTGAGTCCATCCCGGTGGCGAAGAAGGCGGGCGACGAGGTGTTCTCGGGCACCATCAACTGCGAGGGCATGCTGGAGGTGGAAGTCACGCGCCTCTCCTCGGAGTCGGTGCTGGCGCGAGTGGTGGACATGGTGGCGGAGGCCGAGGCGCAGAAGGGCCCCAACCAGCGCTTCGCGCAGCGGCTGGAGCGCACGGTAGCGCCGCTGGTGATGATTGCCGCGGTGGTGTTCCCGGTGGTGCTGATGCTGATGGGCACGCCGTTCAAGGAGGCCGTCCTCCGCGCGGTGGCGCTGCTGGTGGCGGCCTCGCCCTGCGCGCTGGCCATCTCCACGCCGTCGGCGGTGCTCTCCGCGGTGGCGGCGGCGGCGCGGGGCGGCGTGCTGGTGAAGGGCGGCATCTACCTGGAGCTGCTGGCGAAGGTGAACGCCATCGCCTTCGACAAGACGGGCACCCTGACGGTGGGCCGGCCGAAGCTGCTGAGCACGGTGCCGGCGCAGGGCGTGTCGCGCGAGGAACTGCTCGGCACGGCGGCGGCGGTGGAGGCGCTCTCGGCGCACCCGCTGGCGAAGGCGGTGGTGGACGCGGCGGTGGAGGGTGGCATCCAGGCTCGGCGGGCGAAGCGACCTGGAGGCGGTGCACGGCAAGGGCATCCGCGCGAAGGTGGGCGACGCGGCGGTGGACGTCGGCAGCCTCGCGCTGTTCGAGGGCGACGCCGTCCCGGCGGAGATCGCGGCGGAGGTCCGGAAGCTGGAGGAGGCGGGCCAGACGACGATGGTGGTGCGCAAGGCGGGGCGCTACCTGGGCGTGCTGGGCGTGGCGGACACGCTGCGCTCGGGTGCGCGGCACGTGGTGCACACGCTGAAGGACTTTGGCATCGAGCGCACGGTGATGCTGTCCGGCGACAACGCGCTGGTGGCGAAGTCCATCGCCGCGCAGGTGGGGCTGGACGAGGCGAAGGCGCCGCTGATGCCGGCCGACAAGGTGACGGCGGTGCGGGAGATGGGCCGCAAGGGCTCGGTGGCGATGGTGGGCGACGGGGTGAATGACGCCCCCGCGCTCGCGGCGGCGGCGGTGGGTGTGGCCATGGGCGGAGCGGGCTCGGACGCGGCGCTGGAGACGGCGGACGTGGTGCTGATGAGCGACGACCTGTCCCGGCTGCCCTTCGCGCTGGGGCTGGCGCGTCAGGCGACGGCGGTGATGCAGCAGAACCTGGTCATCTCGCTGGGCATCAGCGGCATCCTCATCATCGCGGCGGTGTTCGGCCTGACGCAGATCAGCCACGCCGTGGTGCTCCACGAGGGCAGCACGCTCCTGGTGGTCGCCAACGGCCTGCGCCTGCTCGCCATCCGGCCCCAGGCCATGAAGTCCGCGCCTGAGGCCGCGGTGGGTGTCCAGCCCGCGGTGGGCTGAGCACCAGGGAACGGGGGCCGCAACAACGCGGCCTGGCGAAGAGCACTGACGCACGCGCTCCTACGAGGTTTCCCCCATCCAGGGAGCGCCGCGCGAGCCCCTATGATGCCCGGACACCTCTGGGGGGCGCATGCGGCTTTCGCTACTGCTACTCGTTGCGGCGTTGCAGGCGTGCGCGACCACCACGGCGCAGGACGCCGCTACGGGCGCCGCTGCCGACGTCTGGGATTCGGCCGGGCAGAACGAGTGTAACGGTGAGGATGAGGGCGAGTGCCTCACCGCCACTTGCACGCCAGCCGGGTGCGGCATCTACCGCTGCGAAGACCTGGTACCGGGGCGAATCGTCCGAACACGAGGCGTGCCCGCCATGCCCCCGCCGGCGAACAGCCAGCGCAACTGGGGCAACAGCCAGCCCCTGCCTGGTGACGCGCACCCAGTGATGGTCTTCCAGTGGTACCGCCCCGAGGAACTGCCCAGCCAGCAGGAGTTCCAGCGACGCTTGGACGAATGGCGCACGAGGCCACACGAGCGGCACCACATCTTCCCTCAGGCCCTCCAGCAGTACTTCGCGAGCAGGGGAATCAATGTCCATGACTGGGTGCTGGTCATTGACGCGCAGGTACATGCGCGCCTCCACAAGGAGAAGGACCGAGGCCCCTGGAACACCGAATGGAAGCACCAGCACTTCGAGCAGGCCTCGTACATGATAGCCAGGCACAACCTATGGGGCCTGCCCCTCACCTACTGGCAGACCCTTCCCCCGCTTCCGCCTCCATGACTCGATACTTCGAGCTGACAAGCGCCGAGGGCCGCTGGAGCGGCACCTACCGCGCCGAGCGGCGCTGGTCGCTTCCAGGTCTGGAGGATTGCCCGGGCTGCCGAGAGACCTGGGCCGGCGTCCTCACCTATCCAGCGGTGGACCTGTCGGCGCTGGACGTCGCCCGAGAGCTGGAGGAAGCCCGCCCGGAGCCGTTCCAGGAGTATTCACGCCTGCGGGAGTTGGTGCGCCCCTACTGCCCCCCTGACGCCCCACTGGAGCCAGGTACCGCGTTTGGTCCCCTGGTGGGCTCGGCTCGCGGCAAGTGGGGTCCGCTCACGTCGGACATGTGGACCCTGCTGGTCCGAGAGGACGCCCTTCAGGTCCTCGCGAAGCTGAACGTCCGCGGCATTGTGCCCGTCCGGCCGCGCTTCCGGCGCCCCCCCTCCCCTGGCATCGCGGAGCTGGCGCTACTGGCACAAGGAAGGCTCCACCCGGATTGTCTGCCTCCGGAAAGGTCCGGCCCATGCGCCGTGTGCGGGCGGGACGAGTGGTCCTTGCCTGCGCATCGCTGGCTGGACCCCGCCTCACTCCCGGAAGAACTGGACGTGTTCAGGCTGGCGGACGCACCCACCCTGATTGTCGTGAGCGAGCGATTCGCCGACGCCCTGCTCGAACTGGAACCCAGCGACATCGACCTCACACCGCTGTCGACGGCCAGGCCCCCAGGCGTTGAGCCTCTTGAGCCCCTCGCCGGCAATGCCGCCATCGTCATTCGAAAGTGACGCGGCAAAGACGGCGACTTCGGCCTGGGTGAGCGCGGCAAGTTCGAGCTCATCAACGACGTCCTCGTCCAGCAGCTGGCTCCCCCAGAAGCCAAGAAGTAACCCGCGTCAGCGCTGCAAGGCCTCCAGGATGGCCTGGGGGCTGAAGTGCTCGTCACAGAGCGCCTGGAACTCAACACGGTCCGGCACCTTGGAGACGTACAGCTCCGCGGTCACCGGGCGGGCCGTGACGTGCTGCGCCTCCCAGAACACGACTGACCGATTCTCCGTAGGGGCCCCTCCCCTTCCATGCAGCGTGACCTGCGGAGGCCTCTGGAAGCGCGCCTTCACGATGGTGGAGTGGAAGCCCAGGACGGCGGTGACCTTGGTCTTCCCGCGCGCTTCATCGAAGAACAGCGGCACGACACAGCGAGGATCCCGAGCGAGGTCCGGGTCCTGGGTCCACTGGCGGAGCCACCGGCGCGTCAGCATCGCCGCCGGGAGTGAGGCCTCCGCCAGGTCTCCGAAGCCAAGCTCCTGCCGGACGATGGCGTGGGCGCCTCGGAACAGCTGCTCCATCCACACCAACTCCTCCAGCAGCGGCTCCTCCGCGGTGCCCTTGGGCAGCACCCGCCGGGCATTGGCCAGTGCGGGCTCGCCCAGGAACTCACCCAGCACCTGCCGCACGAAGCGATACCCCTCCGCCCGCCGCAGATAGAACTCGGCCAGCGGCTCGATGGAGAGCCGGGGACTGACGATGAGTGGGCGCCCACCCGCGCGAACCTGCTCCAGCTGCTTGATGTGCGTCTCACGCGTCAGCGCGAAGAGCGCCCGGAACTGCTGCTCCAGCTCGGCGCGGTACCGGGGCCCGATGACGAGCCGCTCCGCCTCCGGCATCCGCTCGGGCACGAGGAAGGGCACCAGCGCATGGAACTGATGCTCGTACCAGCCGGACTGTGCCGTCGGAGTGCTGTCGAGCCGGCCATCCCGGAGCCGGGCCATCAGCTCATCGACGAGCTGGAAGCCTTCTGGCGGTGGCACCTGACCGAACAGCGCCTTCACCAGCCGCCCCTCATGTGAGTCCGAGGGCGGGAAGAAGCACCGCTCTCCCGTGCCCCCATCGAGCGCCGGCTTGGAGAGCGGGTTCGTCAGCTGGCCGAGCAACCCCAGGTGGCGCCGCCACGCGGACAGCAGGGACGCATCCGACTGGAGCACCGCGAGCAGGCCTCCCGCCACGTCCTCTTCCAGCGGCGTCTGGAGGAGCCGGTCCTGCTTGAACAGGGCCTTGAGCTCGGGACGCCAGGTGTAGAACCCCAGGGGCTTGGACGCCTCCGGACTGGCCTCGAACGAGTCGATGGCCTGCTTCACCAGCAGCCGGAGCTTCCGGTCGGGCTCCTCCAGCGTGCCCGTCATCGACAGCGCCGCGCGCAGGAGGACCAGCGCCGGCCTCAGCGACTCGGAGCCCCCCTGCTGCCACTGCGCCAGCAGCAGCTGCTGGACCTGCTCGACCAGCTGACGCTTGCCACGAAGCCGCGGCGTGCCGTGCTGCACCAGGAGGTCGACGGCCGCGTACAGCCCATCATCGAAGGCCTTGGCCTTGAGCGCGAAGGCCATGGCCGGCGCCCAGCGCCACCGGCGCTCCATTCCGGACAGGGTTGGATACAGGTAGGGCGGTATGGGGCTCGTCGTGTCGAGCACCTCGATGACATCGGAGTCCCCCTCCGCCTTCATGCCCCGCCGCCGCAGGTCGGGCCTGTCTCTCATGGACCAGAAGGACTCGTCGGCATTCGCCTCCAGCTCGAGGACCTGTGGAGACAGGTCGACCTCCACGTCCACGTCGAAACCATCCGGGGTGAAGAGATAGCGGGACATGGCGCGAGCATAGCGTCAACGCACCGCGTCCAACGCACCCCCACCCGGAGTCGTGACGCCCGCGTCACGGCGCCACCCGGCGTACGAGCAGCCGACAGCTCGTTGGCATCCCAATGAGCGACGTCCGTCCGGACGCGGACAGCCACGGCTCCCGGGGACGCTGGGAGGGAATACGAAACGTGGCATGTTCCGCCACCCATGGCTGTCAGCGTCTTCGACCTCTTCAAGATTGGCATCGGTCCCTCCAGCTCTCACACCGTCGGGCCCATGCGTGCCGCGCGCACGTTCGCCCTGCGGCTCGAGGAAGGTGGCAAGCTGGAGCGGCTCTCCAAGCTCAAGGTGGAGCTGTTCGGCTCGCTGGGCGCCACCGGCAAGGGGCACGGCAGTGACAAGGCGGTGCTGCTCGGCCTGCGCGGAGAGACGCCGGAAGGCGTGGACGTGGAGTCCATTCCCGCCATCGTCACCCGCTGGCGCACCGAGGGCCGCGTCTCCCTGCTGGGCAAGCGCGACGTGACGTTCCGCGACGGCGAGCACCTGGTGATGCACCGCCGCCGCACGCTGCCCTACCACCCGAACGGCATGCGCTTCGCCGCCTTCGCCGCGGACGGCACGGAGCTGGACGCCCGCGTCTACTACTCGGTGGGCGGAGGCTTCGTCGTGGACGAGTCGGCGACCACGGGCCAGGACCCGCTGCGCCAGGACACCACGCCCCAGCCCTTCCCCTTCCACTCCGCCGCCGAGCTGCTCCAGCACTGCGAGCGCGAGCGCCAGCCCATCAGCTCCATCATGATGGCGAACGAGAAGACGCTGCGCAGCGAGGAGGAGATTCGCGCCGGGCTGCTGCGCATCTGGGACGTCATGCAGGCCTGCGTGCGCCGAGGCTGCACCAATGGCGGCATCCTCCCCGGAGGCCTCAAGGTGGAGCGCCGCGCCTCGGCCATGTACCAGCGGCTGCTCAGCCGTCCCGAGGCGGGCCTCACCAACCCGCTCACCGTGCTGGACTGGGTGAACCTCTACGCGCTCGCCGTCAACGAGGAGAACGCCGCCGGGGGCCGCGTCGTCACCGCGCCCACCAACGGCGCGGCGGGCATCATCCCCGCGGTGCTGCACTACTACTGGCGCTTCGTGCCGGGGGCGAACGACGACGGCGTGGTGCGCTTCCTCCTCACGGCCGGCGCCATCGGCGTGCTGTACAAGGAGAACGCCTCCATCAGCGGCGCGGAGGTGGGCTGCCAGGGCGAGGTGGGCAGCGCGTGCTCCATGGCGGCCGGCGGGCTCACGGAGGTGCTGGGCGGCACGCCGCTGCACGTGGAGAACGCGGCCGAAATCGCCATGGAGCACAACCTGGGGCTCACGTGTGACCCCATTGGCGGGCTCGTGCAGGTGCCCTGCATCGAGCGCAACGCCATGGCCTCCGTGAAGGCCATCAACGCCTCGCGCATGTCCCTGTCCGGCGACGGGCGGCACTTCGTCAGCCTGGACAAGGTCATCAAGACGATGCGCGACACCGGCCGTGACATGAAGGACAAGTACAAGGAGACGGCGCGAGGTGGCCTCGCCGTCAACGTGCTGGAAGTCGCCAACCTGAGCGTCGGGCTCCCGGAGTGCTGACGGCCCCCTGAAACGACAGCGGCGGCCCCCGTCTCCAGGAGCCGCCGCGTCGCTACTGCGGGAACACCGGGCCGCTACCCGCGCACGAAGAGGGGGAAGCCCATCTCGATGGGGTTGCCCGTGGGCATGGCCCCCCGCAGGAACTGCTCCTTGAGGCGCCCCAGGTCCTCGCGCAGCGCCGAGGCATTGCCCGCGTAGTTGGCCACCGGCTCCCGGTAGTCGCGCCGTCCGGCTTCGAACTCCACGCCAACGCCCTCGCCCTTGCTCTTGGCCTCGACGGCGCCCTTCACGCCCACCGTGGTGTAGGGCAGCACCCGGCCCGTCACCAGGAAGCCCGCGTCCTTCTGCACGCGCTCGACGGAGTCGAACGCCGAGTCCATGTCGCCGTCGAGCGCCTTGCCCACGAAGCCGCTCTTCAACAGGGCGTCGGGGTCACCGTGCAGCTCCAGCTCGCTGCGCACGCCGCCCCCGCTGCCGGCCCCACCAAGCTCCGTCTCGTTGGCCAGCGTCAGCTTCGCGCGCGTCTCGGGGGTGAACGCCGAGGCCACCACGCTGACGCCCTGGAGGTCCTGCCAGTTGAAGTCATCCTGCAGCGGCCGGCGGAACTCCAGCGCGCCCTCGAAGCGCGTCTTGCCCGCGAAGGGAGTGGTGGCACTCGTCCCGTCGTGGCGCTTGTTCTCCTTGTCGTTCCACGCCGGCTTCTTGCCGAGCGACACGGACCCGCCCAGCTCACCGGCCGCATCCAGGCGGGTGGCGAGCCAGGCCGGCTTGCCATTCACGAACTCCAGGCGCGCCGTGGCCTTCAGCTCCTCCTTGCCGCTGATGGACACGTCCTTCAACGAGTCCTTCAGGTCGCCCTTCAGCTCGCCGTACTGGCCCAGCCGGACCTCCACGGCGCTGACGTCCTGACGCAGCGACGGCAGGTCCTTCGCCGAGGCGCCGAAGACCTTGTCGATGACGGGCTGCGCGAGCGCGCTGTCGCGGGGCCCGCGGGGCCCGTGCCGGTGGCCAGG
>JBKGHK010000313.1:0-11126 GCA_046520375.1 Pyxidicoccus sp. 3LFB2
TGCGTGAATTCGAGCTCGTCCAGGCACGCCTGGACGCATTCCTGACGGAGGCCCGATGCGACTGGTGACACGGGTGCGCCCCCTGGCGGCGATGAAGAACACGGCGCGTTCACGCACACCTGGACGCCTTCCTGACGGAGCCCCGATGCAACTGGCGAGCTGGATGTCCCCTCTGTTGGCACTGAAGAGGACGGCGTGGAGTGTGGTGGTGCTGGCAGTGGTGGCGGGCTGCTCGGGGACAAAGGCGGCCCCGGCGGCGCCCCCACCTCGCGAAGTGGACGTGGTGTCCCTGTCCCCTCAAGAAGTGCGGGACACCGGTGAGTACCTGGGCTCGTTGCTGTCGCGGCAGAGCGTCACGGTGCTGCCGCAGGTCGACGGCTACGTGCGCCGCATCCACGTGCGCCCCGGCCAGCAGGTGGAAGAAGGCGCGCCGCTGCTTGAAGTGGATGCCCGCGAGGAGACGGCCGCGCTGGACAGCGCCCAGGCCCAGCTCAGCTCGTCGCAGGTGAACCTGGAGCTGGCGCGCCGCACCCTGGCCCGCACGGAGGCGCTCCACCAGGAGGGCCTCGCGAGCGCCCAGGAGCTGGAGGGCGCCCGCGCCCAGGTGCAGGCCGCCGAGGCCGCCTCACGCTCCTCCACCGCGCAGGTGACGCAGCGCCAGGTGCAGCTCCAGTTCAACATGGTGCGCGCTCCCTTCGCCGGCACCGTGGGCGACGTGCTGGTGCGCGTGGGTGACTTCGTCAGCGCTTCCACGCAGCTGACCAGCGTGGCGCAGGCGGATGTGCTCGAAGTGAGCGTGTCGGTGCCTTCGACGCGCGCCCGTTCGATGAAGCCCGACACGGTGCTGGAGCTCCTCGACGCGCAGGGCAAGGTGCTGCTCACCACCAGCGTCTTCTTCGTCGCGCCCCAGGCCGACCCGCGCACCCAGTTGGTGGAGGTGAAGGCCGCCTTCCGGAACACCGTGGGCCTGCGTCCCAGCGAGCTGGTGCGTGCACGCATCGTCTACTCGGTGCGCGACGCACTGCAGATTCCGGCGCTCGCGGTGGTGCGCCAGAGCGGCCAGCCCTTCGCGCTGGTGGTCCAGGAGAAGGATGGCAAGACGGTGGTGGAGCGCCGCCCCATCACCCTCGGCGCGCTGGGCGACATGTCCTACGTCGTGGAGAAGGGACTCAAGACAGGCGACCTCGTGGCCGTCTCGTCCCTGCAGGCGCTGCGCGACGGCATGCCCGTGAAGTTGAAGGCCGCCCCACCCGCGCCACGCGCCGAGGCCCCGAGATACGCACCAGTGAGAGTCGGCACCCCTACCGGCGGCAGCCTCTGAACCGAGGGGACGGAGCCCACCATGTTCATCGACTTCTTCATCCGCCGGCCCGTCTTCGCCATCGTCTGCTCCATCCTGCTGACGCTGGTGGGGGCCATCGCCATCCCCTCACTGCCCATTGCCCAGTACCCGGACCTGGCGCCGCCACAGGTGACCGTCTCGGCCACCTACGTGGGCGCTAGCGCCGAGGTGGTGGAGAGCGCCGTCACCATTCCCCTGGAGCAGGAGCTCAATGGCGTGGAGGGCATGCGCTACATCACCTCCACCAGCAGCAATGACGGCACCAGCAGCGTCACCATCACCTTCGAGTCCACGCGTGACATCGAGGTGGCCGCCGTCGACGTGCAGAATCGCGTCAGCCGTGCCGCCTCACGGCTCCCGGCGCAGGTGAACCAGACGGGCATCGTCGTCAACAAGGCCTCCAGCCAGATTCTCCTCTCCGTGGCCCTCTTCAGCCCGGACGACCGCTACGACGCGAAGTTCCTCAGCAACTACGCCGACGTGAATCTCAAGGACGCCATCAAGCGCGTCCGCGGCGTGGGCGACGTGCGCATCTTCGGCGAGCGCAAGTTCAGCATGCGCCTGTGGCTGGACCCCACGGAGCTGGCGCGGCGCAAGCTCACTCCGCAGGACGTGACGCGTGCGCTCCAGGAGCAGAACCTCCAGGTGGCCGCGGGACAGGTGGGCCAGCCACCCTCCGCCGAGGACCAGCCCTACCAGCTCGCGGTGCGAGCGCGGGGCCGGCTGGTGGAACCGGATGAGTTCGGGGACATCGTCCTCATGCGCCAGAGCGACGGCAAGAGCGTCCGCGTGAAGGACGTGGCCCGCGTGGAGATGGGCGCGGAGAACTACGGCACCCTGCTGCGCTTCGGCGGCAAGCACGCCGTGGGCATTGCCACCTTCCAGCTCCCCACCGCCAATGCACTCGAGGTGCGCGACGCCGTCTACGCGGAGCTGCAACGCCTGTCCGCGCAGTTCCCTCCCGGCATGGAGTTCCAGACGGGCACCGACACCACGCTCGCGGTGCGCGCCACCGTGCAGGAGGTGCTGCGGACGCTGGTGGAGGCAATCCTGCTCGTCATCCTCGTCATCTTCTTGTTCCTGCACGGCTGGCGCAGCGTGCTCATCACCGCCCTCACCCTCCCCGTCTCACTGGTGGGCACCTTCGCCTTCGTGCAGTTGATGGGCTTCTCCATCAACACCCTCACCCTCTTCGGTCTCACCCTGGCCACGGGCCTGGTGGTGGATGACGCCATCGTCGTCATCGAGAACATCGAGCGGCTGATGGTGGAGCGGAAGCTGTCGGCCGTGCAGGCCGCGCGCGAGGGCATGAAGGAGGTGGCCGGCGCCGTCCTCGCCATCTCCGTCGTACTCGTGGCGGTGTTCGTCCCCGTGGCCTTCTTCCCCGGCACCACGGGCGCCATCTACCGCCAGTTCGCACTGACCATCGCCGCGTCGGTGGCCCTGTCCACGTTCTGCGCCTTCACCCTCACGCCTGCTCTGAGCGCACGGATGCTCAAGCACCATCAGGGCGAGAAGTGGGTGCTCTTCCGCTGGGTGGACAGGGCGCTGGACGGGGCACGGACCGTGTACGGCCGCAACCTGCGCAAGCTGCTGAAGCACCCGGTCATCATCCTGGGAGCGTTCCTCCTCTGCATCGGCGCCACGGTGGCGCTCATGTGGGCGACGCCCAAGGGCTTCATCCCCGACGAGGACCAGGGCTACCTCTTCGTCTCCGTGCAGGGGCCGGAGGGGACGTCGCTCGCCCAGACGGAGAAGGTGATGGCGGAGGTGGAGGCGGTGCTCAAGGCCCAGCCGGAGGTGCGCGCCATCTTCGCCAACGGCGGCTTCTCGACCCAGGGCACCGGCCCCAACATGGCCAACATCTTCGTCGCGCTGAAGCCCTGGGAAGAGCGACCGGGAAAGGACCAGTCCGTGGCCGCGCTGGTGGAGCGGCTGCGCGCGCCGTTCAACCGCATCGGCGGCGCGCGGGTGATGCCCTTCCAGCCCCCGGCCATCCGCGGCGTGGGCAGCGTGGGCGGCTTCCAGTTCATCATCGAGGACGTCGACGGTACCCACTCACTGGACGCGCTTGCCGCCACCGCGCAGGCGCTGATGGCGCTGGGCAACGAAGACCCCCGACTGCGCGGCGTCTTCACCGGCTTCAACGCGGACACGCCGCTGTTGGACGTGGAGGTGGACCGGCAGAAGGCCAAGGCCCTGGGTGTGCCCATCGAGCAGATCTTCAGCACGATGCAGGTCTACATGGGCAGCCAGTACGTCAATGACTTCAACTACGCCAACCGCGCGTACCGCGTCTACGTGCAGGCCGAGCAGCAGTTCCGCGACAGCCCCCAGGACATTGGCGCCTTCTACGTGCGCAGCGACAGCGGGGACATGATTCCGCTGGAGTCGCTGGTGAAGGTGGAGCCCACGGTGTCCGCGCAGGTCATCCGCCACTACAACCTCTTCCGCTCGGTGGAGCTCAGCGGCCAGCCCGCGCCGGGCGTGTCCTCCGGTCAGGCCATGGACGCCATGGAGGCCGTGGCAGACCAGGTCCTGCCGCAGGGCATGAGCGCGGAGTGGTCCGGCATCAGCCTGGAGCAGCGGCAGAGCGGCGGAGAGACGATGGCCATGTTCGGCCTGGGCCTGCTCTTCGTCTTCCTGGTGCTGGCCGCGCAGTACGAGAGCTTCAGCCTGCCACTGGTCATCATCCTCTCCGTGCCCCTGGCCATCATGGGCGCCCTGGGCTTGCAGTGGCTGCGGGGCTTCTCCAACGACGTGTTCTGCCAATTGGGGCTCGTCATGCTGGTGGGTCTGGCCAGCAAGAACGCCATCCTCATCGTCGAGTTCGCGGAGCAGCTTCGCGAGGGCGGTAGGAGCGCCGTCGACGCGGTGGTGGAGGCGGCCGAGGTCCGCCTGCGGCCCATCCTCATGACGTCGATTGCCTTCCTGCTGGGCGTGGTGCCGCTGATGACGGCCCAGGGTGCGGGCGCGGCCTCGCGCAACTCGCTGGGGACGGCGGTGTTCGGCGGCATGCTGGTGTCCACGGTGGTGAACTTCGTCTTCATCCCCGGCCTCTATGTGCTGATGCAGCGGCTTCGGGGTGAGGCGAAGCGGACCGTCAGCGAGGGCCCCACCGTGGTGGCTCCGCCGGCCCCTTCTCACTGAGCCACGCGTGCGCCGGGCCCGGATTCGTGCCACACGCCAGCCAGACCCGGGGCCTGGGTCCGTATGCCCTCAGGAGAGCGGGGCCGGCCCGCCTCCCGGGCACCAGGAGCAGGCAAGCAATGCGTGGATGGCGGGCAGTCGTGGCGGTGATGTGGGCGGGGCTGGCGGCGTGTGGCGGAACGGATGACGGCGGGGGCGGCGGCGACATCGAGCAGGTCATCCCCGTGGAGCGGGCGGACTTCAATGCGGAGGCCGCCCAGGCCCTCTGCGAGCGCCAGGCCCGCTGTGGAATCACCGACGACCTGGAGCGCTGTCAGGAGCAGCAGCTGTCCGTGGGCCTCATCCGGCAGGTCGGGCTGGGGACGCGGTATGACGCCGCGCTCGCCTCGGGACGCATCCGCTACGACGCGGACCTCGCCGGCCAGTGCGTGCTGGCCCTCCGGGAGGGGAGCTGCGAAGCCGACCCGGTGAGCCTGCCCATGCTGAACCGGGGCATTGAGTACGACCTGGAGTGCCGCTTCCTCCAGGGCCAGGTCGCCGATGGCGAGGCCTGCCAGTGGAGCACCGAGTGCAGCAACGGCGCGTACTGCGACGTGACGACCTCCAGCTGCGGTGGCGTGTGCAGGCGAGGCCCCGTCACGGCGCCGGGCACTTCGTTCGACGCCTGCCCGCCGGGCACCGTCCTCCTCGGCGGCAAGTGCCTCACGCCCGCGACTGAAGGGGCCGCCTGCGGAGTCGAGGGCGGCACGCTGCTCGGCGTCTGTGGCCAGGGGACCTGGTGCGACACGGGCGGCCGTCTCCACGGCACGTGCAAGCCCGTGGTCACCGAGGGACAGGCGTGTGATGAGGGCCTCCGCTCCCAGTGCGCCTGGTCCCTGTTCTGCCGGGACGGCCGCTGCCAGAAGCTCCAGGGCGAGGGCGGTGCCTGCAAGACCCCCGGCATCGGCCCCTTCAACACCTTCGAGTGCCGCGACGAGCTGTTCTGCGATGGCGACACCGGCCAGCCCGGCACCTGCCGTCCTCGGCTCGCGGCGGGCGCGACCTGCCGCCACGCCTTCGAGTGCGACGACAACATGAGCTGCATCGGCGCACAGCCCATGGAGGGCGTGAAGGGCACGTGCCAGCCTCCGCCCCGCGAGGGCGAGCCGTGCGCGGAGCGGTTCTGTGGGCCGGGCCTCACGTGCTCGTCCACCAGCCGGAAGTGCGTGGCCACCGTGCGCCTGGGGGAGCCGTGCGCGGACCCCGACGCCTGCTACCTCTCCGGCACCTGCGTGGAAGGCATCTGCCGGCCCGTGGGCGTGCAGTCCTGCGGCTGAGCCCGCGGCTCGCGCAGTTCCAAGGACAGGGCGGCGGACCCGCGCCCTGTCCCCGGGGTCCTCAGGCCCCCTTGGGCGCCGTGCCGCGCGCCGCCAGCTCGCGCTCCACGTAGAGCCGGAGGATGTGCATGAAGTCCTGCGCGTTCGTCACCACGCCAAATGCCTGGTGCGTGCCGCGGTCCTTCAGCTTGCTCACCACGAACTCGGACGAGTCCACGCAGATGGTGGGCAGCTCGCGCAGCGCGCCGTCCTTCTCCACCACGAAGGCCGGCAGCATGTTGCCGGTGGCGATGGCGTGCAGCGCGGTGGCAATCATCACCGCCATGGTGGCCTTCACCGCGTGACGGCGCATGGCGTCCTGCGCGGCCAGGTTGTCGGTGATGACATCCGGCAGCGGCCCGTCGTCGCGGATGGAGCCCGTCAGCACGAAGGGCACCTGGTGCACCACGCACGCGTGCATGATGCCGTTGGTAATCACCCCGGACTCCACCGCCTTCGCAATCGAGCCCGCCGCGCGCACCTTGTTGATGGCGCGCATGTGCAGGCCATGGCCGCCGGACGTGGCCTCGCCCGAGTGGCTCATCCCCAGCGTGGTGTTGAAGATGGACGCCTCGATGTCGTGCACCGCCACCGCGTTGCCCGCCAGGAGCGCGCCCACGAAGCCGTTGGCGATGAACCACGTCATGTCCGCGCGCGCCCGTGAGTGCACCAGCGCCGGCCCCGTCACCCAGATGGGGTAGCCGCCGCGCTCACGCTCCTCCACCAGCAGCCGGGCCATGTGCGAGTAGTCGATGGGCTTCTCGCGCGACACCTCGCTCGTCATGAACTTGAACTCACCCTCACCGCCCTCGGTGAGGTAGGCCATGTTCACGTAGACGCCCTGGCTGCCGTCCTCGGCGTGGCCCACCACCACGCGCTCGCCCGCGCGCACGCGCCGGCCCTCGCGGGCCCACAGCTCGCCCTGCGCGTCCAGCACCAGCGCGGCGTCCATGCGCGGCTCGCGGGGCATGCGCCAGGCGCCGCCCACGCGCACGTAGGTGGGCAGGTTGGTGGTGGAGAAGAACCCCTCCGGCAGGACGCCGTCCGAGGGGGCAGGCTGGAAGCGCGCGTCCGGGTACTGGGAGAAGCGCGCGGCCGAGAAGTCGGGATGTGGAATGGTGCTCACTCCGGCACCATGCGCGGCCCCTCCGCCCTGTTCAAGCCTCTTGGCGTAGAGTTGTCCTCTCCCCCATCCCCGCCGCCCTCCCTCCCAAGCCCTTGCCCCTCCCCGACTTCCAGCTCCTCTTCGAGAAGAGCCCGGGCCTGCTGGTCGCCCTCGCACCGGAGCCGGCCTTCACCATCCTCGCCGTCACGGATGCGTACCTCCGGGCGACGATGACGCGCCGCGAGGACGTCACCGGCCGGGCCCTCTTCGACGTGTTCCCCGACAACCCGGAGGCCCCGCTGGCCATGGGCGTCTTCAACCTGCGCGCGTCCCTGGAGCGCGTGCTGGCCACCGGGGCTGTGCACGCCATGCCCGTGCAGAGGTACGACATCCCCCGGCGCGGGAGCGCGGAGGGCGGCTTCGAGGAGCGCTACTGGACCCCCACCAACACCCCCGTGCTCTCCGAGGACGGCCAGGTGCGCTACGTGCTGCACCAGGTGGAGGACGTGACGGAGCTGGTGCTCCTCACCCGGCGTGCCGAGCAGGACCGCGGCGACCTGCTGGCGCTCCAGCGGTCCGTGCGGTCGCACACGGACCTGCACGCGCTGATGGAGCATGCCCCCGCGGCCATCGCCGTGCTGCGCGGCCCCGGCCATGTCTACGACTACGCCAACGCGGGCTACGTGCGGCTGGTCGGCCGGGACGTGGTGGGACGCTCCCTCCGGGAGGCCCTGCCCGAAATCCAGGAGCAGGGCTTCATCGACGTGCTGGACCGCGTCTACGCCACGGGCGAGCCCTTCATCGCCAACGAGGTGGTCGTCCGCCTGGACCGCGAGGGCACCGGCCACCTGGATGACCGCTTCCTCAACTTCGTCTTCCAGCCCACGCTCGGGCCGGACCGCGCGGTGGACGGCATCTACATCCAGGCGGTGGACGTCACGGACCAGGTGCGGGCACGACGCGAAATGGAGGAGGAGCAGGCCCGCCTCCACGCCGTGCTGGAGAACGCCCCCATGGCGGTGGCCATCGCGGATGCCGCCGGCCGCGTCGTGCTGGCCAACAAGCGCATCGCGAGTGAGCTGCATCACCCGCCCCACCCCACCACCGAGCCGGAGGACTACCACCAGTGGCCCATCATCCGGCCGGACGGCACGCCCATCCCCACCGAGGACTATCCGCTGCTGCGCGCCCTGCGGGGCCTGGAGGCCCACGGGGAGGAGCTCCACTACATCTTCGGAGATGGCCGCCGCGGCATGGTGGAGGTGCACTACGGGCCGGCGCGTGACGCGCGGGGAAACATCCTCGCGGCCATCGTCTTCTTCCGGGACATCACCGAGCGCAAGCGCCTGGAGGCCGAGCGGCAGAACTTCTTCGCGCTGGTGGAGAGCAGCAGCGACTTCATCGCCATCGCCTCGCCCGACCAGCGCCTCACCTATGTGAATCCCGCCGGACGGGCGCTGCTGGGCGTGAGCGAGGCGGACGTGCCCCGCACCGTCATCCGCGACTACTGGACCCCGGAGTCGATGGAGACCGTCGTGCGCATCCTTCCGCGGCTGCTGCGCGGCGAGTCCGTCCAGTTCGAGGCGCAGCTCGTCCACTTCCAGACGGGCGAGCGCATCGACATGGACGTGAATACGCTCGGCATCCTCGACGCGAAGACGCGCGAGCCGCACTTCGTCGCCTGCATCGCCCGGGACATCCGGCAGCGCCGGGCCCTGGAGCAGGAGACGCGCAGGCGCGCCGGGTTCGAGCAGCAGCTCATCGGCATCGTCTCGCACGATTTGCGCAACCCCATCAGCGCCATCACCCTGTCCGCCGGGACGCTGCTGCGGCGCCCGGACCTGGACGAGCGGCAGCGCCAGCCCCTCAACCGCATCCTCGCCTCCGCCGAGCGGGCGAACCGGCTGATTCGAGACCTGCTCGACTTCACCCAGGCGCGCCTGGGCGGCGGCCTGCCCACGCGGCCCCAGCCCATGGACTTCCACGCCTTCACCCGGCAGGTGCTGGACGAAATCCAGGTGTCCCACCCCGAGCGGGAGCTCCAGGTGGAGCAGCACGGAGACGGCCAGGGCGCCTGGGACGCGGACCGGCTGGCGCAGCTGGTGGGCAACCTGCTGGGCAACGCGCTCAGCTACAGCCCTCCGGGCAGCCCGGTGCGGGTGGCCACGCGCGGCGAGGCCGCCGACCTGGTGCTGGAGGTGCACAACACCGGTGCGCCCATTCCCCCCGAGGTGCTGCCCCGGCTCTTCCAGCCGATGCAGCGCGGCGCCGCCGGCGGCACGTCGAACCGGAGCGTGGGGCTGGGGCTCTACATCGTCGACCAGATTGTCCGCGCACACCGGGGCGCCATCTCCGTGACGTCCCTGCCCGAGCAGGGCACCACCTTCACGGTGCGGCTGCCGCGCGAGCCGTCCCCTCAGGGCCGGTGAGGCCCAGGGCCCGTATCCTTATATATGCGGGCGTGCCTTCTGCCCGCGGCCGCCAGGTCAGTCGTCGGTGCCGGCGGGCGGCGGGTTCTTCAGGTGGCTGTGGGCGATGGCGGCCAGCTCGTGGACGGTGGGCAACGGCCACGTCAGCCCATGGCGCTGGCGCCAGCGCTCCGCCCACGCCAGGAAGGTGTGGAGCTGCTCGCGGCTGGGCGACACCTGCCAGCGCTGCTGCTTCGCCAGCGAGAGCGCCTCCAGCGGCGGGTGCCCCAGCGCCACCATGCAGCACAGCGCCAGCAGCGCGCTGCGCCCCACGCCGTGCTCGCAGTGGATGTAGACCTTGTGCCCCTCGCCCAGGCGCGCGGTCACCCACGCGACGCCGTCGTCAATCATGTCGCGGCGGATGGCGCGCATGTCCTCGGTGGGCAGGTGCAGCAGGGTGATGCCGTGCTCGCGCAGCACCGCTTCGTCGTCACACGCCTCCACCCGGACGTCCACCACGTGACGGATGCCCAGCTTCTTCGCGAGGTGCTCCGCCGCGTCGAGGGGAAAGCGCCCCCCCACGGCCAGCGAGGGCAGCACCCAGTCCAGGTTCAGCCTCCGGGAGGACTCGCTCATGCGCTCCACGGTAGGAACGCTCGCGCCCGCACGGGAGGGGCGCCCTGTCCCCGGGGCCCTCCTGGCGACAGACGGCGGACCCCCACGGGGAGGCCGGGTCCTCCAGGGCTGTAGGTCAAAAACGCAGGGGGTACGCAACTTCCCGTCTCGTTCTCCGAGAATCAGTGCACGTCCCACCCGTGGCGCCCCCGCGTCACCGTGTTCCTTCGGAGCCCCCTCATGAGCTACCGCATTCAGTCGGGTGACACCCTCTCTGGCATCGCCCGCAAGTACGGCACCAGCGTCGGCGCGCTGATGAAGGCCAATCCGCAGATCAAGAACGCGGACCTCATCTACACGGGCAAGTCCCTGAACATCCCGGGCTCCAAGGACAGCTTCGAGCCGGGCACGAGCGGCGGGAAGCCGGGCGCCTCGTCGGGCGGCACCTCGGGCAGCCAGGGCACCTCGGGCAGCCAGGGCACGCAGCAGACCACGGGCGTCAACGGCGGCAACGCCCCCACGGGCAGCGCGTTCGACATCGCCAAGTCGCACCTGGGCAAGAACGCGGGCTCGCTGAAGATGGAGCAGGGCGGCGTGGGCAGCGACATGGAGGACTGGGTCCCCAACAACGTCAACTGCGCCAACTTCGTCTCCGCGTGCCTCGAGCAGGCCGGCCTCATCACCAACGCCCAGCACGACAACTCCGTGATGGGCCTGCAGCGCAAGCTGGACGCGGACCCGGACTTCAAGCGCGTGTCCCTGCAGGACGCGAAGCCCGGTGACGTGGTGTCCATGAAGACGCCGGGCGGCCAGCACGTGGTGATGTTCGCGGGCTGGAAGGACGGCAAGCCCCAGTTCATCGGCTCCAACAACGTCAACTCGGATGGCTCGCAGCGCATCAGCCTGACGTCGATGAACTACCCCATCATGTCCATCCACCAGCACCGCGGCTGAGCGTCGCCGCAGGCTGAAGGAAGTCCCCACGGGGCTCCGGGCTCCGTCCACCAGGACGGACGCGGGGCCCCGCTGGCGTTTCAAGGGGCGCCGCCGCCAGCGCGGCCCGCGGGACCTGCTCCGCCCTGACGCGGCTTCTGGGGCTCCATCGCGAACTCGGCCGTCAGGAACGTGTCGATGAAGGTGATGTCGTTGTA
>JBKGHK010000314.1:0-11109 GCA_046520375.1 Pyxidicoccus sp. 3LFB2
CTCCGCCAGCCGCGCCACGGCCGTGCCCAGGAGCGCGTGCATGGCGCGGCAACCGGCGCAGGCGCCCAGGTGGGCCTCCACCTCCACGCGCCGGGCCGGGGGCAGCTCCCCGTCCACGTACGCCGTCAGGTCCTCTTCGAAACCACAACTCATGCCCTGCTCCTCGCGGGCGCGGTGCCCGCCTGCAGCTCTTCAATCCTTCGCGCCACCGCCAGTGTGGCGCGGTGGATGAGGCTCTTCACGGCGGCCTCGCTCGCCTCCAGCGCCTCGGCGATGTCCCGGTACGCCATGCCCTCGAAGCGGCACATGGTGAAGGCCGCGCGCTCCCGGGCGCTCATGTCCGAAAGCGCCGCGCCCACCGCCCGCTCCAGCTCCCGTCCGGCCAGCGCCTGGTCCGGCCTGTCTCCTTCCGGGCCCGCCATCTCCACTGCTCCCGTCTCCTCTCCCTCCGGCGTCTCGGACGAGGTGTGAGCCACCCGGTACTCGCCCCGCCGCACCTCGTTGAGGCAGTGGTTGGTGGCCACCCGGAAGAGGAAGGTCTTGAAGCGCGCCGAGGGCTTGTAGGCCCCCGCGTGGCGGTAGAGCTTCACGAAGATGTCCTGCGTGAGCTCCTCCGCGCGCTCCCGGTCCCCCACGAAGCGGAACGCGAAGCGCGCCACGCTCGCGTGGTAGCGGTCGAACAGCCAGGCAAACGCCTGCCGGTCCCCCGCGGCCACCTTCAGCATCGCCTGTGCGTCCGAGTCCACGTCCACGGCGGACACCAACCCCGTTGGCCGGAAGAAGTTGCGGGCCCCTTCGCTTTGAACCCGACGGGGGCCCGTGGCTACAGTTTCTCCGTGTCGGACGCCCCCCGCCTACATCCGCCCACGCCTCGGCTTGAGGATGAGGCCCTGGAGTCCCGGCCCCCGGACCTGGCGGCCTGGGAGCCGCCCATGCCGGGCGCCGGAGCCTTTGAAGACGAGGCGGAGGAAGTCACCCCGACGCCGCGCCCGCTTCCGGGCCTGCCCCCGTCCGTGGCCCCCGTCCGGCTGCCGACCCGGTCCACGCTGCCGGGCAAGCCCACCCCGCCGCTGGATTTGCCCCTGCCCCTGCTGGTGCTGACGGAGCAGGCCCGGCGCGTGCCCGAGGCGGAGCGCCCGGAGCTGGCCCTGCGGCTGAACACCCTGCTGGGGCAGATGGCGGCCGAAGGGGGCGACCGGAAGGTGGCGGACACCTTCCACCGGCTGCTGGAGAGCGGGAAGCTGGAGGGACTGGTGGACTCGCGGGGCCGCACCTGCCGCGCCGCGGCGGTGGAGGCGCTGCTGGCCCTGGGCTTCCCCTATGCCCTGGAGGTCCGCCCCGAGGACCTGGAGCACCTGCGCGCCAACAAGCCCAAAGACGCGGGCCGCCAGGGCTTCACCCTGGGCCCCGCCGTCCCCGCGGCCCTGGTGGGCTCCAGCCTGGTGGCCCAGGCGCTGCTGGAATTGTCCAACCCGGGCCCGCCTGAAAGCCTGGTCACCGCCCAGGTAGGTCTGTCGGTGCTGGCGCTGATGGCCTTGTGGCTTGCCCCGCCGAAGTCCGCCGTTTACCGAGTAGGGCTCGGTTTGCTGGCGCTCGTCACCTGCCTCGGGGTGGTGGGGCCGCTCGTGGAAGCCGGAGTGTTGGGGCTCTGGGCCGTATTCTCGGGGCTGGTGGCCGTCCTCCTGGCTGCCCTCCGCGAGAGCTGACCTGCAGGATGCAGTACGGATGTCAGAGGGGTGGACTAGGGTCTACCCATCGCGTACTAAAAGCGCGTTCAGGTGGACCGGGGTGGTCCGCCAATACAAGGAGCAGCGATAAATGGCCGTGAATCAAGAGAAGGAAAAGGCGATCGAACTGGCGATGTCGGCGGTGGAGCGCCAGTTCGGCAAGGGGTCCATCATGCGGCTCGGCAAGGACGAGCCCTTGATGCGGGACATTCAGGCCATTTCGACTGGCTCCATTTCGCTCGACATCGCGTTGGGCGTGGGTGGCGTGCCCAAGGGCCGCATCATCGAAATCTTCGGGCCGGAGTCCTCCGGTAAGACGACGCTGTGCCTCCACATCGTCGCCGAGGCGCAGAAGCGTGGCGGCGTGTGCGGCTACGTGGACGCGGAGCACGCGCTCGACGTGGGCTACGCCCGCAAGCTGGGCGTGCGCACCGATGACCTGCTGTTGAGCCAGCCGGACACCGGTGAGCAGGGCCTCGAAATCGCGGAGATGCTGGTGCGCTCGGGCGCCATCGACGTGCTGGTGGTGGACTCGGTCGCCGCGCTCGTGCCCAAGGCCGAGCTCGAGGGTGAGATGGGTGACGCCCACATGGGCGTGCAGGCCCGCCTCATGAGCCAGGCCCTCCGCAAGCTGACGGGCACCATCTCCAAGAGCCAGACGTGCGTCATCTTCATCAATCAGATCCGCATGAAGATTGGCGTCATGTTCGGCAACCCGGAGACCACCACGGGCGGTAACGCGCTGAAGTTCTACGCGTCCCAGCGCATGGACATCCGCCGCATCGGCGCCATCAAGAACGGCGAGAACGTGGTGGGCAGCCGCACCCGCGTGAAGGTCGTGAAGAACAAGGTGGCCCCCCCGTTCAAGGAGGTCGAGTTCGACATCATGTACGGCACGGGCATCTCCCGTGAGGGCGACCTCATCGACCTGGCCTCCAACGACAACATCGTCGAGAAGAGCGGCAGCTGGTTCTCCTTCAACGGAGAGCGCATCGGCCAGGGCCGGGAGAACGCCAAGGACTACCTCAAGGAGCACCCCGAGGTGGCCCGGGAAATCGAGGCCCGCGTCTTCGAGAAGTACGGCATCAACAAGGACAAGTCGGCTGTCGCCGCCGCGCCCGCGGAGGAAGCACCGGCGGCCGAGGGTGGCAGCGAGAAGCGCGCCCGCGTGAAGGCCGTGAAGTAGGCCTGCCCTGAGCGCGGGCCCCACGTGGCCCGTCTCACTGCCGTCCTTTGCAGCGTGAATCATCCCGAGGGCCGGCCTCCGCGAGGGGGTCGGCCCTCTGCTTTTTCACTCGCGCCGTCCCCGCACATACCGCTGGTGGATGACACGCTGCGTTGCGCGTGGAACCCGCGCGGGATGTTTCCAGACAGGTAGACGAGGGCCTTAGACTCCGCGCGCCAGTTTTCAAACCCGCGCTTTCGGAGTCCTGCCTTGTTCGACAAATTCAAGCGTCGCAGTTTCCTTCAGGCCGTTGTCGCCGTCGCGGCCACCACCGCGATTGGTTGCACGGAGGACGAGACGGCGCCGTCGGATGACACCGCGAAGTACTTCCCGCAGTCGGTGGCGTCGGGCGACCCGCGCGCGGACAGCGTGGTGCTGTGGGTTCGCGCGGTGGACCCGGACAACGCCAGCGCCAACACGTCGGTGAAGCTGGAGGTCTCCACCACCGAGGACTTCGGCAACCTGGTGCTGAACGAGCAGTACACGGCGCTCGCGGCGAATGACCATGCCCTCAAGGTGAAGGTCACCGGCCTGGCGGCCCGCACGACGTACCACTACCGCTTCATCTTCGAGAAGGACGGCCAGAAGGTCACCACCCGCACGGGCCGCACCCGCACCGCCCCGGCGGCCGGCGCGGACGTGCCGGTGAAGTTCGCCTTCGCCAGCTGCCAGGACTACATCGGCCGCTACTACAACGCGTGGCAGCGCCTGCTGCAGCTCAACGAGGACCTCGACTTCGTCGTCTTCCTCGGCGACTACATCTACGAGACGACGGGCGATGCGTCCTTCCAGGACGCCAACGGCTCGCGCTCCATCGCCTTCTCCGAGCCGGAGAAGGCCCTGCGCGAGGGCACCGGCCTGGTGGCCTTCTACGCGGCCAACGCGCTGTCCAACTACCGCGACCTCTACAAGAGCGTCCGCATGGACCCGGTCATCCAGCAGGTCCATGAGCGCTACCCCTTCATTGTCGTGTGGGACGACCACGAGTACTCCGACGACTGCTGGGGCTCCGTCGCGACGTACTCCGACGGGCGCTTCGACGAGAAGAACGATGCGCGCCGGAAGAACGCGGAGCAGGCCTTCTTCGAGTACATCCCGCTCGACAACACCCAGGCGCCCAAGGGCGCCATCGACATCGGCCAGGTGGTCGCCGCCCAGGGGGAGGGGACGAAGATCTGGCGCGACTTCGAGTTCGGCCAGAACCTGAAGCTGATGGTGGCCGACACGCGCACCAACCGTCCGGACCACCTCATCCCCGAGGACGCGTACCCGGGCTCGGTGGTCATCGACGCGGCGACGCTGGGCACGCTCCCGGCGCCGGTGCAGGGGGCCTTCGCGGGTGAGACGTTCGCGTACGTCAACATCGACGCCGCGCCGCTCGCCCCGTACAAGCAGCTGCTGCAGGGCGTGTACGTGCAGGCGGCGGTGCGGGCGGGCCTCACCCAGGAGCAGGCCGCGGCGAAGGCGGCCACGTGGGTAAAGGGCAACCTGTCGCTGTTCTACGTGAACCAGGTCATCGCCGGGTACAACCAGGCGACCGGAGCGGCGACGCCGCTCATCCCCGCGGGCGCCGAGCGCGGCGTGGCCTTCGTGCACATGGGCAAGCCGGACCTGTTCGGCATCCAGGGCTCGCGCTACATCGTCGTGAAGCCGGTGTTCGAGCTGTACGCGGGCATCAAGTACGCCATGACGCGGGGCGCGAGCGAGAACGTGTTCGGCGCCGCGCAGGAAGCCTGGCTCCGGGAGACGGTGAAGGCGGCCAACACGTGGAAGATTGTCGTCTCCTCCGTGTCGATGACGGCCATGGTGTTCGACCTGTCGCAGAAGGCGGACATCCCGGAGGCGAACCTGCGCCAGTCCTTCTACTTCAACGTGGACCAGTGGGACGGCTACCCCACCAAGCGCGCGGAGCTGCTCAAGTACCTGCGTGACAACAACCTGCACAAGAGCACGATGTTCGTCTCCGGTGACATCCACGCGTCCTTCGCGTCGGTGGAAGGGGGCGTGCCCATGCTGACGGCGCCGGCCATCTCCTCCGGCTCCATCAAGGAGCTGGCGGGCCGGGCCCTGCTGGGCGCCGGCTACGGCTCGGGCGCGGCGGTGCACAAGTACATCGTCCAGCAGCTCGAGGACACGATGAAGGCGGCCAACCCGGGCATGAAGTTCGCCGACGGCGACGCCCACGGCTTCGTGGTGCTGGAGCTGAAGAAGGACGAGGCCGTCGCCGCGTTCCACCTCATCCCCAGCACGGAAGTGGCGAAGGACTACACGCTGCGCGCGGACAACGAGCTGACGGCGAAGTTCGCGCAGAAGAACTTCCGCATCAAGGACGGCGACATCACCGCCATCTGAGCGGGGCGCCTACCGCTCGCGGTGGGAAGAAGAGGGCCGCGCCGGGAGCTTCGTGCTTCCGGCCGCGGCCCTCGGCCTTTTCAGGGGGTGGCGGCGCTCGCGGCGGGCGCCGGCACGTCGAAGTGGCCGGCGGCGCGCTCGCGGCAGTTGTCGCAGTGGCCGCAGTCCTCGTCCATGGCCTCGTCGAAGTAGTCCGCGAGGAAGTGCCAGCGGCACTGGGTGGTCTGCCCGTAGCGCATCATCCGCTGCAGCCGCTCGCGGTCGCTGCGGTGGCGCTCCTCGTAGGCGGACAGGAAGGTGTCCAATTCCTCCAGGCTCTCGAAGTCGCGCACCTGCTTCAGCCCCCGGCTGCCGCGCTCGAGGATGCCCGCGCCGGCCAGCCACGCGACGAGCACCTGGGTGCGCCGCTGCCCCAGCCCGGACACCTCGGCCAGCTTCTTGAGGGACACGGCCTTGCCCCGCGCGGCGGCGAACAGCTCGCGCGCGACGGTGTACAGCTGGCGCGACTCCTCGCGGTGCGGGTACTTGCCCCCGAGGAAGTAGCTCTGGATGCGCTTGTCCTCCAGCCGGTAGAGGAGCACGGCGCGCGCGGGCAGGCCGTCACGTCCCGCGCGGCCGGCCTCCTGGTAGTAGCTCTCCGGCGAGTCGGGGAAGTGGTAGTGCACCACGAAGCGCAAATCCTGCTTGTCGATGCCCAGGCCGAACGCCTTGGTGGCGACGATGACGCGGTGGGTGCCGTCCATGAAGCGCGTCTGCGTCTCCTCGCGCTCCTTGGGCTTGAGCTTGCCGTGGTAGCGCACGGCGTCCACGCCCGCGTCGGTGAGCCACTTCCACAGCTCGTCCACGCGGCGCACGGTGGCGCAGTAGACGATGCCGGTGCCCTCCTGCTCCTTCAGCAGCTCCAGCAGCCGGGCGCGCTTGGCCTCGGGGTTCACCGTGCGGGACACCTCCAGGAAGAGGTTGTCGCGCTGGATGCCGGTGCTCACCACGTGGGCGTCGGGGATGCCCAGCTGGGACAGCACGTCCTCACGCACGGCGCGGGTGGCGGTGGCGGTGAGGGCCAGCACGGGGGGGCGGCCCAGCGCGCGGATGGCGTCGCGCAGCGAGAGGAAGGCGGGGCGGAAGTCATGGCCCCACTGCGAGACGCAGTGGGCCTCGTCCACCACGAAGAGGGACACGCCGGCCTTCTGGAGCGCCTCCAGCCGCTCGGGCTTCTCCAACTGCTCGGGGGTGACGTAGACGAGGCCGTGCTCGCCCCGGCGCACCTCGCGCGTCATCTCCCGGGCCTCGCGCTCGGTGAGGGTGGAGTCCAGGCGCGCCACATCCACCTCGGCCTCCACCATCTTCTCGTGCTGGTCCTGCATCAGCGCCAGCAGCGGCGACACGACGACAGTCGTCTTCGGCAGGAAGAGGGCGGGGAGCTGGAAGCAGAGCGACTTGCCCGCCCCGGTGGGCATGACGCCGAGCACGTCCCGGCCCTCCATCAACGCCTGGATGATATCGCGCTGGCCGGGCCGGAAGTCCTCCACGCCGAAGCGCTCGCGGGCCTCGGCCTCCAGCTCCCCCCAGGAGGGGCGCCCCTGCGCGGACCTGCGGGCTCCATCGACGTCGTCGGGCATGCGCATGGCGCGGCGGCGGGCCGGAGGGAGGTGGGCTCCGGCCTGCCCCGTAGGGAAGGTAGGGCCTGCCCTGGCGTCCGGCGGGCGACACGGGCCCGCCCGGAGCGGCGCCTCGGAGGGTAGGCTGCCAGGCATGAGCACTCCCGAGGTCCGTCTCATTCCCGCGCGGCCCGCACACGTGGACTACTGGATGGTGCTGCGGTCCGAGTCCGCCGCGCGGCGCTACGTGGACACGGAGGAGGACTCGCGCGAGCAGCTGCTGCACCGCATCTTCGAGGCGGGCACCCCGGGCGATACGCGCGCGAAGGGCTTCCGCTGGTTCGTGGAGTACGACGGGCGGCTCATCGGCACGGTGTCCGCGCGGGACGTGTCGCGCGGGCATGGCCGGGCGCAGCTGGGCTACATGATGTCCGAGGCGTACCACGGCCAGGGGCTGGGCACGCGCGCGGTGGCGATGATGCTGGAGCAGCTCTTCACGCCGCTGCCCTTCCTCCAGCGCGTGTGGCTGACGACGCTGGCGGAGAACGCCGCGTCACAGGGCGTGGCGCGCAAGCTGGGCTTCACGCTGGAGGGGACGATGCGCGGCCACTGCATGCACCTGGGCCAGCGCAGGGACCAGCAGCTGTGGGGCCTGCTGCGGTCGGAGTGGGAGGCGCGGCGGCACGGGTAGGGCGCGCGGGCGGGCGGCGTCCGGCGGGAGTCGGAGCGCCCCGCCGGTGCGGCGAGGCGCTCCACGCACGTGCGGGCATCGGAGGGCCGGGGACGGCTTCAGGTGACGTCCCGCGGCTCACCGTGAGGGCACGCGGCTACAGCGGGCAGTACAGGCCGTCCGGGCAGACGCCGGAGGCCGGGCAGCAGGAGCCGTCGGCGCAGGTGCTTCCCGGGCACGCGTTGTTGCAGTCCAACGGGCAGTTGAACACCTCACCGGGCTGGCAGATGCCGTCGCCACACTGGACGATGCCGCAGTCCAGCGGGCAGTTGAGCTCCTCACCGGCTTCGCAGATGCCGTTGCCGCAGGGGGGCGGCGTGTAGCAGCGGTCCGCCTGGGTGGGCGCCGGGCACTTGGAGTTGCACTGGTTGTACTGGCCGTAGCAGATGTTGTTCTCCGCGCAGCCGGGGTGGTTGGTGAAGTAGCAGGGGTAGTCCGCCACCAGCTCCGCGCAGACGGAGCAGCCCGTGCCACGGCAGCCGTTCCACTGGCCCGCCGTGCCGTTGCAGTTGGCGGGGTAGTTCCGGTCGTTCTCCGTCGGAGGCGGGCACGCCGAGTTGCACTGGTAATATTGGCCGTAGCAGATGCTGTTCCGCTGGCAGTTGGGGTGGTTCTGGAAGTAGTACGGGAAGGCCGCGACCAGCTCGGTGCAGACGGAGCAGCCGGTACCGCGACACCCGTTCCACTCGCCGGGGGTGCCATTACAGGCCATGGCGCTGACCGTGCCGCCCTCCTGCTCGACGGACATCGCCGGCGCTTCGTCGGCGGACGGAAGGGGTGCCTCATCCTTTCGCGCCTCCTCTCCGCATGCGCTCACGACGAGGAGCAGCGTCAGCAACAGGTGCTTCGGTCCTAGCGGATGTGTGCTCATTCAGCCTCCAGGCGCTGGGGGGACAGCGCCGTCATTCGCCGCTCATTCGGCGAAGCTTCGATGACCGATGTCAGGTGATGACAGACCCATTACTGACGTGAACGCAGCGTCCAGACGCAGGTCGCAAGGAATGTCTGTCCATGCGGGAACCCCTTACGCGCGCGGCGCGGACGTCTCCGCTGCTGGCGAAGAAGTTCGAATCCGCCACCCTGGCGGCAGGTGCGGCGCCGGCATCCAAGGTGCGCGGAGCCGTGCACCGCACGTGCCTGTCAAGTTCCCGAACCCCGACAGTGACGCGGGGCACGCGTCCTGCCGGCGACGCTGTGGACGGCCGGTCTCTGGGAGGTACATGTAGGCCGGGCTATAGACACAGCGCCATGCACGCCTACGCCGTCGAGCTTTCCCAGGAGCTGGGCCTCAAGCCCGAGCAGGTGGACCGGACCCTCGCGCTGAACGCCGAAGGCGCCACCGTTCCCTTCATCGCGCGCTACCGCAAGGAAGTCACGGGCGGGCTGGACGAGGTCCAGATTCAGGCCATCCTCGACCGGTCCGAGGAGCGCGCCGAGCTGGACTCGCGCCGCGACACCATCCTGCGCACCATCGAAGAGCAGGGGAAGCTGACGCCGGAGCTGGCGAAGGCGCTGAAGGCCGCGAAGACGCGCACCGAGCTGGAGGACCTCTACCTCCCCTACAAGCAGAAGCGCCGGACGCGGGCCGCCATTGCGCGCGAGCGCGGGCTGGAGCCGCTGGCGGACCTCTTGTGGAAGCAGGAGGGGAAGCAGGGCGAGGACCGGAGCGCGAAGGTGCGCCCGTACGTCAACCCCGAGAAGGAGGTGCCGGACCTGGACGCGGCGCTCGCGGCGCGCGCGACATCTGCGCCGAGCGCGTGGCCGAGGACGCCGGCCTGCGCCGCACGGCCCGCGAGGTGTGCGGGAAGCGGGGCACGCTGCGCTCGGACGTGGTGCCCGCCAAGAAGGGCGAGCAGAGCAAGTTCGAGAACTACTACGGCCACGAGGAGCCGCTGTCCCAGGCCCCGTCCCACCGCGTGCTGGCGCTGCTGCGCGGCGAGGAGGAGGGCGTGCTGAAGGTGAAGCTCTCCCTGCCGGACGACGAGGTGAAGGCCCTGCTGGTGCCCCGCGTGGTGACGCGGCCGCAGGCCCTGTTCGCGCAGGAGCTGCGCGCGGCGGTGGAGGACGGGTGGGAGCGGCTGATGGGGCCGTCGCTGGAGTCGGAGCTGCGCGCGGAGCTGAAGGAGCGCGCGGACCGGCAGGCCATTGGCGTCTTCGGTGAGAACCTGCGCCACCTGCTGCTCACGCCGCCGGCGGGCGCGCGGGCGGTGCTGGCGTTGGACCCGGGCCTGCGTACGGGCATCAAGCTGGCGATGATGGACGTCACCGGCAAGGTGGTGGAGACGCTGACGCTCTACTCGGAGCGCAGCGCGGACGAGCGCGCCCGGGCCGCGAAGCTGCTGTCCGCCGTGGTGCAGAAGCACAAGCCGGAGCTGATTGCGGTGGGCAACGGCACCGGCAGCCGCGAGGCCGAGACTTTCGTGCGCGACACGCTGAAGGCGCTGGATTCGAAGGTGCCGGTGGTGTCGGTGAGCGAGCAGGGCGCGTCCATCTACTCGGCGTCCGAGGTGGCCCGCGACGAGTTCCCGGACCTGGACGTGAGCCTGCGCGGCGCGGTGTCCATCGGCCGGCGCCTGCAGGACCCGCTGGCGGAGCTGGTGAAGATCGACCCCAAGAGCATCGGCGTGGGGCAGTACCAGCACGACGTGGACCAGGGGCTGTTGAAGAAGAAGCTGGGTGAGGTGGTGGACTCGTGTGTGAACGCGGTGGGCGTGGACGTGAATACCGCGTCGCCGCAGCTGCTGGAGCACGTGTCCGGCGTGGGGCCGTCGCTGGCGAAGAAGCTGGTGGCGCACCGCGCCTCGAAGGGGCGCTTCACCACGCGGCGCGAGCTGCTGAAGGTGAGCGGGCTGGGGCCCAAGACGTTCGAGCAGGCGGCGGGCTTCCTGCGCGTGCGCGGGCCGGAGCCGCTGGACGCGAGCGCGGTGCACCCGGAGCGCTACGCCGTGGTGGAGCGGATGGCGAAGGACCTGGGCGTGGACGTGGGCTCGCTGGTGGGCAACGCGGCGCTGGTGCGCAAGATTGATGCGAAGCGCTACCTGGGGCCGGACCTGGGTGAGCTGACGCTGAAGGACATCCTGGCCGAGCTGGAGAAGCCCAGCCGGGACCCGCGCGGAGACTTCACGGCGCCGCAGCTGCGCGAGGACCTGCGCTCGCTGGAGGACGTGAAGGAGGGGATGGTGCTGCAGGGCGTGGTGACCAACGTCACCGCGTTCGGCGCCTTCGTGGACGTGGGCGTGCACCAGGACGGGCTCGTGCACGTGTCGCAGATTTCGACGAAGTTCGTGAAGGACCCCTCCGAGGTGGTGAAGGTGGGGGACCGGCTGACGGTGCGCGTGCTGACGGTGGACCTGGCGCGCAAGCGGTTGGCGCTCTCCGTGCGCGCCGTACAGGAGGGTGGGGCGCCGCAGCCTTCCGGCCGGCCCGCCGTGGGAGGCGCCACGGGGCCGGGGCGGATGACGGACCGCGGGGGCGGTG
>JBKGHK010000315.1:0-11103 GCA_046520375.1 Pyxidicoccus sp. 3LFB2
GCCTGGCGTCCCGCCCGTCCCGGGGACACTCAGCGCGGCGCGGGGCTTCGCCCTGGGCGCTCGGGGCGCGGCCCCCGGGTGCCCGCGGCCCACTCGTCCCAGACGTTGAAGGACTTCATCTGCTGGCCCAGGTCGGTGCTCTTGATGAGGGCCTCCACCTCGGAGCGGCTCTGACGGGGCAGCCGCTCCTCCATGTTGGCGAAGCCCCAGGCGAGCGCGCCCACCACGGCGGCGTTGGCGCGCAGCGTCCGCGTGTCGCACTGCTCGAACTCGTCCGAGCGCGCGTGGTAGTTGGGCCCGTAGGTGGCCGCCTCCTGGTTGGCGATGAGGTTGGCCACGCCGTGCATCATGAAGTCGAAGTTGTCGGTGCCCACCACCGGCACGTCCACCTGGGTGAAGGGCCCCAGCCCCTCCACCGGCTTCAGCGCCTTGTCCACCAGCGGCACCAGCGGCGGCCGGCCGTTGGTGAAGAAGCCGGTGATGCGGCCGCAGCCGATATCCACCGAGAGCGCCATGGCGTGCCCGTCCAGCTCCGCCGCGTGCGTGCGCACGTAGCCGGCCGAGCCATGCATCCCCTGCTCCTCACCGTTCCACAGCGCGAAGCGCAGGGTGCGCGCGGGCTTCAGCCCCAGCCGCTGCATCTGCCGCGCGAGGTCGATGAGCATCGCCACGTTGGCGCCATTGTCCAGCGCGCCGCCTCCCAGGTCCCAGCTGTCCAGGTGCGCGCCCAGCACCACCACTTCTTCCGGGCGCGTGGTGCCGCGAATCTCGCCGATGACGTTGCGGGACTCGTAGGGGCCTCCCAGCTCCAGGTCCAGTGAGGCGGTGAGGGTGAGCGGCGTGCCGGCACGCAATAGCCGCAGCGCGCGCTTCGCGCCGTCGCGCTCCATCACCATCATGGGCCGGGTGTTCTTCGGGCCCGTGGACACGTTGTGCCGGTAGAGCTGGTTGCCGGGCCGGCTGCCCATGTAGACGACGCCGGCCACGCCCGCCGCGAAGGCGCGGGACTCGATGTCCGTCGCCTCGTTGTACTCGCGGAACAGCCCGTCCACGTCGCGCAGCTCCTCCGTCTCCACCAGGAGGAACGCGCCCTTCGCCTTCGCGCCCACCCGCTTGAAGTCCGCCTCCGTGCCGCGCCCCATGTCCAGCAACGGCGCGGACTGGCCGCCCTTGGGCGTGGCGGTGGAGAAGGGCATCGCGGCCACGCGCGGGCGAAGCGAACGCCCTTGCCCTGCACCGAGGCGGCGGTGCCGCGCTCCAGCCACAGCGACGGCATGCGGAAGGCCTCCGCGCGCGCCGTCACGCCCGCGGCGCGGAAGCGCTCCAGCGCCCACTCCACGGAGCGGCGGTTGGCCTCCGAGCCCGTGGCCCTGCCGCCCACCTCATCCACCAGCGAGCGCAGGTCCTCCACCATCGGCGTCCCGCCGAGCACCGAGCCCACGAGCAGCGCGGCCTCTCGCTCGCGCGCGGAAGGGGCGGCCTCCTCGGCCCCGGCAACCACCGGTGAGGCCAGGGCAAGGGACAGCACGGCGAGGCTGCGCGACAGGCTGGAGCGGGACATGCGGAGGACACCTCGGGGGTGGAAGGAGCGGGCCGCGAGTATGGCCCGCGAAATCACGGTGAGGAAGATTGGCCCGTCCGCACGTTGGGTGGTGGGAGGCCGCAATGAAGCGCCTCTTCATCCCGTCACACTGGAGGTTTCCATGTTCCGTCGCTCGCTGTTCGCCCTGGGGCTGCTGCCTTTCGCGCTCGTCGCCTGTGGTCCCGTCGATGAGCTGGAGTCCCGTGACGAAGCCCCTGGCACCCAGGAGCAGGCCGCGTGTGCCCCGGTGACGACCGTCACTTTCGGCACCGTGGACAACTTCGCGGGCGGGCCGGACCCGATTCCCTACGCGCCCACCGCCCTGCCGGAGTTCGTCAACTTCCTCAACCTGCAGGGCATCTCCACCGCTCGGCTCAAGACGCTCGACGACGGCACCGCCAACCGCCACACGGTGGCCACGCTGCGCCACGGCCTGAAGAGCTGCTTCGCCCCTCAGTGCACGCTGAAGCTGTGCTTCCGCGCCCGCGCGCACGCGGACGTGCCGCAGGACGACAAGGTCACCATCTACAACACCGACTTCGGCGTCTGGAACTTCCCCCAGGTCGCCAGCGCCCCGGTGGTGCCCAACCTGCGCCCCACCTGGAACCCGGGCGAGGTCGCCACCATGTGCATGCCGCTCGACATGAACCTCGTCGGCGACATGCTCCAGTTCCAGATGCAGGACGACTCCTCCGTCGACTACATCCAGATGACCCTCAGCTGCTGAGCATGACGTCCGGGCGGGGCGCCGCGGGGCCCCGCCCTGAAGTCCTGGACGCTCAGTCCCAGCAGAGCGCCAGCGTGGTCCGCATCGTCTGGACGGCCGCGTCGCGCGAGCGGCGTCCCAGCCCACACGCGGCGGCCACGTCCACCCGCCGGCCCACGGCCCGCTCCACCAGCTGGAGGACCGGCCGCGTCTGGGCCTCCGTCCAGCGCTCGTGCACGATGCCCGCGACGAACCGCGTCTGCTCGGGCAGCTTCAGCCGCGCGAGCGGCGCGTAGAACCGGGCGTCCGTGGGCGCGGGAGCCTCTCCCGCCGCGAAGGGCACATGGACGTACTCCAGCGGCCTGTCCCCAGGCCAGGCGCGCGTCAGCGCATTGACCAGCGTGACGACGGGCCGTGCGTCCTTCAGCCGCCCCAGCGCCTCATGGTTCAGGTCCCCCAGGCACAGGTGCATCCCGAACCGGGCCCCCACGGGCGCCTCGCGCGCGAAGCCCGCGAGCCTTGACGCGAGGAACGAGGCCAGCACGGACTGGAGCACCGCGGGCGCCTTGGACATCGCCACCAGCTCCACCGGGGCCTCCAGTTGGAAGACCATGTCCGCGCCGCCCAGCGCATGGAGCTGGCGCAGCTCGCGGAGCAGCGCCTGGCGGAACGCCGCGCCCCAGCGCAGGGCGCCGAGCGGCCCCAGGGTGAACATCGCCATGTCGAAGTCGCAGGGCAGGCCCGCCTGGAAGGACAGGCCCGGCGTCCCGGCCTGCCGGCGCAGCTCGAGGAACGTCTTGAAGCTCTCCGAGTAGTCCGCGACATGCCCCAGGTCGAGCGCCTCCGCCGTCAGCCGCCGCCCCCGGCGCACGCCGAAGACGGGGGTGTGCTGGTAGGAGCTCCAGTCCCCTTCCTTGCGCAGCTCCAGGTCGGGGTGCTTCCGGAAGGAGTCGACGATGTGGGCAATCCAGTTGCGCCGCGCGCCCGGCTCTCCATCCGGCAGCGAGCGCAGCCCCGGCCCGAGCAGCTCCAGCGCCAGCTGCATCGCCTCGGCGGTCTCCGCCGCGGGGATGCTGCCCACCAGATGTGCGGCCCGCACCGGGGCGCCCTCCCGGCCCTGCCCTGCTCCAGACTCCTGACCCATCATTTCGCTCCCGCGCTGGACGCGGGGGTTCTACACCCATTTGTCCGGGGCCTTCTCATGCACGCCGCGGGAGTCCGGCGCCCCGCGTGTGGCGTGCCGGCTTCGGTGGCACCCGCCGCATCCGGGCCGGGCGGAGGAACGGCCGGCGGCTCGAAAGCCCCTCCCCGTGAGGCGCGCAGGCGTGGACATGGACGCGCGGGCAGCGGACGTGGGGCCCGGTGAGCCTCCTCCCGCTGCGGACCACCCAGGCGGCAATGAAGCCCAGCCCGCCGCTCCCGGAGGGCATCCAAGATGCGCAGCCTTAGGGGAGGCGCGCCCGGCGGAATGCAGGGCGCGCACCGCCACCCTGCAAGCGCCTCGCTTCGGGGGTGAGAACCTCAGGGAGGGGCGTGCGTGTGCCGGGACATGGCGCCAGCGTGACGGACGACAGGGAGCCCCTCACGGGCATCTCCGCGGAACAGTCCCGGGTGTTCCTGGAGACCATGGTGGCGAGCGCCCCGGTCGGCCTCGCCTTCGTGGACCTGGACTTCCGGTTCATCCACATCAACGACGCCCTGGCGTCGATGAATGGCCTGCCCCGCGAGGCCCACCTGGGCCGCAAGCTGTCCGAAATCATTCCCGAGCTCTGGCCCTTCGTCGAGCCGCACTACCGAACGGTGCTGGAGACCGGGAAGCCGGTCCTGGACCTGGAAGTCACCGGGGCCACGGCCAAGGCGCGGGCGTCCCACGTCAGTTCCAGGTGAACTACTACCCCGTGCGGGACGGCGCCGGCGTCATCCAGGGCGTCGGCATCGCCGTGGTGGAGGACACCGAGCGCAAGCGGGCAATCCAGGCGGTGCGCACCAGCGAGCAGCGCTACCGCTCGCTCGTCGAGGCCATGACGCAGACGGTGTGGACCACCAATGGCCGCGGCGAATTGCTGGAGCCCGCGCCGCGCTGGCTGGCCTTCACGGGGCAGACGCATGGCGCGCACCTGGGGCTGGGCTGGCTCGACGCCATCCATCCAGGCGACCGGACGCGCTTCGTGATGGAGTGGGCCGCCGCCCTGGAGACGCGGGCTCCGTACCGGGGCGAGGTGCGGCTGGGCTTCCATGACGGCTCCTACCGCGACGTCGTCGTCCGGAGCATCCCGGTGTTCGACGACACGGGCGGGGTCCGCGAGTGGATTTCCACCGCCGAGGACATCACCGCGCGCAAGTGCGCCGAGGACGAGCTGCGGCGGACCACGGAGGCGCTCGAGGCGAGCGACGAGCGCTACCGCACCTTCGTGGCCCAGAGCACGGAGGGCATCTGGCGGCTGGAGGTCCAGCCGCCCATCGACACGCGGCTGCCCGAGGACGCGCAGGTCCAGTCACTCCTGCGCCAGGGCACCATCGCCGAGGCCAATGACGTGATGGCCCGGATGACGGGGTTCCAGACCGGGCAGGCGCTGGTGGGCACCTCCCTAAGCCAGTTGCTCCTGCTGCTCACGCACTCCGAGGAAGCCGTTGCCGGGGCCGTACGGCCCTTCGTCCGTCAGGGCTACCGGCTGGAGGACGTGGAGACCCGTCAGCTGGGCCCGGACGGAGTGGAGCGGGTGCGCCTGGCCAACCTCGTCGGCGTGGTGGAGCAGGGCCGGCTGGTCCGCGTGTGGGGCACCCAGCGCGACGTGACGGAGCAGGTGCGGGCGACGGAGGCCCTGGAGCAGAGCCGCGAGGTGGTGCGGATGCGGGAGCACCAGCTGCGCGCCATCACCGACGCGCTCCCGGCCCTGGTGGCCTACGTCGACACCGATGAGCGCTACGTCTTCTGCAACCAGGCCTTCAAGACGTGGTTCGGCCTGGACCCGGAGGAAATGGTGGGGCAGCGGGTGCGCGGGCTGTCCGGGGAGATGGGGTACGCGCAGCTGAAGGACTGGATGCGCAAGGCGCTCGCGGGGGAGACGGTCCACTACGAGAGCGCGCTGGCCCTCCGGGACGGGCGGATGCTGCACACCCATTCCACGTACGTCCCCACGCGCACGCCCCAGGGCACGGTGAAGGGCTTCGTCGCCCTCGTCCATGACATCACCGACCGCAAGCGGGCCGAGGCCGAGGTGGAGGCCCAGCGCGCGCGCCTCTACGACATCCTCATGAACATCCCGGCGTCCATCGCCATCCTCAGCGGGCCCGAGCAGACCTTCTCGCTGGTCAACCCCATCTACCGGCGCCTCTCGCCCGGCCTCGAGCTGACCGGCCAGTCCCTGCGGGAGATGACGAAGCGAGCCCGGACCGGCAACGACTACGCCCAGGTGCTGGAGCGCGTCTACACGTCCGGCAAGCCCTACTTCATGACGGAGATGCCCGCCCGGATTGGCCTCCGCGAGGGCGGCGCGTCGGAGGAGCGGTTCTTCAACATCGCCAACCTCCCGCTGCGCGGCGCCGACGGCCAGGTGGACTCCGTCATGTCCTTCTCCATGGACGTGACGGAGCAGGTCCTGGCCCGGCGCAAGGTGGAGGAGCTGGCGGCGCACCTGTCCAACCAGCAGCAGTGGCTGGAGTCGGTGCTCAACCGCATCCCCATCGCCTTCCTGCTCCTGGAGCCCGGCACCGGCAAGGCGCTCTTCGCGAACCAGGCCGCCCACCTGATGGCGGGGGGACGCTTCCCGCTGGGCATCCCCACCTCGGAGTACGGCGGCGTGTACCGCCTCACCGACGACGCCGGGGTGCCCATCCCCCTGGAGCAGATTCCCGGGGTGAGGGCCGCGCGCGGCGAGCGCTTCCGCCAGGTGCCCGTGGTGTGGCACACGCCCCTGCGCCGGTACGCGCTCGTCACCGACTCGGAGCTGCTCCCGGCCATGCACGGCCACCCGGCCACCGTGGTGCTCGCCCTCCAGGACGTGACGCGGCTCAAGCAGACGGAGCTCCAGCTCCAGGAGGCCGTGCGGCTGCGCGACGAGTTCCTCACCGTGGCGTCCCATGAGCTGAAGACGCCGCTCACCCCGCTGCAGATAAAGCTCCAGGGGTTGGCCCGCGAGGCCCGGGCCAAGGTGTCTCCGGCCCGGCTGCAGGAGCGCGTGCTGAGCACGGCGGAGTGCGCTTCGAGCCAGATTCGCAAGCTCGCCGCCCTCATCAATGACCTGCTGGACGTCACGCAGCTCACCGGCGAGACGCTGTCGCTCCAGCGGGAGTTCGTGGACCTGGCGGTCATCCTCCACGAGGCGGCGGACCAGTTCCGCGTCCAGGCCGCGCAGGCCGGAAGCGAGCTTGTCGTCCACGCCCCGGAGCCCGTGGTGGGCTGGTGGGACCGGCACCGGCTGGAGCAGGTGGTGCGCGGCCTCTTGTCCAACGCCATCAAATACGGGCCCGGCAGGCCGGTGGTGCTCACGGCGGAGCGGCGCAAGGACCAGGCCCGCGTCACGGTGCGGGACGAGGGCATCGGCATTGCCCCGGAGAACCTCTCCCGCATCTTCGAGAAGTTCGGCCGCGCCGTCTCCGCCAGCAACTACGGAGGGCTGGGCCTGGGCCTCTACATCACCCGGACCATCGTGGAGGCCCACCAGGGCACCATCCGCGCGGAGAGCCGGCCGGGCGCGGGGGCCACCTTCATCGTGGAGCTGCCGCTCACCGGAAACGGACGGCCCCCGGACGCGTCGGTGCACTGACGGGGGCCGCCACCCTTTCGGGCGTCAGACGGCGAGGGAGCGGGCGATGGGCAGCTCGCGCACGCGGGTGCCGGTGAGCGCGAAGACGGCGTTGGCGATGGCCGGCGCGACGGGAGGAACGCCCGGCTCGCCGATGCCGCCGGGCGCGGCGTCGCTCGGGACGATGTCGACGTGAATCTTCCGGGGCGCCTCGTTGATGCGCACCAGCCGGAAGTCGCGGAAGTTGGACTGCTCCACCGCGCCGTCCTTCAGGGTGATTTCCCCATGCAGCGCCAGGCTCATGCCGAAGATGATGGAGCCCTCCATCTGCGCGCGGACGCGGTCCGGGTTGATGACCGTCCCGGCATCCACCACCACCCACGCCTCGTCGACGCGGACCTTCCCCGTGGGCCCCTTCACCACCGACACGACGACGGCCACGTAGCTGAGGAAGCTGCGGTGCGCGGCCAGCCCCAGCGCCCGGCCGTCCTTCTTGCGCTCGTCCCAGCGCGACAGCTGGGTGACGCGCTCGATGACGCCCCGCAGGCGCCCGGCGTCGACGGGGTGCTTGTCCAGCGGCTGGCCGTAGTTCTCCAGCTTGGGGATGCCCAGCTCCTGCAGCGATGCCTGGCGGGGCGGGCCCAGCACCTCCAGCAGCATGTCGCGCGAGTCCACGCCTCGGGCCTGCGCCAGCTCGTCCACGAACGAGTTGACCGAGAAGGCGTGGAAGATGTTGTAGACGGACCGCAGCCAGCCGATGCGCACGCGGGCATTGGCCTCGCAGGCCTCGGCGCGCACGTTGGGGATGCCGAGCGCCAGGTCCGTCACGCCCTGCTGGAGGTCCCTCTCGCCGGGCCGGTTCACCGGCGCGAAGGTGGAGCCGATGGGCGGGAAGGCCGTGCGGTGCCGCCACGCGACGACCTTGCCGGACGCGTCGAGCCCCGCGCTCAGCCGCTGGAGGCTGACCGAGTGGTAGTAGTCGTTGCGGACGTCGTCCTCGCGCGTCCACTGCACGCGCACGGGGACTTTCGCCTCGCGGGCCAGCCACACCACCTCGGCGATGTAGTCCGCCTTGGACTTCCGGCCGAAGCCTCCGCCCAGGAAGGTGACATGGACCTGGATGTCCTCCGGCTTCCGCTCCAGCACCAGCCCCGCCACCTGCTGCGCCGCCTGGGGGTTCTGGGTGGGGGCCCAGACCTCGCAGGTGTTGGCGTCCACCTTCGCCAGCACGGCGATGGGCTCCATGGGCACGTGCGGCAGGTGGGGGACGTAGTACTCGGCCTCGATGACGCGCGCGGCCCCGGCCAGGGCGGCGTCCACGTCGCCCACGTTGCGCACGGGCGTGCCCGGCGCGCGCACCGACGCGGTCAGCTCCTCGCGAATCTTCTTCGAGTCGGACGCGGCGTTCTCCCCGTCGTCCCAGGTGATTTCCAGCGCGGCGCGGCCCTTCATCGCCGCCCAGGTGTTCTCCGCGAGCACCGCCACCCCACCCCACGTCTGGAAGGCGAAGGGCTTCTTCGGCGCCGGCAGCTCCAGGACGTGCTTGACGCCCGGGACGGCGAGCGCCTTCGTCGCGTCGAACTTCACCACCCGGCCCCCCGCGACGGCGGGACGGGCAATCATGGCGATGAGCATGCCGGGCAGCGTGACGTCCGCGCCGAACACCGCCGAGCCGTTGACGTAGGCCGGGCCGTCCAGCAGCGGCAGCGGCTTGCCCACGCGGCGCAGCTCCGACTTCGGCCGCAGCTTGACGGCCTTGGGCTCGGGAATGGCCAGCTTCGCCGCCTCGTTCGAAAGCTCCCCGAAGCCCAGCGTGCGCTGGCTGCCCCGGTGGAACACGGCGTGCTCTCGCGCCTCGCAGTCCTCGGGCTTCACCTTCCAGCGCCGGGCGGCGGCGGCCACCAGCATGGTGCGCGCGGTGGCACCGGCGCGGCGCATGTCCTCGTAGATGCCGCGGACGCTGTTGGAGCCGTCGGTGTTCTGGTCGCCGTACGCCGTGTTGCCGTCCGCCTGGACGATGCGCACCCGCGCCATGTCCGCGCCCAGCTCGTCGGCGATGAGCACCGGCAGCGAGCTGCGGATGCCCTGCCCCATCTCCGAGCGGTGGCAGACGATGGTGACGAGCCCGTCCGGGGCCACGTGCACGAAGGCGTTGGGGTTGAGCCCCGGGGTGCCGGCCTCGATGGCCGGAGAGCTCGTGGGGGGCTTCTTCCCCAGGCGCCCGGAGGGCTCGTCAGCGAGGGCCTCCGCGGAGAAGAGGCCCAGGGTGAGGCCGCCCACCGCCAGGTTCAGCCCTTCGAGGAAGGAGCGCCGCGAAATCAACTGGAGCCGCTGGGTCATGGCGTTCTCGCTATTCCTCGGACAGGCCCGCGACCTTCTTCACGGCCGCGCGGATGCGCGTGTACGTCCCGCACCGGCACAGGTTGCCGGCGAGCGACTGGTCGATGTCCGCGTCCGTCGGCTGCGGCTTCTTCGCCAGCAGCGCCGCCGCGCACATGATTTGCCCCGCCTGGCAGAAGCCGCACTGCGGGACGCCCAGCTCCACCCAGGCCTTCTGCAGCGGGTGGTTGCCTTCCGGCGACAGCCCCTCAATGGTCGTCACGGACTTGCCGTCCGCGCGGCGCACCGGCGTCACGCAGGCGCGGACCGTCTGCCCGTCCAGGTGGATGGTGCAGGCGCCACACAGCGCCTGGCCGCACCCGTACTTCGTGCCGGTGAGGCCGAGCACGTCGCGCAGGGCCCAGAGCAGCGGCATCTCCGGGTCGACCTCCAGCTCCTTCTCCACCCCGTTGACTCGGACGCGAATCGTCATGGCCGTGCCTCCTCGCTCGGGCACTCCGCGCCCGTCTCCACCCAGGCGGCGACAATGGCGCCGAAGTGCTCCTGGGTCCCCGGCGCGGGCTCGCGCCCCCAGCCGGGCTTCCATCCCCAGCCCACCAGTTCGTCATGGGCGTTGTGCTCGACAATCTGCGCCAGCGTCTTGCCGCCGTTGCGCTTCGGGTCCTTCATCTGCTCGCAGATGTGGCGCGGGCTCTTGCCCACCCACGCCATCTCAATGGGCGCCAGGTGCCAGTTGGGCGCGCCGGGCACGCGCGCGTGCTCCAGGTTGCGGTCCTGGTGGCAGCTCGTGCACTCCATGCCCACGACGCCCTTGTCCTCGGGCCCGCGCACCACCGGCGGGTTGTGGGGCTGCGCGTCCATGCCGTGCAGGGGCACGTCCCCATCCGGGTGGCAGTTGGCGCAGCGCGGGTGGAGGAGCACGCGGCTCGCTTCGAGGAAGAGCGCCTTGGAGCGCTCCTCGCGGCTCTCGATGGCGGCGAAGGACTCCAGCGCGCGGAGGGCATTGGGAGCGACCGGAGGGAGCGCCTGTCGGGCCGCGGCCGCCTCGGGCTCCCGCCGGCACCCGCCTACCGCCAGGAGGACGAGCAGCGAGGCCATGACCTGGAGAGATGGCTGCATGCGGACAAGGCTCCAGCAAGTGCCGCCCCGTCACAAGCCGAATGTGCCGCAAGCGGGGAATTCAGCGCGAGGCCTTTCCCAGATGGTGGATGGCTGACAGGCACGCGCCCGCTGCCACGTCCCGCGCCGCTTCGCGTGGGCCCCCGCCGTCCCCAGGTTTGGGTGTGGGCCCATCGGCCCAGGAGGTGGGTTGTCTTGTCCCTGTCACGGCTGCCATCCCCAAGCACCATCGCGGACGCGCTCCTCGTGGGAAACGAGGGGACGGTCATCGACGCGGTGCACCGCTACATGGCGCGCGGCGGTGCCACGTTCCTCGTGGACGCGCTGGCCCGCCCCGTCATGGAGGCGGTCGGCGAGCGCTGGTGTGACGGCCGCGCGACGGTGGCCGAAGAACACGCCGCCTCGGAGCTGCTGCGAGAGCTGCTGGCCCACCTGCTGCCCGGCCTCGCATGGCACCAGGGAGGGCCGCGGGCGGTCGTCACCTGCGCGCCCGGTGAGCGGCACCTCCTGGGGGCGCGGCTCGTCTCGCAGGTGCTGGCGCTCGACGGGTGGCACGTGCGCTTCCTCGGCGCGGACACACCCGCCCGGGACCTGGCCATCTTCGTCGCCCG
>JBKGHK010000316.1:0-11086 GCA_046520375.1 Pyxidicoccus sp. 3LFB2
GTGACACCCCCAGCAGGAACCCCCATTCCCGCGCCCTCGCGCACGGTGACGCCGCCGGCAGGCACGCCCGTCCCCGCCGGGCTCGTGCCGCGAAGGCACACCGTCACGCCCACGCCCGTTCCCACGGGCCCACGAGAGCTGCTCACCGGCCCACTGCGCCTGGGGGCGTCGGAGGGCATCTTCTCGCAGACCGTCTCCCTCGACCCCACAGAGCTGACGCGCCACAGCGCCTTCCTCGGCGGCACGGGCAGCGGAAAAACCACACTGGCCCTCAACGTGCTGGAGCAGCTCTTGCTCCAGGGCGTGCCCGCCATCCTCATCGACCGCAAGGGAGACCTGGCCACCTACGCGCGCGAGCTGTCCTGGCAGGAGAAGCTGGAGGACCCGTCACTCCACGAGCGGCGGCGCCTGCTGCGCGAGCGCGTCGAGGTGGCGGTGTACACGCCGGGCCGCTCGGACGGGCGGCCCCTGGCCATCCCCGTGGTGCCGCGAGGCCTGGAGACGCTCCCGGTGGATGAACGCGAGCAGGGTGTCCAGCAGGCCGCGGACGCCATCGCGGGGATGCTCGAATACAAGAGCAACAGTGACAAGGCAGCACACGCACTGCTCGCCCAGGCGCTGCGGCTCCTGGTCCAGCGCCCGCTCGGCAGGGACATCACGCTGGACCTGCTCCAGCAGTTCGTGGCCGACCAGGACGAAGCGTTGCTCCGCGAGGCGGACGGACTCCCGCCGAAGACCTTCGCCAAGCTCGCCCAGGACCTGTCGGTGCTCCGCCTCAACCTCCGCTCCCTGCTGGCGGCGGGCGGCGAGCGGCTGGACCTGGAGGAGCTGCTCGGGCGTGGCGCCGCGGGCACTCCGGGCAAGACGCGGCTGAGCATCATCAGCACCAAGTTCCTGGGCGACAACAACCGCATCCTCTTCTGGGTGTCGCAGCTCCTGCTGGAGACCAACCGGTGGACGAGCCAGCACCCCGCGTCCCAGCTCCAGGCGGTGCTGCTCTTCGACGAGGCGGACCTGTACCTGCCGGCGACGAGCAAGCCCGCGACGAAGCAACCCCTGGAGGACCTGCTCAAGCGGGCGCGCTCAGCGGGAGTCGGGGTGATGCTCGCGACCCAGAGCCCCGGAGACCTGGACTACAAGTGCCGCGAGAACGTGCGCACGTGGTTCGTGGGGCGGGTGAAGGAGGACAACGCCATCAAGAAGCTCCGGCCCATGTTCACCGAGGCCCGCGTGGACGCGGACGCGAAGCTGCCCTCCCAGAAGCAGGGCCAGTTCCACGTGCTGCGGGACGGACAGGTGCAGCAGCTCAAGGCGGACCGCTCCGTCATGCGCGCCGAGCAGCTCGCCGAGGATGAAATCCTCAAGCTCGCGCGCCAGACGCTGGAGAAGAGCCGGAGCACCGACACCGGCACACCGAAGGCCGGCGGCTCACGCTGACGGCGACGCCTGCAGGCGCCCCGCCCCCCTACCGGGCCGCCAGTCATGCGGGCCTGACGGCGCGGGCCCCATGAAGGCCCCATCCCCAGGGGGCGTTCCTGCTAGGAAGCGCCACGGCATGAGTCTCCCGCCTCCACTTCCCCCCACCCTGGACCGGACGCACTTCGAGGCGCTCGTGGCCCGGGGCTACAATCAGGTGCCGGTGGTGCGGCGGCTGGCGCTGGGAGCCCTCCGCCCGACGGACCTGCTCCGGGCCCTGCCTGGCGAACACCGCTTCCTCTTGGAAAGCACCCGCGTCAGTCCCGAGGGGCGCTACTCGCTCCTCGGCTCGCGCCCCTTCCTGCGCTTCACCGCGAAGGCCGGCCAGTGCTTCCTCGACGGCAAGCCCCAGCCGGGAGCGCCCCTGGACGTGCTGCGCGGCCTGCTCCGTCGCTGGCGTGGAGTGCGCCTGCCGGGCCTGCCCCTCTTCTGCGGTGGAGCGGTGGGCTTCTTCGCCTACGAGGCCAACCACTACTTCGAGTCCCTGCCCCGCCATCCGCGAGATGACCTGAAGCTCCCGGACATCGCGCTGTCCTTCGTGGACACATTCCTCGCGGTGGACCACCAGGAGGGCCACGTGCTCGCGGTAGCCACCGGCTCGGACTGGGAGGACTGCGAGCGGCGCCTGGAGTCGCTGGAGACGTGCGTGCGCCGGGCCGTCCCCACGCCACCACCGGCGCCCCCGTCCCTGCCGGCGCCCACGGTGGAGTACCGCTCCAACTTCACGCAGGACGCCTACCTGGCCGCGGTGGAGCGCGTGCGCGAGTACATCCGCGCGGGAGACACCTATCAGGTCAATCTCTCGCAGCGGCTGGAGGTGGACTTCCCGGGCGAGCCGCTGTCGCTCTACGAGACGCTGTCCGCCACCAACCCCGTCCACTTCGCCAGCTACCTGGAGGGAGACGGCTTCCACGTGGTGAGCGCCTCACCGGAGCGGCTGGTGCGCGTGGAGAACGGCCGCGCCATCACCCGGCCCATCGCGGGCACGCGGCGCCGGGGCACACCGGAGGAAGAGGCCCGCTTCGTCCAGGAGCTGCGCACCAGCGAGAAGGAGCGCGCCGAGCACGCCATGCTGGTGGACCTGGAGCGCAACGATTTGGGCAAGGTCTGCGCCTACGGCACGGTGGAGGTGGCGAAGCTGATGGAGATTGTCGAGTACGCCCACGTCCTCCACATCGAGTCGGAGGTGACGGGGACGCTCGCGCCGGGCGTGGAGCCGCTGGACGTGGTGGGCGCGCTGTTCCCCGGGGGCACGATTACGGGCGTGCCGAAGATTCGCACCATGCAGCTCATCACCGAGCTGGAGCCGCACACGCGCGGGCTCTACACGGGCTCGCTGGGCTACGTCTCCTTCGCGGGGGACCTGGACCTGAACATCGTCATCCGCACGCTGGTGGTGAAGGACGGGCGCGCCTACGCGCAGGTGGGCGGAGGCATCGTCCACGACTCGCAGCCGCGCCAGGAGTACAAGGAGACGCTCAACAAGGCGCGCTCCCAGCTCCTCGCGCTGTCGGCCTGTGGGAGGCAGGGATGATCCTCCTCATCGACAACTTCGACTCCTTCACCTTCAACCTCGTGCAGGCGCTCGGCGTGCTAGGGGCGGAGCTGAAGGTGGTGCGCAACGACGCCATCACCGTGGCGCAGGTGGAGGCACTGCGGCCGGACCACATCGTCATCTCCCCCGGCCCCTGCACTCCGGCCGAGGCGGGCGTGTCCCTGGACGTCATCCGGGCCTTCGGCGGGAAGGTGCCGCTGCTGGGCGTGTGCCTCGGGCACCAGTGCCTGGGACAGGTCTTCGGCGCGAAGGTGGTGCGCGCTCCCGTGCCCGTGCACGGCAAGACGGCGGAGGTGGAGCACACGGGCCAAGGTGTATTCCGGGGCCTGCCCGCGCCGTTCACCGCCGCGCGTTACCACTCGCTGGTGGTGGCGCAGGAGGGCCTCCCGGAGTGCCTGGAGGTAACGGCCTCGCACGACGGGCTCATCATGGGCATGCGGCACCGGGAGCTGCCGAGACTGGAGGGCGTGCAGTTCCACCCCGAGTCCTTCCTCACGCCCCATGGCCCTCGGCTGCTCGCCAACTTCATGGAGCAGGAGCGCTGAATGGTCTCCACGGTGGCGGTGGACGGAGACGTGCGGCGCTGGGAGGACCTGCGCCTGCAAGACTTCGCGCAGGGCTTCTTCTTCGGCGCGGGCTTCTTCACCACCTTCCGCATCGACGCGGGCGCACCACTGTTCCTCGCACGCCACCTCGCAAGGCTCCGCGCCAGTCTCTCGGCCTTCCCTGATGCCGTCCGAGCTCCTCCACCCGAGCACCTCTCTGAAGCCACGCTGCGTGACACGCTCCGCCGCTGCTTGGACACGGATGCGGCGCTCGGGCCCGCCTTCACCGGCGTGGGCAAGCTGTCCGTGAGCGACGGCCACGTGCTGCTCACCTTCCGCCCTGCCTCCCCCGACACGGAGCGCCTCCGCAGTGAAGGCCGCACGCTGGACACAGTGGAGCCAGGCGCCTACCGGAGGGGAGAGCGCACGCTGAACCACAAGGGCCTCTCCTACTTCCGCCAGTACGCGCTGATGCAGCAACTGCCCCTGCTGTGCAACGAGGCCAGCGAGGTCTGCGAGTTGCCCACCGCCAACCTCTTCTTCCACCTGGACGGCGCGCTCGTCACCCCGCCCCTGGATGCACCGTGCCTGCCGGGCGTCATCCGCGACGTACTCCTGCAATCCGGCCACGTGGACGGACTGCCGGTGGTGGAGCGCCCGGTACCGCTCGCGCGTCTCGCGGACGCCAGCGCCTGCTTCTTCACCAACTCCGCCGTGCTGGCCACGGGAGTGCCGCGCCTGCTCGGGCGAGAGCTGCCTGGAAGCCTGCCCCTGGCGCAGCAGGTCCGAGCGAGCATCGAAGCCGTTGCACGGCGAGAAGCCTGAGGCCCCCTCAGCGGAACCCAAGCCCCTCCGTCACCTCCACGTCCCGCAGCAACCGCCACGCCCCCGGCGCCTCCACGTCCAGCACCACGCCGCCCACGGCCTCGCGGTGCAGCGCAATCACCGGATGCCCCACGGCCGCGAGCATCCGCTTCACCTGGTGATGCCGCCCCTCGGTGAGCGTGAGCTCCACCACCTCCGGCTCGCGCAGCCGTGCCCCGGCGGGCCGCGTGGGCCCGTCCCTCCAGCACCAGCCCGTCCCGCAGCGCCTGCAGCGCCGCCTCCCCCGGACGTCCCTCCACGCGCGCCACATACCGCTTCGTCAGGTGCGTCTCCGGTGACGTCCCGTGCCGCACCAGCCGCTCATCGTTCGTGAACAGCAGCAGCCCGGTGGTGTCCCGGTCCAACCGCCCCACCGCGAGCCACTCGTAGCGCCGCAGGTCCTCCGGCAGCACCGCGCGCAGCCGCTCGAACACCGTGCCCACGCCTTCGGGGTCCGAGCCATGCACCACCGGCCCCGCGGGCTTGTGGAACATCAGCGCCAGCAGGCGCGCCGTCAGCTCGCATCCCTGCCCGTCCACCCGCACCACCATGCCGGGCCGCACCGGCGCGAACGGCTCGCGCTCCACGCGCCCGTCCACCTCCACGCGCCCCTCGCGAATGGCCACCTCCGCCTCGGCGCGCGGCAGCACGCCTGCTCGCCCCAGCGCCCTCGACAGCCAGTCCGCTCGCCCGTCCGGAGGCACATCTCCAGGTCCCCGGCGCCGGGCCGCCTCCAGCCATTTGGGAGTCTTCTGCCTGCGTGCCATCCACCTGCCTCCTGTCCCTTAGTCCCATTCGAAGCCCGGCGCTTCCTCACCCGCCTGCCCTCCCTTCGAGGCTCTCGCTCCGTCGGGCATTGGACGCGTCGTGCCTACCTTCAGGAACAACGGGGCGCGGGCACGAAGGCGCCGGGCAGCCCCCTCTCGACAGGTCATCAAGCGCACTGGAGGAGACTGCATGGGCAGCGTACTGGAAGGGTCGAACGTTCAGGGCAGCAACTACTCGCAGCGTACCGGGGTCACCTCGGGAATCTCCAACGGCGAGCACTCCGCGGGAGGCATCGCGCAGGCCGGCAAGGAGCAGGTGAAGCAGCTGGGCGGCATGGCCAAGGGCCGCGTCATCTCCCAGGTGGACAGCCGCAAGGGTGAGCTCGTCAAGGGCATCCAGGGGCTGGTGTCCACGCTGGAGACGGTGGCCAACAACGAAGAGGCCGCCATGGCGCGTCCGCTCCTCACCGGCGCGGTGGGGCTGCTGCGCAAGACGTCGGACCGGCTGGAGAACGGCACCACCGAGGAGCTCCTCGCGGATGCCCAGGCGCAGGTGCGCCAGCGGCCCGGGCTGTTCCTCGCGGGCTGCGCGGTGGTCGGCTTCGCGCTCGGTCGGTTCATCAAGGTTTGACGGGGGGCATGAGGATGGATCCAACGATTCCAAGAAATGACGGAGATGAATTCCGGGTCCGTGGAGCAGGTGTCTCCACGGACAGCCAGGACTACAGCTCCGACGGCACCTTCGGGGGCCGTGGCTTCGGAGAGCTGTTCTCCGAGTTCATGGAGCAGGGACGCCGCCTGGTCCGCGCCGAGGTGACACTGGCGCGCGCCGAGCTGCGCTCGGAAGCGAAGAAGGCGTCCGCCGGTGCGGGGCTGCTGGCGGGCGGCGGTCTGGTGCTGTTCCTCGGAGCGCTGACGTTCGTCGCGTTCCTGGTCGCCGCACTGGCCGAGCTGATGCCGGTCTGGGCATCGGCCCTCATCGTGGCGGTGCTGCTGCTGGCAGTGGGTGGCGCGGTCGCCTGGGCGGGCCTCGGAAGACTGAAGCGTATCCATGGACCTCAACGGACGATTCAAACCCTCAAGGAGGATGGGCAATGGGCGAGCAGGACCGCGCACTCCATGAAATCGCAGATGCACGGGCACGCCTGAGCGAGCTGGCCGACGAGCTGGCCCGCAAGGCCGAGCCGGACCGCCTCAAGGCAATGGCCCATGAGAAGGCCGAAGAACTGAAGGTGCGTGCGAAGGAGTTCGCCACCGAGAAGACGGCCGAACTCAAGCAGCACGCCAAGGACGCCGCCGTGGAGAAGGCCACGGAGATGAAGGATGCGGCCCTGGGCCGAGCCACGGATTTCACGACACACGCCAAGGAGACAGTGATGCAGAGGACCACGGAGTTGAAGGAACGTGCGGATACCCCGAAGGGGTGGAGCCTGCTCGGTGCCCTTATCGGCGCCGGCGTGGGGTCGGCCCTGATGCGCAAGGCGTTCACCAGGCGCGAGGAGCACCGGTACGACGACTACCGTGACAACCGGTGGCGCGAGGAGGACCGCTGGCGCTACGACGGCATGCGCGCCGGGCGCGACGTGGGCTACTCCGACTCGGACCGCTATGCCACCGCCGAGCGCACCGACATCGGCTACGGCGCGGGCACCAGCTATGGCGACGTGGGCGGCTATCAGGGCGCGTCCGTCGGCTACCAGGGCGTGGCCTCCAGCTACGACACGGGCGCTGTCGGTTATGACCGCTCCGTCGACACGGACGACTCCAACGGCGGCCTCAAGGCCCGCGCCAGCGAGACGGCCTCCAACGTGAAGGAGCGCGCGTCCGACGCGGCTCACTCCGTGAAGGAGCGCGCCGTCGACGTGAAGGAGCGCGTCATGGGCAAGGCCTCCCACGTGCGTGAGCGCGCCGCGGGCTCCATGGACCACATGAAGGAGCGGGCCTCGCACCTGCGTGAGCGCATCCCCTCGCGTGAGGCGGTGCAGTACCGCACCACGGACTGGTTCAACCGCACGGTGGACGAGCAGCCCATGCTGCTGGCGCTGGGCGGCATCGCCCTGGGCATGCTGGCCTCCACGCTCATCCCCGTGTCCAACAAGGAGCGCCGCCTCATTGAACCGGCCAAGCGCCGCGCCGAGGAGGGCATCTCCCAGCTGGGCGACCAGCTCAACCAGAAGCTCGGGGGCTCCGAGGAGCAGTCGTCCGACTACGAGGGCCGCCAGGGCTACTCCGCCTCCAGCGTCTCCGCGACGTCGGACCTGACCACGCCGGCCTCCACCAACACGGGCTTCGGGGCCAGCAGCATCAGCAGCCCGGGCGGGCTCGGCGCCGCGTCCACCTCCGGGGTGAGCGTGGCGGGCACCGAGGACAGCGCGGACGCCCTGGCCTCGTCGCCGACGGGCTCGTCGCGAATCCCCCCGCTGCCGCCGCTGGATGACGTGACGAAGGTGCACTGAGCCACGGCCACGGAAGACAGGCAGTCCTGACAGGGGAGCAGCGGACCGTCACCGGCCCGTTGCTCCCCTTCCGTTTGACTGGGCCCGGGGGGTCTGCCATGTCGCGCCGCCGTGGCCGTCCCTCCCGAGCTCGTCGCGTCCCTGCCCCCACCCCCACCGGGCCCCGCCGTGGCCTTCACCCTGCGGCTGGCCGAGGCGCTGCACCGCTACGGCACGCCCTCGCACCGGCTGGAGGGGCTGATGCGCCGCGTGTCCGAGCGGCTGGGGCTGGAGGGCCGCTTCTTCTCCACGCCCACGTCCCTCTTCGCGTCCTTTGGCCCGCCGGAGGCGCTGCGCACCAGCCTCATCCGCGTGGAGCCGGGGGATGTGGACCTGGAGCGGCTGACGCTGCTGGACGTGCTGGCCGATGACGTCATCCAGGACCGGCTCACCCCGGCCGAGGGCGCCCGCAAGGTGGAGGAGATTCTCGCCCTCCCGCCCCGCTTCGGCCCCGCGCTCCAGCTGCTCTGCTGGGGGCTGGCGGGAGGCGCCGCGGGCCGGCTCTTCGGCGGTGGCCTGCGCGAGGCAGGCGTGGCGGCGCTGAGCAGCCTGGTCATCGGCATGCTGGGCGAGCTGACGCGGCGGCGGCCCACCACCGCGCACGTGCTGGAGCCGGTGGCGGCCATCCTCTCCTCCGCCTTCGCGGTGCTGGCCGCCAGCCTGCTCGGCCCCCTGTCGGTGCAGGTGGCCACGCTGGCGGGGCTCATCGTCCTGCTCCCGGGCCTGTCGCTGACGGTGGCCATCAACGAGCTGGCCACCCGTCACCTCATCTCCGGCACCTCGCGCCTCACCGCGCGGCGCTGGTGTTCCTGCAGTTGGGCTTTGGCGTGGCGCTGGGCAGCCGGCTGGCGGTGGTGCTGCCTCCGCCGCCCCTGACGCCGCTGCCCCCGCGCTGCCGGTGTGGACGCAGGGCGTGGCGCTGGCCCTGGCCACCCTGGCGGTGGGGGTGCTCTTCCGGGCGCGCCCTCGCGACTGGGGGTGGATTGCCGCCTCGTGCACCTTCGCCTTCGCGGGCTCACGGCTGGGGGCGCTGCTGTTGGGCGCGCAGCTGGGCGCCTTCGTGGGGGCGCTGCTGCTGGGCATCGCCAGCAACGCGCTGGCGCGGCTGCGCAACCGGCCCTCCGTCACCACCGTGCTGCCCGGCCTCATGGTGCTGGTGCCCGGCAGCGTCGGCTTCCGCAGCCTGTCCTCGCTGCTGGAGCGGGACGTGGTGGCCGGGGTGGACACCGCCTTCTCCATGCTGCTGGTCGCCGTGGCGCTGGCGGCGGGCCTGCTGTCCGCCAACGCCCTGGTGCCTCCGCGCAAGGTGCTCTGAGGCTCCCGTCAGCGCAGGCGGGTGACGTACACGGCCACCAGCGACAGCAGGAAGTACGCCACCAGCACCGCGGCGCCCGCGTACTCCTTCGCCATGCGCTGGCCGAAGAAGAGGGCGATGAGGGTGACGGCGGACAGCAGCGCCCCCCAGAAGGCCAGCGTGGCGCCGCCGGTGACGACCAGGGCCACCAGCCCCGCCGCGCACAGCGCGCCGGCCGCCACCTCCAGCAGGGTGAGGGTGCCCAGCATCAGCGGCACGGTGCTCCGCAGGGGGCTCTTGGCGAAGTGGCCGGTGAGCCAGCCCAGGTTGCCCTTCCAGTCGAAGACTTTATCCAGGCCGGACTGGAGGAAGAGGATGGCGAGGAAGGCGGTGCAGAGGGCCTGCAGCAGCCAGAGGGTGAATTCAGTGGTTTCGAAGGACGGCATGGCGCGCCCACTCTAGCCGCCCGGCGCCCGGGCCCAAGTCTTCTCGCCAGGAGGGCAGGCAGGCGGGCATGGGTAGAGCGCTCCCCTGCCCCGCCGCTGGAGCGTCCCTACCTTGACGGGTATGGCATCCGAGGTCACAGCCCGCCGTGTGTTCACCGGCCTCATCCTGCTGTCCATCGTCCTGCTGGCGCTCGTCATCCGCCCGTTCGCCGAGGCATTCTTCCTGGCGGCCGTGCTGGCGGCGACCTTCTACGGCCTGCACAAGCGGCTCACCCGCCGGCTGAGGGGCCGGGGGCACATCTCCGCGGGCATCCTCACCACGGGCGTCGTCCTCGCCCTGCTGCTGCCCCTGGGCGGCCTCACCGCCTTCATCGTCACGGAGGTGACGGAAGGGGCCCAGTTCGTCAGCCAGACGGTGCAGAAGGAAGGCGTGAGCGGGCTGGTGGAGAAGCTGCCCGGGCCGGTGCGCAGCGCGGCCGACGGCCTGATGAAGCGGCTGCCCGTGGGGCAGGAGAACCTGGACCAGACCATCCAGGACCAGGTCACCACCCAGGGCGGCACCGCGGCCAAGGCGGTGACGGGGGCGGTGGCGGCCACCGGCTCGGTGGTCATCCAGACCATCATGATGCTCATCGCCCTGTTCTTCTTCTTCACGGACGGGGCGAAGCTGGTGGACTGGATTGAGAGCGTGTCGCCGCTCCGGCGCGGGCAGACGCGTGAAATCATGCGCGAGTTCCGCAGCGTGTCCGGCGCGGTGCTCCTGTCCTCGGTGGCCACGGCGGGTGTGCAGGCGGTGGCGGCCCTCGTCGGCTTCCTCATCGCCCGGGTGCCCGCCCCGCTGTTCTTCGCGGGCGTGGCCTTCTTCCTGGCCCTCATCCCCGCGGTGGGCGCGGCCATCGTCGTGCTGGCCGCGGCGGCGCTGATGTTCTTCAGCGGTCACCCCTGGGCGGCGCTCTTCCTCGCCATCTGGGGCACCGTGGTGGTGGGCCTGGTGGACAACGTCGTCAAGCCGCTGCTGGCCAAGCGCGGCATGCACCAGCACGGGGCCATCGTCTTCTTCGCCCTGCTCGGCGGCCTCGCCGCGTTCGGCACGGTGGGCCTGCTGCTCGGGCCCCTCATCGTCGCCTTCTTCCTCGCGCTGGTGCGCATCTGGGAGCGCGACTACGGCCGCGCCAACGCCCGCGCGGGAGACCCGGCCACCCCGGGCCCTGGCAGTGCGGGCGATGGAGGCCGGGACCTCCCCACGGTGCGCTCCGCGGCCACGGGGGAGCATGTGCCCCTGAGGCCCACGCCTCACGACCCGCACTGAGCGACGCGGCTGCTGACGCGCCACGCCCCGCCCTCCGGTCCTCACCGGAAAGCGGGGCCGCGGTGCTTTTCAGCGCCTCAGAACGCCGAGCCGCCAGCGCGCCGGCCCGGGGACGACGTCAGGCCGGACACGCCCGTGTGCAGCACGAAGGTGCCGCCCGCGGTGGCATCCGGGCTCCGGTTGGCGGACACGCCGTCCGTGCCGCTGAGCCCCGAGCCCACCGTGGCGGTGTCCACCGTGGTGCCGGACGCGTTCTTCAGCGTCACCGTGTCACCGCTGTTGGACAGGCCCAGCGAGCCCGTGGACGCCACGACGGCGCCTGGGCGTGCCCCGAG
>JBKGHK010000317.1:0-11058 GCA_046520375.1 Pyxidicoccus sp. 3LFB2
CGAGGGCCCGGAGCCAGGGCCCTGGCCATCCCGGGGAGCGCTTCCCCGGGTACACGGCTGGCGCTCGGGCCGCGCCCCGGCTCACCCTGGCACGGGTGCTCGGGCCGCCGGCGAGGGAGCCGGAGCGGGCCCAGGCGCTGGCCGAGGCGGCGCGGGCTACGGGCGCGCAGGGAGACTCGGTGAGCCACCGCGCCCTGCGCACCGGGGCCGAGGCAGTCCTCGCGCCGGGGAGGGCCCACTCCGCCCTCAGTGCTCCATAGGGGCGCGGCCCCGCATCACCGACATACCGTTGCCCAGGGTGGCAAGGTCCCGCACCTCGTCGGAGTTGAAGTCCCTGACGACGGGGCCCGCGTCAAACGCTTGCATGGCGAACGCCTGCCGAAGTACTCGCGTCAGCTGTTGCGACGATCGATTGAGTGCTCTGGGGGACTCTCACCAACATGCGCTGGTGCCGGAAGGGGGGAGGGCGGCGTGCGCTTCGAGGCGTTGCCGCCGCCCACGCAAGGTGAAGTGGAACGGCTGCTGAGGGTGGTGCGTCACCGGGTGCTGCGCCTGCTGGAGAAAAGAAGGGCCCTGCCCGCGCAAGGGCCTGAGGACGCGCTGCAGGCGTACCAGGCGCACTCCCTGCAGCAACGGCTGCGCTGGACGGAGGTGGACGTCCGGCCCCCTCCCAACAAGCAGCCGCGATGCGCCTTGCTGGAGGTTTTCTCCCTGCACGCCAATACGCACCTGCATGCCAACGACAGAACAGGGCCCCCATCCCTCTTATGCGCGCGCCAGCGCCTTCGGGTTCGACGCGTCGGTCGCCGACGAGCTCATCGACTGGACGGTCGCCTCGATCAATCTCGAGCAGCGCGAGCGCGAAATCATGGCGAAGCTGCTCTAGCCAAGGGCGGGGGCGGGTCGTGCCGCCCGGAACACGCTAGGGCACGTAGACGGTGTTGATGCCCGGCGCCGCCGGGTCGTAGAGCACGACGATGACGTCGCGGCCGGGGAGGAAGTCGAAATCGGACGCGCTGTCGAGGGAGAGAAGGCCCTCATACCGCTCGCCGCGCACGATGAAGCTCCAGCGCAGCTCCGTGGGCGGAGGCCCCTCCTTGCGCACCGGCTTTCCGTAGCCGAAGTACGTCACCCGCGCGAGAATCGGGATGCCCACGCGGGCCGCGCGAGACTCACGGTGGTTGGCCCGCATGACGAACAACAGGCCCAGGGCGCCCGCGAGAGGGAACACCAGCGAGAGCGCTCCCATGCGCCCGAGGTAATTGAGGGTGGTGCCGCGGATACGGGCCTGGTCTCCGCGCTGCTCGAGGACCACGCGCTGGCCGGGCTGAAAGCGGCCGCTCCGCTCGCAGCTGCGCCCCACCACCGTGCCGTCCTCCGAGTGGAAGCGCGCGCAGTACACGGGATGACGGGGCTTGCGATTGCGCGTCGCCAGGTCGACGGAGTCGACGACGCCGGGGACTTCGAAGGAGTGCAGGTCCAGCAGCAGGTCCCCCACGGCAAGATGGGACTCGAGGAAGGCACACATGAGCCCACCAGCAACCAGGAAGAAGAGGCAGCCGTAGAGCATGACGCGCTGGGGGCCCGCGAAGGCGAGCACCAGGCGCCGGGCCTCCTTCGAGGGCACGCGCGGCGCTCTCGGGACGCTCGCGAGCAGGGCCCGCGCCCGCTCGACGTCCTCGGACGGCACATCGGCGAAGGTGGCTCGGTTGTTCTCGGGTGGCGCGTCGGGCAGTGGGTACGAAGACATGGACGGCCAGACTCTAAGCCGTGGTCGTCCTGCCCGAAAATCGAGCGCGCGCCGTTGCGCTCCAGCTCGGACTCCTCGCATCACCAGCGCCGGGCCCGTGGTCCACGGAGACTTCGTCTCGTTCTTCAGCTCGAGCTGATGCCACACCTGCGCCTGCGCCAGCCGGAGCGGCGACGGCCGGAAACCGCGGTTTCACCCGCGGCTTCCGGCCCCGGTTTCAGTGTCCCCGACGGGATTCGAACCCGTGGGCAGGGCGATAGAAGCCCCCAACCCGGTCAAGCCGCTCCTGGCAGGCGCACAGGCTCGCCGGTCATTGGCGGGCCATGATGCCCCGCATCTCGGCGGCCTTGTCCTCGATGATGTCGCCAGACACATCGACCACCACCTGCTCCAGCTTCCCGCTGAAGGCGAAGGGCGTCTGGTAGTCCTCCGTCACGGAAGCCCCTTCATCACGGCCGCATGTGAGGCCCTCGGTGATGCCGATGTCGAGCGGAATGGTCACCGGCAGCAGGATCTGCCCGGCCAGCTGGCGGTCGATGTAGAGCTGCGCCCGCCCCGGCGAGCCCTTGCCGTGGCGGATATCCGGCTCGCCCGTGGGCTCGAACTCGAAGCGGAGCTCGTGGCGGCCCTCGGGAATCGTCACATCCGAGGCCACGTGGTGCTGCTGCATGCCCAGGTAGTTGTAGGTGTAGTGCAGCCGGTGGTCCTTCACGTAGAGCGCGTACCCCCCGGACGTTCCCCCTTGTGCCACGAGGACGCCCTCGGCTCCGTTCTGGAGCTCCACCGTGGCGGTGATGCTGTGCGGCCGGTTGAGCAGGTGGGGCGCAATCTTGTTCGCGACCGTCGAAGTGCCGGGATAGAAGACATAGCGCTGCAGGCCCTTGGTGAGCTGCGGACGCTCCTCGACCAGACGGTTGGCGCCGCGGCTGTCCAGGGGCAGCACGTTGTACTTGCCGGCCTCCACGTACCAGAGCGCAATCATCTCGATGAGCTTGTCGCGGTGGCTCTCCGCGACGTTGTTCGTCTCGGAGAAGTCCTCGGCCACGTGATACAGCTCCCAGCCGTGCGCATCCAGCTCGCGCAGCTTCTCCTCGGTGACGATCAGCTCACCGAAGCCCATGCCGGCCTCTGCGAAGGACGGCCCGGGCACCGGGCAGACGGCGCGCCAGCCATCGTGGTAGATGGACCGGTGGGCGAACATCTCGAAGTACTGCGTGCGGTGCAGGCTCTCCGCCTTCGCGTCGTTGAAGCTCCGGGCGAACGAGAGGCCCTGGAGGGGTGACTGCGTCACACCGCGGACCTGCTTCGGCGGCTCCAGCGCCAGGCACTCCAGCACGGTGGGCACCATGTCAATCACGTGTGCGTACTGGTCGCGGAGCTCGCCCCGGGCCTTGATGCCCTTGGGCCAGTGGACGATGAAGGGGTCGCTGGTCCCGCCCCGGTACGTCTCGCGCTTCCAGCGGCGGAAGGGGGTATTGCCCGCCCAGGCCCAGCCCCAGGGATAGTGATTGAAGTACTTGGGCCCGCCCAGCTCATCGATGGCCTTGAGGTTGTCTTCCAGCCGCTCGGGCGCATTGTTGAAGAACAGGTTCTCGTTGACCGACCCGTGCGGGCCTCCCTCGGCGCTGGCTCCATTGTCGCTGACGACCATGATGAGCGTGTTCTCGAGCTGGCCCGTCGTCTCCAGGAACTGGATGAGCCGTCCAATGTGATGGTCGGTGTGCTCGAGGAACCCCGCGAACACCTCCATCATCCGTGCGTAGAGCCGGCGCTCGTCGGCGGACAGCCCGCTCCACGCCTGGACATCCGGGTCCCTCGGAGACAGGCGGGTGCCCGGCGGCACCAGCCCCAGCTTCTTCTGCTGCTGGAAGACCTTCTCGCGGTAGGCATCCCAGCCGTCATCGAACTGTCCCTTGTAGCGGTCGGCCCACTCCCGGGGAACATGGTGGGGGGCGTGCATCGCACCCGTGCAGAAGTACATGAAGAAGGGCTTGTCGGGCGCCACCTGGTGGGAGTCCGCGATGAACCCGATGGCGCGGTCCACCAGGTCCTCGGTGAGGTGGTAGCCCTCCTCCGGAGTCTTCGGCGGCCTCACCTGGTGGTTGTCGTGGATGAGGTCCGGGTAGTACTGGTGGGTGTCTCCACCGAGGAAGCCGTAGTAGCGCTCGAAGCCCCGTCCCAGCGGCCACCGGTCATACGGCCCGGCGGCGCTCACCTGCTCGGCGGGAGTCAGGTGCCACTTGCCCACGGCGAAGGTGTTGTAGCCGTGTGACAGGAGCATCTCGGACAGGAAGCCGTTCTCGAAGGGGATGACACCGTTGGAGCCTGGGTAGCCGGTGGCCCCCTCGGTGATGCACGCCATGGCGTTGGAGTGGTGGTTGCGGCCCGTCAGCATGCAGGAGCGGCTGGGCGAGCACAGCGCGGTGGTGTGCATGTTGTTGTACCGGAGGCCCCCCGCCGCGAGCCGGTCCAGGTTCGGCGTGCGGATGGGCGAGCCGTAGCACCCCAGGTGTCCGAAGCCGGTGTCGTCCAGGACGATGAACACGACGTTGGCCGCCCCGGGCCTGGCGCGCTGCGGGCTCGGCCAGGAGGGATGGGACTCCTCGAACGTCCTGCCGACGACTCCATTGAAAGCGGTTCCCGGCTCGTATTCTTTGAGTGGCATGACTGGGCCCAGGGTGAAGGGATTGGAAGTCATGAAGTTGCGGACTGGCTGCGCCACGGTGGAGCCGCCCGGGGGATGCACCCCGCGTTGGCCACCTCACGCATGGGCGGCTGACCGCCCCTCCTTGAAGGCGGGGGAGGGCAGGGGGGCGGAGGCCCGGAGCCCCTGGGTGTCTGTCTTGTGGTGCACGGGCCGGGTCCGCAGCTTCTCGCATAGGTCTCGCGAGCAGCGGGACACCGTGAGGTTCGTGCAATGGCCAGGAAGCCCAGGTTCCCCAGGAAGGTTGACCGAAACGCCTACCCGAGGCCGGAGTACCGCTACCCGAAGGTGAAGATCGGCCTCACGTACAAGGACTCGAAGCCGGACTTCCCGCTCCCGCCCGAGGCCCCGGAGGGCGCGCCCAACGTGCTCATCGTCCTGCTGGACGACGTGGGCTACGGCTGGTCGAGCGCCTTTGGCGGGCGGGTGGAGATGCCCGTGGCCGAGCGCCTCGCTCGCGGCGGGCTCAAGTACTGCCAGTTCCACACCACCGCGCTGTGCTCGCCCACGCGCGCGGCGCTGCTCACGGGCCGCAACCACCACAGCGCCTCTTCCGGCAACATCGGCGAGCTGGCCACGGGCTTCCCCGGCTACACCGGCATCATCCCCAGGAGCACCGCCACCATCGCCGAGCTGCTGCACGAGAATGGCTATGGCTGCGGCTGGTGGGGAAAGAACCACAACGTCCCCGACAACCAGACGAGCGCGTCCGGCCCCTTCGACAACTGGCCCACCCAGCGGGGCTTCGACTACTTCTATGGCTTCATCGCCGGTGAGACGGACCAGTTCTACCCTTCACTCTACCGGGGCACCCAGCCGGTGGAGGCCGACCGCAAGCCGGAGGAGGGCTACCAGCTCACCCGGGACCTGGCCGACGACTGCATCGGGTGGATGCGCCAGCAGAAGTCGATTGCGCCCCAGCGCCCGCTGTTCCTCTACTTCTCGCCCGGCGCCGCCCACGCGCCGCACCAGCCGCCGCTCGACTGGCGGGGGCGCCACAAGGGGAAGTTCGACATGGGCTGGGATGCGTACCGCCGCGAGGTGCACCAGCGGCAGCTCGAGCTGGGCGTCATTCCACCGGGCACGAAGCTCACCGAGCGCCCCGAGGAGATTCCCGCCTGGGACTCGTTCGACGCGGACCAGCAGCGGCTCTTCGCGCGGATGATGGAGAACTACGCGGACTTCCTCTCCCACGCGGACTACGAGGTGGGCAGGGTGGTCCAGGCGCTGGATGACCTGGGGCAGCTGGAGAACACCCTCGTCCTCTACGTCATCGGAGACAACGGCTCGAGCGCCGAGGGCACGCTGACGGGCACCCTCAACGAGATGCTGACCCTGGGCGGCTACCAACCCGACGTCAAGCAGGCCCTCACCCGCATCGACGAGATCGGGCTGCCAGGCACGTCGCCTCACTACCCGGTGGGCTGGGCCTGGGCGGGCGACACGCCGTTCCAGTGGACCAAGCAGGTGGCCTCGCACTTCGGTGGCACGCGCAACCCGATGATCGTCTCGTGGCCGAAGCAGATCACGGACGCGGGGGGCACGCGCTTCCAGTTCCACCACGCCATCGACATCCTCCCCACCGTCCTGGAGGTGGTGGGCATCAGCGAGCCCGCCCAGGTGAACGGCGTGCCCCAGAAGCCCATCGAAGGCGTGAGCCTGGCCTACACCTTCGACGCGGAGGCCGCGGACGCGCCAGGCACGCGCCTCACCCAGTACTTCGAGATGTTCGGCAACCGGGCGCTGTACCACGACGGCTGGATGGCCTCCTGCCGCCATGGGCGGCTGCCCTGGCACAACGTCGGCACGAAGGACTTCGCCGAGGACCGCTGGGAGCTCTACGACCTCCGGAGCGACTTCAGCCAGGCGGACGACCTGGCGGACCGGCACCCGGACAAGCTGCGCGAGCTGCAGGACCTCTTCATGGTGGAGGCGGCGAAGTACAACGTCCTGCCCCTGGATGACCGGTTCATCGAGCGCGCGGACGTCACGCTTCGGCCGAGCTGGTTCTACGGGCGCAAGCGCGTCACGTTCTATCCAGGGATGACCTTCCTCCCGGAGGGCAGCGCGCCCAAGCTGAACAACGTGACCCACACCATCACCGTGGGGGCGGAGGTTCCCGAGGGCGGCGCGGAGGGGGTGCTGGTCTGCCTGGGAGGAGACGTGGGCGGCTGGTCGCTCTACGTGAAGGACCGCCGGCTGGTGTACCACTACAACTTCTTCGACGTGGAGCGGCACGAGGCGGTGTCCTCCATCGAGGTGCCCACGGGCCGCGTGGAGCTGCGGGCCGTGTTCCTCAACGAGACGGAAGAGCTGGGCGGCCCCGCGACGGTGCGGCTGTTCATCAACGGAGAGAACGTGGGGCAGGTGCGCATCCCCAGACAGTGCCGGGGACGCTTCAGCACGGAGGGGCTGGATGTCGGCATGGACAACCGTGCCCCCGTCAGCAAGGCCTACCGGCATCTCATGCCCTTCGCCTTCACGGGGCGGATTGAACACGTCACCTTCGACTTCGACCTCGAGGTGGCCAACCGCGAGCTGACGCCGCGTGAGCGGCTGGAGCAGCACGTGAAGCTGGACTGAGCGGGGCGCCGGGCTGCTGGCAAAAGCCCAGCACCTCCTTCGGGAGTGCTGGGCTTCCCAGGTTGTCCCCGACGGGACTCGACCCCGTGGGCTGTGCCGCCTACGCCCGCAGGGACACCACCGTCACGCCGTCGCCGCCCTCGTGGCTCTCGCCCGGGCGGAACATGCGGATGTACGGCGAGGCGGCCAGGTAGTCACGGATGGCCTGCTTCAGCGCCCCCGTGCCGTGGCCGTGGATGATGAGCGCGGCCTCTTCACCGCTGCGCATGCCCCCGTCCAGGAAGGACTCCAGCTCCTTCAGCGCGTCGTCCGAGCGCATGCCGCGCACGTCGCAGCGGAAGTTCGTCGCCTCCACCTCCGAGGGCGCCGCCGAGGCCGCGCGCTTCAGGGCCGCCTCCTGCTTCTGCCGCTCGGGGAACTTCTGCTGCTGCGGCTTGCGCGTGCGCGAGCCCGACAGCTCCGAGGTGGGCACCCGCATCTTCAGCGCGCCCCCCGCGGACACCACCGCGTGCGAGTCGGTCAGCTCCAGGATCTCCACGTCCCGGGCCAGCCCGGAGTGGTGGACCCAGGCGCCCACCTTCAGGTTCGCCGGCCCCGGGGCCTCCACCTGGAACAGCTCCGCCTTCGCCGCCAGCGCGCGCTTCTGCGCATCCTCCGCGCGCTGCTGCAGCTGCAGGCGCGCTTCCGACAGCGCCTTCTCGTTCTGCTGGGTCCTCAGCTTCGCCAGCAGCTCGCGCACCTCGGCGGCGGCGTGCTCGCTCGCGGCGTGCACGTCCTCGTTGAACTGCATCATCCGCGCGCGGCGCTCCCGCTCGAACTGCTGCTTCTGCTTCTCCAGGTCCGCCCGGAGCTCCTCGGCTTCCTTCGCCGCCACGCGCGCCCGCTCCAGCTCCTCGAGGAGCTTGCGCCGCTCCTCCTCGGCCGCCGCCAGCGCCTTGGACAGGGGACCGCCCGCGTTCAACGACAGCTCCCGCGCGCGCTCGCAGACCTTCTGGGGCAGGCCCACCCGGGCCGCCATCTCAATCGCCGAGGACTGACCCGACGCGCCCATCTGCAGGCGATACGTGGGCGACATCCGCTTCGAGTCGAAGCCCACGCGCGCATTGAGGAAGCGCGGGTCCATGTGGGCCAGGGCCTTGAGCTCTTCCAGGTGGGTGGTGACGAGCACCACCACGCCCTTGGCCATCAGCTCCTCCAGCACGGCGATGGCGATGGCCGCGCCCTCGCGCGGGTCGGTGTCCGCGGCGATTTCGTCAATCATCACCACCGAGCCCTCGCTGGCCGCGGCGATGATGTCGCGCAACATCGTCACGTGCGCGCTGAACGAGGACAGGCCCTGGGACAGGTCCTGCGCGTCGCCCACGGTGGAGTGCACGGAGCGGTACAGCGGCATCCGCGAGCCCTGCGCCACCGGAATGGGCAGGCCGGCGCGGAGCATCAGCGCGCACAGGCCCACGCCCGTCAGCGTCACCGTCTTGCCGCCCGCGTTGGGGCCGGAGACCACCAGCGCCCGCGCCTCGCCGGTGAGCGTCACGTCGTTGGCCACCACCTCCGTGCCCCGGAGCACCAGGCGCGGGTGGCGCAGCATCCGCAGCTCCAGGTCCTTCACCCCGTCGAAGGCGGGCGTGCTGGCGTCCAGGTCCGCGGAGAGGACGGCGACGGCCTCCACCTCGTCCAGCTCGGCCACCGCCGACAGGCCCTCCAGGATGCGGTCCGACTCGCCGCCGAGCAGGTCGCTCAGCTCCTGGAGCACCTTCCGCTCCTCCTCCGCCACCACCGACTGGGCGATGGCGAGGTCGTTGCCCAGCCCCACCATGGCCTGAGGCTCCATGAAGAGCGTCTGGCCCGTCTGGCTGGCGTTGTGGACGATGCCGTCCACCTCGGAGCGGTAGTTGGACACCACCGGCACCACGTACCGTCCGTTGCGGATGGTGTAGTAGTTCTCGCGCAGCTTGGGCAGGAAGCTCTCGTCGTGGAGCAGCTCGTCCAGCCGCGACTTGATGCGCCGGTGCAGGCCGCGCGCCCTGTCCCGGGCCTCGCGCAGCTCCGGGCTGGCCCTGTCCGAAATCTCACCATCCGGCTCGAAGCACTGGTCGATGCGCCGGGCCATGGACTCCAGCATGGGCAGCCGGCGGGCAATCTCCATCAGCCGGGGCACGCGCTCCTTGCGCTCGTCCAGCGCCTCACGGGTGCGGACGAAGGCGAACAGGAGCTGCGCCGAGTCGATGAGCTGGCGGGGCTCCAGCATGCCGCCCTTGGCCGCGTGGCCGATGGCGACGCGCAGGTCCACCACGCCGCCCAGGGGCAGGGAGAACTGCTCCTGGGAGAGGGAGCGGGCCTCGGTGACGAGGGCGAGGGCCTCGGCCACCTGCTCGGCGGTGTCGAGGAAGGGGCGGGCAAGCACCCGTTCCCTTCCGGGCTCGGTCCGACAGCGCTGGGTCAGCGCACGGAGGACTTCCGAGAAGCCGAGGTCTTCGAGCGTCCTTTGAGATATCTGCACGGTCATGGGTTTCATGCGCGGCCGCTCGGCCGTCAAGAGGATCTATTGAGGAGCCCGACCTGGCTCTGTTATCAGCCGCGCATGAAGTGGCTCCTCATGGCGACGCTGGTGGCGGGCGCGACAGACGCGGCGGAGCCGTCCACCCTGACGGCAACCCCTGTCCAGGCGGCCCCGCCGGCCCCGGTTTCCCTCCCGGACGCCCTGGCCCTGGAAGCAGCCGGGGACGACGCGGGCGCACTCGCCGCCATGGAGGCCCTGGTCCGGAGCCGGCCCACGTGGGAGCTGCCCCGGCTGGAGGCTGCCCGCCTCCTGCTGAAGATGGGCGGCGCCCTGGAGCAGGCCGAAGCCCACCTGGACGCCGTCACTGGGGTGGCACCGAATAACCCCCGCGCCTGGTACTTGCGCGGCTTGTTGTGGGAGGAGCGGGGCGACCGGATGCAGGCCGTGCGGGCGTACGAGCAGGCCGTGCAGTACCGGTCCTCCTACGAGGACGCGCGCTTCCGCCTCGGAGGCCTGTGGGCCTCGCTCGGGGACTGGCTCAAGTCGGAGCTCCACTACCGCTATCTCGCCCGCGCCAAGCCGGAGTGGGTGCAGGTGCGCCTGCAGCTGTCGGAGGTGCTGGAGAAGCAGGAGCGCCTGCTGGATGCCGAGACGGAGCTATTGGCGGCGAGGAGCCTGCAGCCGACCAGCCCCCTGGTGCTCCGGCGCCTGGCCGAGTTCTACGAGCGGACGGAGCGGCCACAGCTCGCGCAGAAAGTCCGCAAGTCGATGGAGCCGCAACAGAAGCGGCGCATGCGGGAGCTGAAGCCTTCGCGTCGCTGACAGCGGGCGGGCAATCGCAAGCTCGTGGCGATTGCACCCCGGGCGGTGGCACGTACACTGCGCCGGCTTTGAAGACCGCCAACCTCGCCATCGTCTTCACCGACATCAAGGGCTTCACCGAGCGGACCAGCCGGCAGACGCTGGAGGAGAACCAGCGCCTGCTGCAGGTCCACCATGCCCTGCTGGCGCCCCTCTTCAAGGCGTTTGGCGGCCGCATCATCAAGTCCATCGGCGACGCCTTCCTCGTCACCTTCGAGTCGCCCACGCAGGCGGTGCTCAGCGGCATCGCCATCCAGGACCGGCTGTGGCACCACAACCGCTCCACCGAGGAGGCCGACCAGCTCCACGTCCGGGTGGCCATCAACGTGGGCGAGGTGCGGCTGGAGTCCAACGACATCTTCGGTGAGCCGGTGAACATCGCCGCCCGGGTGGAGGGCATCGCCGAGGCCGGCGAGGTGTACTTCACCGAGGCCGTCTATCTGGCGATGAACAAGGCCGAGGTCCCCTCGAAGGAGGTGGGCGCCTTCGAGCTGAAGGGCATCCCCGGGAAGATCCGCGTCTTCCACGTGCCGCGCGCGCCGTACCGGGTGGAGGCGCCCACGGCCGCCACCATCGCCGAGGCGCCGGGCTCCACGGCCATGCCGCCGTTCGGCAACCTCGCGCTGTCGCGCGTCTCCGAGTCGCAGCTCGGCGCGTCCA
>JBKGHK010000318.1:0-11018 GCA_046520375.1 Pyxidicoccus sp. 3LFB2
CCAGCGGCCCGCCCGCCTCGCGCGCCAGCCAGCGTGGTGCACGGGCAGCCGGGGCGGCCCGTTCCACGCCTCCAGCACGTCGCCCCACCTGCCCCAGACGGCGACGTTGAGGGCCACCAGGTCGTCCTGCATGTCCGGGGCCTCCAGGGGGAGGCCGGGGGCCACGTCCGGCACCTCGTCCAGCATCAGCCCCATGGCGTCCGTGAGGTGCTCGTCGGGGCGGTAGCCGGCGCCGCCCAGCACCCGTCCGCCCTCGGCGTCCCCGGGCAGCACCACCACGCGCCACGCGGGCACGCCCTGGCCCCGGAAGAAGTCCTCCAGCGCGGGCAGGGCCGAGGCCAGCGCCCCGGCGTCGGTGAAGTAGGCCTGCTGGAAGTGCAGCTCCCGGGGGTGGGCGGGCATGCAGAAGGCGTCCACGCCGCCCGGCAGGGCCGCGTGGCGCAGCACGCCCCGCTCCCGCTGGAGGTGCCGGAAGGCGATGACTTGGGCACGCAGGCGCGCGGTCAGTTCGGCATTCGTCATGGACGCGGCGGAGCGTACGCAAAAGCGCGCGCGGGCGTCCCACTGCGGGTAGGGTGGGAGGCACGCACATGAGCAGCCCGCGCTTCTATGCTTTCGACCCTCGCGCCACGCGCATCGGCCTCTTCCTGGGAGCCTGTGTGCTGGCGGTGCTCGCCGCCTGGGCCATGGCCGATGCCCGGGAAGGTGGCGGCCTCCAGGCCATGGCCCGCGCCGGTGTCTCGGCGGGGCTGATGCTGGCCTTCCTCGTGTCCTTCCACCGGCTCCGGCCCCGCGCCGGCTGGGGTGTCACGGTGGATGCCCGGGGCGTCCGCGTGGCCCGGCCCTTCAGCAAGAACGAGCTCGATTTGCACTGGGGCCAGATTGATTCCGTGCGCCGGCTCGGCCGGAGGGGGAGCGTGCTCGGGCTGTTCCTCAAGGAAGAGGGAAGGGTGCTCGTCACCCGGCATCTCTTCGCCCGCCGGGCTGTTTTTGATGAGTTGATCGCCGCGCTGGAGGAGCGACTTCCACCGCCGCGTTTCGACGCCTGAGACCCGGCTTTCCGGGGTCGGCCGTCCGAGGGGGCGGCCGAGCGAATTTCTTGAGTATTTACGCAGTCTTGCAACGCCTCGCCGGCCTTGTCCGGTGGGGCCTGAAGTGGTAGGCACAAGCCTGTTGCAAGGCTCCTTTTTCCAAGGACAGCTTCACATGGAAAAGACCCCCGCTACCGGCGCAGCGGTTGCCCCGCCGCCCGTGGAGTATGGGACGGACAGCATCACCAAGCTCGAGGGCCGCGAGGCGGTCCGGAAGCGCCCCGGCATGTACATCGGCGACACCATGACCTACGGGCTCCACAAGCTCGTCTACGAGGTCGTGGACAACGCGGTGGACGAGGCGCTCGCGGGCCACTGCACGGACATCGACGTCGTCATCCACGTGGATGGCTCGCTGAGCGTCCAGGACAACGGCCGCGGCATTCCCGTGGGCCCGCACCCGAAGTTCCCCGGCAAGGACACGCTGGAAGTCGTGCTCACCGAGCTGCATGCCGGCAGCAAGTTCGGCAACGGGGCCTACAAGGTCTCCGGCGGTCTGCACGGCGTGGGCGTCACCTGCGTCAACTTCCTCTCCGAGTGGTTCAAGGTCCGCGTCCAGCGCAACGGCAAGGTGTTCGAGCAGGCCTACGCGCAGGGCATCCCCGTCACCCCGCCGCAGGAAGTGGGCACCACGGACAAGCGCGGCACGCACATCGCCTTCAAGCCGGACGCCACGGTGATGGAGACGAGCGACTTCAACTTCGAGACGCTCAGCCAGCGGCTGCGCGAGCTGGCGTTCCTCAACGCCGGCCTGCACATCACCATCCGCGACGAGCGCACGAACAAGGAGCACGACTTCAAGTTCGAAGGCGGCATCGCCTCGTTCGTGGAGCACCTCAACAAGTCGAAGGAGGTGCTGCACGACAAGCCGATTTCGTTCTCCACGGAGCGCGAGGGCGTCACGCTCGACATCGCGATGCAGTGGAACGACGGCTACGACGAGCGCATCTTCACCTTCGCCAACAACATCAACACCCACGAGGGTGGCAGCCACCTGTCCGGCTTCAAGGCGGCGCTCACGCGCACGCTGAACAGCTACGCGGAGAAGGGCGGCCAGTGGAAGGACCTGAAGGAGACGCCCACGGGTGAGGACGCCCGCGAGGGCCTGTCCGCGGTCATCTCCGTCAAGCTGCCCAACCCGCAGTTCGAGGGGCAGACGAAGACGAAGCTGGGCAACAGCGAGGTGAAGGGCCTGGTCGAGCAGATGGTGAACGACCAGCTCGCCACCTTCCTCGAAGAGACGCCCATGGTGGCCAAGAAGGTCGTCGCGAAGATTGGCGACGCCTGCCGGGCCCGCATCGCCGCGCGCAAGGCGCGTGAGACGGTGCGCCGCAAGGGCGTGCTGGACGGCGGAGGCCTGCCGGGCAAGCTCGCGGACTGCCAGAGCAAGGACCCGCACGAGAGCGAGCTCTACATCGTCGAGGGTGACTCCGCAGGTGGCTCGGCGAAGCAGGGGCGCGACAGGCGCAACCAGGCCATCCTCCCGTTGCGCGGCAAGATCCTGAACGTCGAGAAGGCGCGCTTCGAGAAGATGCTGACGAGCGCCGAAATCGTGACGCTGATTACGGCCCTGGGCACGGGCATCGGCGCCGAGGACTACGACCCGGAGAAGGCGCGCTACCACCGCATCATCCTGATGACGGACGCAGACGTGGACGGCAGCCACATCCGCACGCTGCTGCTCACGTTCTTCTTCCGCCAGATGCCGGAGCTGCTCCAGAAGGGGTACCTCTACATCGCGCAGCCGCCGCTCTATAAGGTCACGCGCAACAAGAAGGACCTGTACGTCAAGGACGAGCGCGCGCTGAACGAGTACCTGCTCAAGGCGGCCTCGGAGCACTCGCGGGTGCTGACGCCCGCGGGCGAGCTGGGCGGCGGGGAGCTGAAGGCGCTCCTGGAGAAGGTGATTACGTACGAGGAGCGCCTGGAGAAGCAGGCGAAGCGCCGTGACGCGCGGGTGGTGGACGCGCTGGTGCAGGCGACGCGGACGACGGCGGACACGCTGGCGGACGAGGCGGCGATGGAGACGGTGGTGAAGGACGTCTACGCCTACTTCGAGCGCCGGATGCCGGACGTGCTGGGCCGGGTGAAGCACGACCTGGTGCAGGACCCGGAGCACCACACGAAGAAGCTGGTGTTCCGCACGGACGTGAACGGCGCCATGCGCGAGACGGTGCTGGACCACGCCTTCCTGTCGTCTCCGGAGTACGTGGAGCTGGCGGCGCTGCGAGACGCCTTCGGCGCGCTGGGCAAGGCGCCGTACAAGGTGCGGGTGGAGGCGGGTGAGGTGACGGCCTTCACGGTGCAGGAGGTGCTGGCCGTGGTCCGCAAGGACGCGCAGAAGGGGCTGGGCCTGCAGCGCTACAAGGGTCTGGGCGAGATGAACCCCGAGCAGCTCTGGGACACCACCATGAACCCGACCACACGCACGCTGCTTCAGGTGCGGGTGGAGGACGCGGTGGAGAGCGACGAAATCTTCTCGCTGCTGATGGGCGAGGCGGTGGAGCCGCGCCGTGAGTTCATCGAGCGCAACGCGCTGGATGTGCAGAACCTGGACATCTGAGGCTGTCCGGGGCTCCTTCCCCTCTTCCCTTGTGGGAGAGGGGAAGGGCGCCTCATCGAGGCGACGAGCACCTTGTCGGTGACAACCGGTCGCTCACGGTGTGACGTCCTCAGGTTGGCCCTGCTGAGCCCCTCCTGGTAGGTTCCTCTTCAGCCATGAGGAAAATCCTATCCGGCGGGTATGCTTTGCTTCTTCTCCTGGTGTCGTCCGTTGCGGCGGCCAGGGAGTCAGAAGCTGTCGTCCGAAACATCTATCTTTCGGACCACCCGAACGACACTGCGTCCCAGGTGTACGTCACCGGCCAGGTGGCGACCGTGCTTCGCTTCGAGAAGACCTGTGACCCACAGGGGACGAAGCTCCTGGGGTGGGAGGGGCGGTTCGAGCCTCCTGTCATCGGTGGCAGGTCGGTGCTCCTGGTGCCGCTCCAGAACCTCGCGCCGGAAGACCGGCTGCCGCTCCTGGTGAAGTTCACGGATGGAACGGAAGTGCCGTTCATCGTGACCGCGCGGGACGGTCGTGGGGACCAGCAGGTGAACGTGTTCCCTGACCGAAAGACCTCGAAGGCTGTGCATGCAGCCTTGGCTGATGCGCTCGCGCGCGAGCAGGTCCTCCAAAAGGAGAATGACCGGTACCGCCAGGAGGAGACCTCGCCTGACCATGCCCTGGCTTCACTGCTGGTCAGTGATTCCACCAAACAGACCCCTTTCATCGAACGCCAGAAATGGGTGCTCAAGGATGGCGAGGTGGATGTGGTCGTCCGCGTCTACTCGGGCAAGGCAAAAGCCGCCGTCGTGTTCCACATCACGAACCAGGAGTCGGAGCGACAGTGGGGCCTCAGGGAGGCTCGCCTGTCGACAACCTCCACTGGTGAGGCGAGGCCGTTCGCCCTGCGCATGGACCGGAGTTCGATTGCTCCCGGCGCATCCGGGCGCTTTGCCATCGTTGCCGACAAGAGCGCCTTCAAGTCGGATGGCGGCTTCACCAACCTCGAGTTGGAACTCTTCCGCCATGACGGACTTCAGCAGGGGTACGTTCTGCTGGATCACCGCCTTGTACGTGAGTAAGAGCGACGGCCATGCCTCCAATCCGAGCACGACGACTGCCGTGGGCGACTCTGCTCCTTGCCGTCACAGGCTGCTCTGCTTCTGGCGTTTCGCTTCGGCCTGATGGAACTCCTGGATCGCAGGAGTGCTCAGAAGAGGCGCTCAGGACGATGCGCATCCTCCGGATGCGGGTCAGTGACTCTGCGGACGTGGAGCTGGATGCCAACCAGATCGATGCACGGCCCATCACGCTCTATGACGGGCCGGTGGAGAGCTATCTGGACAGCTCGCTTGGGAATCTCGATCCGGGAACCCGCCTGTACGGACAAGTCTGGACGGGTGGGCCTCAGGTGGTCGTCCGGTACTACGAGGCGCATCCTCCGGATGGAGACGTGGTTCCCATCTGCGCGATAGCTCGACTCGGAAAGGGGCAGCTTCGCAAACGTCCCGACTCGAAGCCGGGCACGGCCATCCTGGACTATTCGGGCGCGTCGGTCTTCGTGGTCAACGCGTTCCGGTAGCCATCCCTGGTGCCGAGCGGGCGACGTGTCATCCGCCTGACCCGGCCAGCATTCCACTCGTAGAACACCCGGTGCGCGCAGGTTCCGTGGCGCGCCGGGCTCCTCGGGTGCAGATACTCCTCCAGGGACGGCGAGGCAGGCTCTCAGGCTCCGGCCCACCGGAGGAGACGCATCATGGGCAACGACAAAGCGGACGGAGTCACGCGGCGCGTGGCGGTGGTGGGCGGCCTGGCGGGAGCCGCGGGCCTGGCCGCGCTGGCGAGCGCGGGCCGAGACCCGCAGTCCTCCGAGTCCGATGCGCCGCTCAAGAGCACAGTGGGTGGCGAGCGCATGCCCGTGGTCTTCATGCCGCACGGCGGAGGCCCGTGGCCCTTTGTCGACATGGGCATCGACGACAAGCCGGGCTTCGCCGCGCTGACCGAGTACCTCCAGTCGGTACGCACCCTGCCGAAGACGCCGCCCCGGGCGCTGTTGGTCATCTCCGCGCACTGGGAGGCGCCGGTGCCGACGGTGATGACAAGCGCCCGTCCGCCCATCCTCTACGACTACTACGGCTTCCCGCCGGCCTCGTACCAGATTACCTGGCCGGCACCGGGCGACCCGAAGCTCGCGGCGCGTGTGCAGGAGTTGCTCAGCGCGGCGGGCTTCCAGACGGCGACGGATGCGCAGCGGGGCTATGACCACGGGACGTTCATCCCGCTGAAGCTGACGTACCCGGACGCGGACATCCCCACGGTGCAGCTGTCCCTGGTGCAGGGGCTGGACCCCGCGCAGCACCTGGCGATGGGACGCGCGCTCGCGCCGCTGCGCGACGAGGGCGTGTTCATCATCGGCAGCGGCATGACGTACCACGACCTCCGGAGCATGTTCAGCGGCAGCGCGCTGCGGACGTCGGAGACGTTTGACGTCTGGCTGCGTGAGACGGCCACGCTCGACGCGAAGGCGCGGGATGCGCGGCTGGCCGCCTGGGACACGGCGCCCGGAGGCCGTCAGTCCCACCCTCGCGAGGAGCACCTGCTGCCGCTGATGGTCGTTGCCGGCGCGGCCGGTGCGGACCGGGGCTCTGTCGCCTACAACGGGACCTTCATGGGCGTGCGGCTGTCCGCGATTCACTTCGCCTGACGCGAGCCTGGGTGGGGCACCCCGGCGGAATCCGCCCGCTTTCTGGCGGGACGTGTCCGTCCTCCATGCCGTGTCGCGAGGCATCCTGGGCGCGGCGTGCATGGGGCGTCGCACCAGAAGGGCCCATGCCGTCGCGCATGCGCAAGCGTGTGCGCGCCGGGGGACTCAGGGTAGGGGATCTGCGCCGGAGGGACATCTGAGCGCCCCCGGGTTGGCTCAGGGAGCCGCTTCGCTCGCGCCGGGAACCTCTGCCGGACGGGCGGGAGCCTTGGCCGCCCGCCGGCTCACATGCGCGTGGACCTGGCGCGAGATGTCCGCGATGAGCGCGCGGGCCACCGCTCCGTCCGGAATGCCGCTCGTGAGGACCACGAGGACATAGGGCGCGCGGCCCGGCGGGTAGACGATGGCCGCGTCGTGCAGGATGGCCGTAATCTGCCCCGTCTTGTGCGCGACGGGCGTTCCGGGCGGCAGGCCCGCGGGGATGAGGTCGTTGAACTCCTGGGCCAGGAGGATGGTGCGCATCGCCTGCGTGGACGTCGCCGACGCGGCCTTCCCCTTCTCCAGCGCCGCCATCAGCGTGGCCAGGTCCCTCGCGGTGGCGGTGTTGTTGAGCCCCTTCTCGTACGCCTTCCCGTCCTCTACGCCCCGGAGCACCGTCATCTTCCGTGCGCCCAGCGCGCGCAGCGTCTTCGTGACTTTCTTCGCCCCCACCAACGCAATCACCGAGTTGGTCGCCAGATTGCTCGAGCGCGTAATCATCCGCTCGATGAGCTCCCGCACCGGCACCGGTGTGCCGAGCCGTTCGTACAACGTGGCATCCTCGTCGTCCGCGATGGAGAGCGTGTAGGGCGAGCCATCCACGATGGACTCGAACCGGTTGGCGAGCGTCATCGGCTGGTCCAGGGACAGCTTGCCGGCGTCCACCTGGCGGAACAGCTCCACCATGACAGGCACCTTCATGGTGCTGGCGGCATGGAAGGTGCGGTCGGCCTCCAGGAACAGGGTGTCGCGAGGGTCCCCCAGGTCCTGGTACGCAACGCCCACGGAGGCGCCCTTCACCTGGGCGATTCGCTCGGCGAGGGCGCCGCGCAGGGCCGAAGTCTCGGTGGGGGACGCCGCGAGCGTGAGCATCAGGAGGGTCTGGAGCATGGGGACCAGGGGGCAGGGGACGCGTCGGCACCGAGCTTAGGCCCCAGGCCTCCGGTGTACGAGCTTCAAGCCGAGGCCCGGCCCCGGCCTTCGCCAGGAACCCGACTGCACACGCCCCCAGGCCGCACTCACCACGACGGAGCCTCGGCTTTCGTGCTCAAATCCCGGCCGTGGACGCCACGCTTCCCGACCACATCCGAGCGCATGAGCGCTCCAACCAGCACCGCGACGAGGTGCTGGCCAGCGCGCTCTGCGGGTGCTTCAACTGCCTGGCCACCTTCCCGCCGGAGCGCATCCGCGAGTGGGTGGACGAGGACGACGCGGACGTCGGCCAGACGGCGCTCTGTCCCGAGTGCGGCCTGGACACCGTGCTGGGCGCCAGTTCCGGCTTCCCGATAACGGCTGACTTCCTCCGCCAGATGCAGGGGTACTGGTGCGCGGAGTCGGCCGCCGGAGACGACGCGGACGACGAGTAGCCCGGCCCCGCTGTGCCCCTCGCCCCCGTGGGTTGACTGTGCCGGGGCTCCAGGGACAAGCATGCGCCATGTACGTCCCCCGCCACTACGAGGAGCAGGACCCGGAGCGCCTCCTCGCGCTCATGCGGCAGCACGCCTTCGCCACGCTGGTGACGGTGGGCGAGGACGGTGCGCCCTTCGCCACGCACCTGCCCTTCCTCGTGGAGCGCGACGAGGCCGGAGCCTTCCGCCTGCTGGCGCACATGGCGCGGCCCAACCCGCAGTGGCGGGCCTTCGCCGCCGAGCGCGACGTGCTCGTCCTCTTCCAGGGGCCGCACGGGTACGTGTCCCCCACGTGGTACGCGACGTCGCCGCAGGTGCCCACGTGGAACTACGCCACCGTGCATGCCTACGGCCGCCCCCACGTCCTCGAAGCGCCGGACACGGTGCTGCGCGTGCTGCGCGACACCTCCGCCCTCTACGAAGCGGGCAACCCGGCACCCTGGCGTCCTGATGACGTGGAGGACTACGTGCGCCGGTTGATGGCGGGCATCGTCGCCTTCGAGGTCCGCGTCTCCCGCCTGGAGGGCAAGTTCAAGCTCAGCCAGAACAAGGGCGAGGAGGACCGCCATCGCGTCATCGCCGGGCTGGAGCAGAGCACCGTCCCCGGCGACCGGGAGCTGGCGGCGCTGATGCGCTCGCGTGAGGGCGGGCCGGCACGCGAGCGGTAGAAAGACCCGTGGGCCCGGTGCCCGCCTCGGCCCCGCGCCCACGTGCCTTTCCCGTCCTTGTCGAACCGGGCCGCCGTGCTCCGCGGCCCTCGCTGGCCCTTACGGCAGGAAACGGGCAACCACTGCCCACTTCGAAGAAGCCCCCGCGCGCATGTTCAGCAGCGCGGTGATGCCGATGACCCCCGCCATGGCCGCCAGATTGACGATGCCCATCACGTCGATGGCCTTCATCAGCGTGCGGGCCTTCGAAGGCGTCTCGTCCGTGGGGGTAAGCCCCGTCTCGGAGGGCACCGCGCCTTCCGGGGCCTGCGCCGCCAGGCTGGCGCCACTGAAGATGTTGGCCGCGCCCAGGGCGAGCGTCGCGCCGAGCAGCACGTCCTTGGCAATCACGAGCCCGCGCGTCTCGCTGTCGATTTCCTTCCCCGTCAGCTTCGAGCGGCCGATGAGCCAGGTGAGGGCGGCCGTCCCCACCGACACGGCGTTGACGATGTTGAAGCCGTTCCAGGCGGCGTTCACCACCTGTCCGCGCTCCTCCGTGCGGTCAATCACCTTCACCGCCGGGTTGAGGGCAATCTTCCCGAACAGCGAGCCGCCAAAGCCGGTGGCGAGGCCGAGGTTGTGAAGGACCAGGGCAGTCGAGGAAAGGACAGGCACCATCGAAACACTCCGCGTAATGGGTGAACGCCATGAGGGTAGGCATCTGCCCCACTGCGGGAGCGTGCGTGGGCGGACACAACCGGTCCGCCACTGCCGCTTGTCTGGAGTCCTACGAGGGCGGAGGGCGCTCGCCCGTCCGCCTGCCCTGGTACGCCGCGTCTACCGCTCGGAGCGGCGCGAGCCCCTGAGGGCCTCGGCGCGCTCCTTGCGGGACATGGCCGTCACGTCGACGATGTCCACTTCGATGGCGCCCGAGTTGTCGTCCACCTTGGCGTCCGGGAACGTGCAGCGCAGGTCCTCGGTGCCCGTCACCTGGTAGCGCTTGCCCGTCTCCAGCAGGCGGTGGGTGGTGCGCACGGAGGCGGCGTCCGGGCCCCGCTCCACACACAGCACCTGCCGCACCCGGCCGCCGGTGGAGCGCAGTTCCGCGAAGTCGTCGCGCACGGTGAACAGGTACGTGGAGCGCGGGTTGAGGCCGCGCAGCACCACCTGGTGCTCCGGCTTGAGCTGCACCGCGTGCGCCTTCGCGTCGAAGGTGAGGTCGCGCGGCGGCACGTAGGCGGACTGGCGGAAGTTGACGCGGATGGTGCCGTTGTTGTCCTCCGGCCCGCTGTCGTCGACCGCGAACACGTGCAGCCGCCGGGCGCCCTTGATGGTGCGGGTGGACGCGCTCAGCAGGCCGAAGCTCGCGTCCACGGGCAGGTCGCCCTCGGCGAAGTAGACCAGCGTGCCGGACGCGGTGCGCCGGCCCTCGGCGAACGAGGCGGTGCCCTCCGTCCACACCGAGTACGCGGCGGCCGGGTTCAGGTCGATGCTGGCCGTGGCGTACTCGGGGATGGGCACGGCGTTGTGCCGGGTCCGCAGCACCATCAGGCGGGTGGGGTAGTCCACCTCGTGCATGGCGCGCAGGGCCGGGTCCATTTGCGGCGCCTCTCCCTCGGCGGGCTTCGTGTCCGGGGCGACGGCCACCGGAGTGCCGCCGTCCGCCGTCACCGCGGCCTGGGCCTCGCCCATGTTCGTGGTGGTGGCGACGGGGGGCGTGGGCGTGGGAGGCGTCGGCTCGGGCGCGACCGCCGGCTGCAGCTCCGCGTTCACCGGCTCCGCCATCTTGGACGTCGGGGTGAAGCGTCGCGTCCAGGCCAGGTGGCCGGGCAGCGTCAGCACCAGGGTGTTGGCCTCACCGACGATGACGCCCTCCACCATGAGGGGCGTCTTGCCGGGGATTTCCCGGCCATTGAGCTTCACCTGGGCGCCGGAGGGCTTGGACGTCACCCACAGCGTGGTGATGTTCTCCGCCTCGCCGGGGACGGGGTCCGGCTTGAAGAGGAAGTTGTAGAGCAGGCCGATGACGAGCAGCACGGCGGCCGTGCCGAAGACGTAGATGCTCAGCGTGCGGACCTGCTGCTGGCTCTTCGCCACGCGCGCGGCCTCCTCGCGGGCCAGCTTCTGGCGCGCCTCGTCCACGGAGGACGGGTAGGCGGGGGCCGTGCGCACGTCGGTGGGGCGCGAGGCGCCGGACTCCGTCTCCGGGATGTCCAGGTCGCCGAGCGCGGGCACCTCCACCGGGGTGTCTCGGGGCGCGGCCAGCGTGGGCAGCACGCCTATGGGGCCGGTGCCGGCGTCGGTGCTCGCGCTGGAGGATGCCAACCTGAAGCTGGCCAGCGTCGTCACCGACATCCTCGGCAT
>JBKGHK010000319.1:0-10934 GCA_046520375.1 Pyxidicoccus sp. 3LFB2
GAAGCCCGCGCCCTGATCCACCCGGATCCGGGTGTCCGCGAAGGGCGGGGGCGGTTAGAGTTCACCGCCCCATGGTCACGCGCACGTACACCCTCAAGGTCGCCCCCGCGAAGCCGTCGCCGCGGATCGACTACGCCGCCCTCCTCAACGAGGAGCAGCTGGCGGCGGTGGAGGCAGGGGAGGGGCCGGTGCTCGTCATCGCCGGCGCGGGCTCGGGCAAGACGCGCACGCTCACCTTCCGCGTGGCCCGCCTGCTGGAGCGCGGCGTGCCGCCGGAGGGCATCCTCCTGCTCACCTTCACCAACAAGGCCGCGCGGGAGATGACGCGGCGGGTGGAGGAGCTGGCCGGCTCCTTCGCGGACGTGAAGCGCATCCTCGGCGGCACCTTCCACCACGCCGCGCACGTGCTGCTGCGCCAGCACGCGGGCGTGCTGGGCTTCTCCACCCACTTCACCGTGCTGGACCGCGAGGACGCGCGAGACCTCATGGTGACGTGCATCGCCGAGCGCAAGCTCAAGAGCGACAAGCGCTTCCCCCGCCCGGAGCTGGTGCTGGACCTGGTGTCCATGGCCACCAACCTCCAGCAGCCCGTGTCCCAGGTGCTGGTGGACCGCCGCCCCCAGTTCCTCCCGCTGGCCCCCGAGGTGCTCGCCACCGCCGCGCGCTACCAGCAGCGCAAGGCGCAGATGCACCTGATGGACTTCGATGACCTGCTGCTCCACCTGAAGCGGCTGCTCACCCAGCACGCCGACATCCGGGCGCGGCTCACCGAGCGCTTCCGCTGTGTCCTCGTGGACGAGTACCAGGACACCAACCGGCTCCAGGGCGACCTCGTGGACCTGCTCGCCGGGGAGCGCAAGGACCTCACGGTGGTGGGCGACGACTGCCAGTCCATCTACAGCTTCCGGGGCGCGGACTTCACCAACATCATCGGCTTCCCGGAGCGCTACCCCGGCTGCGCCGTCTTCACCCTCACGCGCAACTACCGCTCCACCCCCGAAATCCTCCACCTGGCCAACGTCTCCATCTCCCGCAACGAGCGGCAGTTCCCCAAGGAGCTCACCGCCGCGCGCCCCTCGGGCGCCAGGCCCGTCGTCGTCCCCACGAAGGACGCCGCCGAGCAGGCCGCCTTCGTGGCCCAGCGCATCCTCGAGCTGCGCGACGAGGGCCTGTCGCTGGAGGCCATGGCCGTCCTCTACCGCGCCCACAGCCACTCGCTGGAGCTGCAGCTGGAGCTGGCCCGCCGGGGCATCCCCTTCCGGGTGCGCTCCGGCGTGCGCTTCTTCGAGCAGGCCCACATCAAGGACGTGCTGGCCTACCTGCGGCTGGTGAACAACCCCGCGGACGAGCTCGCCTTCAAGCGGGTGGTGCGGCGGGTGCCGGGCGTGGGCTCCGCCACGACGGAGCACCTGTGGACGGCCGTGCGCGCGCTGCCGGAGGGCACGCCCCTGGCCGAGGCGATGGCCCACGCGGACGTCCGCAAGCACCTGCCGAAGAAGGCCCAGAAGGGCTTCCAGCGCTTCGCGGACCTCATGCTCCAGCTGACCCGGCCGGAGGGCGCCCGCACTCCCGGAGGGCTCATCGAGGACGTGCTGGCAGGTGGGTACGCGGAGTACCTCAAGGCGGAGTTCGCCGCGGAGGAGCAGCGGGAGGAGGACATCCGCCAGCTGGCGGAGTTCGCGGGCCGCTTCGAGGACCTGCCCCGCTTCCTGTCGGAAATCGCCCTGGTGTCCGAGTTCGCCGCGGGGGAGGCCCTGGGGGCGGACGCGCCGGACGAGTACCTGACGCTGTCCACCGTGCACCAGGCCAAGGGGCTGGAGTGGCGGGCCGTCTTCGTCCTCTGGCTGGCCGACGGCCGCTTCCCCCTGTCACTGGCCACCCGGCTGGCGGAGGAGGAAGAGGAGGAGCGCCGCCTGTTCTACGTGGCCATGACGCGGGCCCGGGACGAGCTGGCGCTGGTGTACCCCCTGACAGTGCTGCCCCGGGACGGGGAGCGCATCCTCCTGCGCGTGTCCCGCTTCATCGAGGAGCTGCCGGTGGGGGAGGAGGCGCCCTATGATCGGCTCGTCCTGGCCTCCGTCGAGGCCCCGGAGCTGGCCCTGCCCCGGGAGGCGCCCCCGGTTCGCCCCACCGAGGGGGCGGACGAGCCCCCGCCGGGCGACCCGGACCGGGGGGACTGAGACGGACGCCCAGAAACGCGCACGCGCGGGCGCGACGTGATAGACAGTGGGGAGCAGGCGCGCCTCCACTGGCCCACGCCCCCCGAACTTCATGGCGGATAAACCTCGCATCGTCGGGATTGACCTGGGCACCACCAACACACTGGTGGCCTCCGTGCGCAACCGCATCCCGAAGATCGTCCCCACGGACCGCGGCAACCTCACCCTGCCGTCCGTGGTCGCCCTGTCGTCCCGTGGCGACCTGATGGTGGGCGGGGTGGCCAAGGACCAGATGGTCACCAACCCCCGGAACACGCTCTGGGGGACGAAGCGACTGATCGGCCGCAAGTACAACTCCAAGGTCGTCGAAGACCTGAAGGGGTACTTCCCCTACGACATCGTCGAGGGCCCCGGTGGGGACGCGGCGGTGATGCTGGGCGGCAAGCTGTACTCGCTGCCCCAGGTGGCCAGCTTCGTGCTGGGCCAGGTGAAGACCATCGCCGAGCAGTTCCTCGGCGGCCCCATCGACGCGGCGGTCATCTCCGTCCCGGCCTACTACAACGACAACCAGCGCAACGCGGTGAAGGAGGCCGGGCGGCTGGCCGGCTTCGACGTGAAGCGCATCGTCAACGAGCCCACCGCGGCGGCGCTGGCCTACGGCTTCAACCGGGGCCTGGACCAGAAGGTCCTCGTCTATGACCTGGGCGGCGGCACGTTCGACGTGTCCGTGCTGCACCTGGCCGGCAACGTCTTCGAGGTGCTGGCCACCGGCGGCGACACCTTCCTGGGCGGCACGGACTTCGACAACCGCATCATGGAGTACGTGCTGGAGCGCTTCCGCGAGGAGAACAAGGTCGACCTCACGGAGAACCCCATCGCCCTCCAGCGCATCAAGAACGCGGCGGAAGCGGCGAAGATCGACCTGACGCTCATCCCCAACGTCGTCATCGACCTGCCCTTCATCGACGAGCGCAAGGGCAAGCCGTTGGACCTGCGCATCCCCCTGACGCGCGAGTTCCTCAACAGCCTCACCGGCGACCTGGTGGACCGCACCTTCGACATCTGCGACCGGGTGCTGGAGGAGAAGGGCATCGCCCGCTCGGAGATCGACGAAATCATCCTCGTCGGTGGCCAGAGCCGCATGCCGCTGGTGCAGCAGAAGATTCAGGCGCACTTCGGCAAGGCGCCCCGCAAGGGCGTGCACCCGGACGAGTGCGTGGCCCTGGGCGCGGCGCTGCTGGGCGACTCGCTGGGCAGCATCGACGCGGTGACGCTGCTGGACGCGCTGTCCATGCCCATCGGCTACGCGCTGCCCAACGGCCGCGTGAAGCGCATCATCGAGAAGAACTCGCTGATTCCGCTGGTGAAGAGCTTCCGCCTGCCTCCGCCGAAGGAGCCGGGCTCGCCCTTCATCGAGCTGGACATCTACCAGGGCGACAGCGACATGCTCGTGGACAACGAGTACCTGGGCACCGTGCGCGTGCCGGCCGCCGCCGCGGGCCGGAAGATCGACTTCCGCCTCACCGAGGAGTGTCTCCTCCAGGTGACGGTGGAAGAGGCCAGCGGCATGCGCAAGGTGGACCTCGCCACGCGCGACACGCCCGAGCAGCTCAAGCGGGCGCTGGAAGCCGAGCGCAGCCCGCAGCCGGGCCCCACGCCCAGCAACGGCGGCAGCGACAATGGCGGGTTGCTCTCCAGGATTGGGAGCATCTTCCGGAGGGGTTAGGGAGTCCGCGATGCCGAAGTTCCCGTCGAAGGAGTGGTTGGACGAGGCCGTCCGACTCACCAATGAAGACCCCGAGTGCGCCGTCGCCGGCAAGGGCTGGAAGGGCGACTTCGGCGCCATCGTCGAGGCCGAGCCGGGCAAGCTGGCCAAGACGTTCGTCGTGCACGTCGTCCCCGGGGACTGCCGGATTGAAAAGGCCCGCGTGCTGCCGGACCCGGACGACCTGGACGAGCTGGAGCCCGTCTACCTGGCGCGCGCCCCGTACTCCGTCTGGAAGCAGCTGCTCAATGGCACGCTGGACCCGGTGGAGGCGGTGCTCAAGCGCCGCATCTCCATGAAGGGCGACCTGCAGCCGCTCATCGAGCGGATGAAGTACAAGGGCATCGCCGACCGGGTCTTCGCGAAACTGCAGACGCAGTACATCGACGAGCCGTGAGCGGGGAGGGGCCACCATGGGCATCAGGGACGACTTGAAGAAGCAGGCGCTGGACGTGTCCGGCAAGGCCATGGAGAAGCTCATGGCCGACGAGAAGCGGGCCATGGCCGTCGCCAACGCCATCGGGAAGGTGCAGCGCGGCAAGCAGGCGCTCGACCGGGGGCAGGAGGAGCTGATGAAGGCCTTCAACTTCGCGCCCCGCAGCGAGTTCAAGTCCCTGGGCAATCAGCTCGTCGGACTCGACGCGCCGGCTGCTGACGAGTTAGGAAGAGGCGAAGCTCGACGGGCTAGTTAGTCGAAATTGCGTTGACACCTGCGCGGGCGGATGGCATTTACCCCCCGCGGTTCGTTGCCGACACGGCAGCACACACAGCAAGGGCGTATAGCTCAGCGGTAGAGCACTGCCTTCACACGGCAGGGGTCGCAGGTTCAAACCCTGCTGCGCCCACTTCAAAGAGGCCGTGAGTCCTAGGGGAAACCCAAAGACTCACGGCCTCTTCGTTTTCCGGCCATGTGTTCACTGTACGCAACTTCGTACCGGCGCCCACGTGTGCCCGGGCGCAAGGCGTGCCACCCTGGCCACGTGTCGACGAGAAATCTTCGATTCACGTGGGAGCCGTGGGGAAGCGTGGTCGTCCGGGCTCCGGCGCCGGATGATGCGCTGGCGGACTACCTCACCAGCGAGCTCCAGCCCGGCTCGGGCGCCGCCGAGCGGCTGCTCGAGCTCATTGGCGAGTTCCGCGGCAGCCGCCGGGGCTCCTGGGAAGTCCCAGGAGACTCGTGGAGCGTGGAGCTGACGTACGCCCGCGCCACGCTCCGCACCGAGTACGCCATTCCCGGCCGCACGGTGCACCTGCCCATTGAAGAGTTCGAGGAGGCGGTGCGCGCCTGGCTGGACTTCGTGGCGCTGTCACTCGCCTCCGCCTCCTGAACGCGCGGCTCAGACCTCGGTCGCCTCGGGCATCTCCTTGACCGGGACGTTCCGGTTCTTGATGAGCGACGCGACGATGCTGCCGCCCAGCAGGGTGGCGATGACGCCCAGCGACACCACGGGGGACACCTTCACCACGTCCACCAGCGCCATCTTCGCACCGACGAAGACGAGCACCGCCGACAGGCCCACCTTCAGATAGCTGAACTTCTCCACCGCGCCAGCCAGCAGGAAGAACATCGAGCGCAGGCCGAGGATGGCGAAGATGTTGGACGTGAAGACGATGAACGGGTCTCGCGTCACCGCGAAGATGGCGGGGATGGAGTCGAGCGCGAAGATGACGTCCGACGCCTCCACCAGCAGCAGCGCCATGAAGAGCGGCGTGGCCAGCCAGCGGGAGTTCTCCTTGGTGAAGAAGTGGTGCCCGTCGAACTGGTTGGTGGACGGAATCGTGCGCCGCGCGAAGCGCATCAGCCAGCCGTCCTCCGGGTGCTCCTCCCTGTTGCGCTGCAGGAAGAGCTTCACGCCCGTCAGGATGAGGAAGGCGCCGAAGACGTAGATGAGCCAGTGGAAGCGCTCCAGCATGGCCACGCCCGCGAAGATCATGATGGCCCGCAGCACCAGCGCGCTGAGGATGCCCCAGAAGAGCACCCGGTGCTGGTACAGCGCGGGGATGCGCAGCGCGGAGAAGATGACGACGAAGACGAAGATGTTGTCGACGGAGAGCGACTTCTCGATGAGGTAGCCGGTGAGGAACTGCAGGCCCGGCTCGGAGCCGTACTTCCACCAGACGAAGGCGTTGAAGACGAGCGAGAGGCTGACCCACACCACGCTCCAGCCCAACGCCTCCTTGAACTTCACGATGTGCGCCTTGCGGTGGAACACGCCAAGGTCGAGCGCCAGCATCGCGATGACGAATACGATGAAGCCGCCCCATAGGGCCGGACTGCCGATGCTCTGAAGATTTTCCATAGAGCGTCTGAGATAAGAGCCGCCCCATCCATCGACAAATAGAGAATCCGGGCCCGCCCCATCCAGAAAACCGAAGAGTCAGCACGCAAGCGGGCGTCGAGAGGGCTCAACAGCCTGTTTTCCGGGACGCTGGCCTGTCCGGAGGAGGGGCAGGCGGAGGAGCGCCCAGGTGCCAGGGCATGGCCCGGGAAGTGTCAGATAGCGGGATGGGTTTCGCCCGGTCCCGGTTGGACTGAACAGTCACGGGGCTACGAGACCAGCCAGGCGTTTGCGTCCCCGAGGCAGCTTGCGGCCCCGGGGAGGCGAACACGACCCGGAGGCCACCGGCGATTGTCGCCCGCGGTCCCGTCACTCTCGTGGCCTCCCCGAAGAAGGCCTCAACATTGATCCGGAACCGTTTTCTCGCTTCGACGTGTGGTGCCCTGCTCGCGCTGGCCACCGCTTCCGGCTGCGGTAACCCTGGCGATGAAGGAAGCACTCCGCCAGGGGCTGTCGAGCCGCCCGTGGAGCAGCCCCAGTCGCCGACCCCCGCTCCGTCCGAGCCTCCACTGGGGCAGCCGACCGAGCCCGCGCCCACGCCCGAGCCGACTCCGGACCCCATTCCGGCGCCCACGCCCGACCCGAGCCCCGCTCCCGACCCGTCGCCCACCCCGTCGCCCGGGCCCACGCCTCCTCCGACGACGCCTCCCGCCCAGCCGGGCATGGACCGGTTCGGCGTGACGCAGCTGTACCCGACGGTGGCCGGCGGTGAGGAGTGGTTCCTCGCCGACAACCCGATGGCGGACAAGCGCTTCGACCCCCAGGACACGATTACCCGCAACGCGGATGGCTCCTGGAAGATGAAGAGCAGCCAGGTGCGCATGGGCGTCACCACGTCCACCGGCTACAGCGCCTCGAAGATTCCCACGTATGACCGCGATGTGATGGCCAGCCGTGGCTACATGCAGGACGCCAACGACTGGAAGAACGTGGAGATGACGGGCTTCGTGAAGCTCAACGCGGCGCAGGACAGCTCGGACAACTTCGACTGGTACGCGCGCGGCGGCAAGCACAACGACAACAACTCGGGCTGTGAGGGCAGCAGCTACAAGGGCGCCCTGCACTATGACGGCCGCGCCCGCTGGCAGAAGGAGACGTGGCACGTCTCCTACGAGCAGGCGGCCTACAAGCCCGGCACCTCGGCGCTCAAGGGCCGCTGGGTGGGCTTCAAGTCGGTGATGCGCAACACCACCGTCAACGGCAAGGAGGCCGTGCGCCTGGAGCTGTTCGTCAACGAGAACGCCGACAAGGTCACCTGGAAGAAGGTCTACGACATGGTGGACGCCGGAGCCTGGGGCGGCGATGCCCAGCACTGCGGTGGCGCCACCGGGGCCATGCCGATTACCTGGGGCGGCCCCATTGCCACGTTCCGCTGGGACAACGCCAATGACGTGGACTTCAAGTGGCTGTCCGTGCGTGAAATCCAGCCGTAGTCCGGTGGCGCATCCGTCACGCGGGTGAGACCACTGTCCCGAAACCAACGGGGGCGCGGAGGGCAAGGGCCCTTCGCACCCCGGCCATCTTCCGCCGGGCGGCATTCGGGTGCGTTGAGGGACGTTGGTGATGTACCGCGGGGCTGGTGGCCGGTGTCGCCGAGGGTTCCCAGCCTTCGGGCGCCGGCGCGCCAGTCGCCGGCCCAACTCACGTCCGAAGGGAAGGGAAGACCTCCATGCTGATTACGTTCCTGGGCCACGCCGGCTTCGTCGTGGAGACCGCGGGGGCCATCGTCGTCATGGACCCGTGGCTCACGTCGCGGGGGGCTTTCGACTCGGCGTGGATGCAGCTGCCGCGCAACCACCACCTGGCACCGCGGGTGCGCGAGCTGCTGGAGACCCCGGGCAAGGAGCGCTACCTCTACATCAGCCACGAGCACAAGGACCACTTCGACCCGGAGTTCCTCGCCACCGTGCAGCGGCGTGACTTCACGGTGCTGGTGCCGCGCTTCCACCGCTCGGAGCTGCAGGACGTCTTCGCGAAGTACGGCTGCAAGCGCGTCATCGCCTGCGAGGACGGGCGCGAGGTGCCCATCAAGGGCGGCTACATCAAGCTGTTCGTCTCCGAGCAGGGCACCAACCGCGACTCGGCGGTGATGGTGCGCGGGGACAACCAGTGCTTCCTCAACCTCAACGACTGCAAGCTCCATGACCGCATGGCGCGCATCATCTCGGAGGAGGGGCCCATGGACGTCTTCTCCGCCCAGTTCTCCGGGGCCATCTGGCACCCCACCTGCTACGAGTACGCGCCGGAGACGTACGCCGCCATCGCGCTGAAGAAGCGGGACAGCAAGTTCGAGGCGGTGGCCCGGGCCATGGAGCAGGTGCAGCCGCGCGCGTACATCGCCTCGGCGGGGCCCGCGTGCTTCCTGGACCCGGCGCAGTTCCACCTCAACTTCGAGAAGGTGAGCATCTTCCCGAACGCGACGCAGCTCTTCGAGTTCATGAAGCAGCGGCTGCCGGCCGCGCCCACGCGCTACCTGGAGCCCATGCCCGGGGACGTGCTGGACGCGGGTACGCTGGAGTTCGTCTCGCTGTCGCCGGAGCGCGTGACGCCGGAGAACCTGGAGCCGTACCTGCGCGACTACGCGGCCCGGCAGGAGCACGTCTTCCGCGAGCGGCGGCGCAACCTGCTGCGCGCGGAGCTGGACGAAATCCACGAGCGGCTGCGCGTGGAGCTGCAGCGCAAGCTGGACCTGTTGGACCTGCACGAGCGCGTGGGCATGCCGCTGTACGTGGAGCTGACGGAGCTGCCCGAGCGACTGCTGCGCGTGGACTTCAAGGGCCGGCGCGTGGACGAGGTGCCGACGATTCGCGAGACGGTGCGCTACACGATGAAGACGAGCGCGGTGGACATCGTGCGCGTGCTGGACCGGAAGCTGACGTGGGAGGACTTCCTGCTGTCCTTCCGCCTGCGGCTCAGCCGCAACCCGGATGTGTACGAGCCCGTGCTCCACGGCTTCCTGGGCGTGGAAATCGAGGACATGCGCGAGTTCTGCGAGGGCATCCGCGCCACGGAGGCGCAACGCGAGCGCACCGTGGTGAACGTGGGCGGCAAGCGCTTCTCCATCCAGCGGTTCTGCCCCCACCAGGGCGCGGACATGTCCGAGGGCTGGGTGGAGGAGGGCCGCTACCTCGTGTGCCCGCGCCACCGCTGGCAGTTCGACATGGAGAATGGCGGCCGCTGCACGCTGAACACCTCCAGCCTCTGCGCGGAGCCGGTGACGGAGCGGGAGTCCGACAAGGCCGGGAAGCCGGCCGCGTCCATGTCGGACGGTTAAGCCGTCCGAACCCAATCCGCTCAGGGGCGCCGCACCGAGGCCCGGATTTTCGGCCTCGGCGGTGGTCGCTCCTGACGGAACGGACTCCGGCTGGCATGGCCGGGCCCGGCGGCTCCTGACGTCAGGGCAGGGGGCTGTAGAGCTGAAGGGCCACGCGCACGTTGTCCGAGCGCAGGCCCACCGGCCCGTCGAAGGTGAGCGCCTCGTCGGGCAGCTCGCCCTCCCACGCCAGGGCGCCATCCGCCCAGACGCGCAGCCGCGGGCGTCGAGCACGGCGCGCAGGGGTGTGCGGCCTGCCGGGAGCCGGCGCTTCCACGGGGCCCCGGCGCGAGGGGCGCACGGTGGTGTAGCCGCCGTTGCCGCACTCGCGGCTGGTGTGCTGGCCCGGGTTGCGCTTGTAGTTGACGACGACGCCCGGCTTCGGAGCGATGCGCCACATCACGTAGACCAGGTTGCAGCCGTCCAGTGCTCGCAGCTTGAGGCCCACCTGCTGGCGCTGCTCACCCGAGGCCAGGGCCACCTGCTGGAGGGTGGGGCCCAGCAGGGTGAAGCGCAGCTCTGCCGACGCCCCCTTCAAGCCCGGCACCACCGCGCGCATGCGAGGCCCGTCGACGGTGAGCTGTCCGTCCGCCCGGGCGCCAGCTCGCCCTCCGTGACGTCCAGCCGGGCCAGTGACACGGGCGTGCCTGCTCCTCGCACGGGTCCGCCTTTCCCCGCCACGGAGGTGCCTTTCTCGCGGACGTCCCGCGAGGACGCTGTCCCGGCCGGAGAGGGCTTCCGTCCCGGCCCCCCATCCGACGCACTGACCGGCAGACCTCCAAGCCCGAGTCCGAGCAGCACGGCCACGGCGACACAGGCCGCCAGCACCCGCCGGGTGGCCGGTGGCGTCACGGCTTCGCGGCTCCCAGGAAGGCCCCGAGCGACTCCACATGGGCGCGCAGGTAGGCCTGCTCCGCGCGCAGCCGCGTCAGCTCCATCAAGAGGTAGTCGCGGAAGCGGCGGACCTCCCGCGTCTGCAGGGCCTCCACCTCGCGCAGCTGCCCCTCGAGGTCCGTCACCAGGGTGGACACCTCGCGCAGCCGGCCCTCCTCGGTGCGCTGGACGGAGCGCAGCTCCGCCATCAGCTCGTTCACCCGCTGGGGCACGCCCGACACTTCGTCGAGCAGCGCCCGGCGCCGGCCCTCGCGCGCCCGGGCATTGGCGGAGCCCTGCCACAGGTGGCCCAGGTTGTAGCTCAGGGTGATTTGCCCGAAGAGGGGTGTGTCCTGGTACACGTCGATGAGCTCGTCGTAGCCGCCCCGCAGGCTCAGCCGCCAGGCCCTCGCGCGGCGCAGGCTTCCGGACACGGCCTCCACCTCGTCGTCCGCGGCGCGCAGCTCCTCCAGCAGCACGTCCAG
>JBKGHK010000031.1:0-29821 GCA_046520375.1 Pyxidicoccus sp. 3LFB2
TGTACCGCGCGGTGGGCGGGCGCGCGGGCCTGCTGCCCGACCCCGAGGACGACGCCGACGCAGGCCTCACAGGCGACCCGCGCGACTACGACACCGAGTACTACGTGCGGCTGCTGCGGGAGACCTTCGCCGCCCGGCTGGTGCGCGCGCTGGCCCCCGAGGACTTCCGGACGGTGTTCGACGACCCCGGCCAGCCGTCCCTCTTCGCGCCCCTGCTCTCCAAGGCCCGGCCGGTGCTCACCGTGCTGCGCGAGCCGGGGGAGGAAGACGCCGGGGACCCCGCTGGCTGACCGGGTGCTCGCGGCCCCGGGTCTCTCCGGGCCCCGGGCCCCGCTGTCCCGTCAGGCCCTCGCTGCATTACGCTTTCGGCGCCCGACACCCCGGCTTGATGAGGCTTCATGGCTTACTCGGCGGAGATTTCCCGCACCCACCCCGCGTGCATCCTCATCCTCATCGACCAGTCCGGGTCCATGGAGGAGCCCTTCAGCGGCTCACCGAGGCGCAAGGCGGACGGGGTGGCGGACGTCACCAACCGCCTGCTGCAGAACCTGGTGGTGCGGTGCGCCCGGGAGGAGGGCATCCGCGACTACTTCCACCTGGGCGTGCTGGGCTACGGCGTGGACGTGGGCCCCGCCTTCAAGGGCCCGCTGGCGGGCCGAGGCCTCGTCCCCATCAGTGAGATTGGCCACGCTCCGGCGCGGCTGGAGGAGCGCACGCGCGAGCGTGAGGACGGCATGGGCGGGCTGGTGCGCGAGAAGGTCCGCTTCCCCGTCTGGTTCGAGCCCGTGGCCAACGGCGCCACGCCCATGTGTCAGGCGCTGGGCCGCGCCACGGGCCTCCTCGGTGACTGGCTGCGCCAGCACCCCGAGGGCTTCCCGCCCATCGTGGTGAACATCTCCGACGGGCAGCCCACCGACGGAGACCCCACGGGCATCGCCTCCGAGCTTCGCGGGATGCGGAGCACGGACGGCCAGGTGCTGCTGCTCAACGTGCACCTGTCCGCGCGCACCCAGCATCCCATCCAGTTCCCCAGCTCGGACGCGGGCCTGCCGGACGCGCACGCCCGGCTCCTCTTCCAGCTCTCCAGTCCGCTGACGCCCGGCATGCTGTCGGCCGCGCGGGAGGAGGGGCTCCAGGTCGGCGAAGGCGCGCGGGGCTTCGTCTTCAACGCGGACATCATCTCGCTCATCAAGTTCCTGAACATCGGGACGCGCCCCAGCAACCTCCGCTAGGGCCTTCGCTTCGGGGACGCCGTGCGAGTCAGCATCGAAACCATCTCCCTCCAGAAGGAGGGGAACGCCCCTTCCGAGAACGAGGACGCCCTCGCGCCCCGGGGCGTAAGCCTGCTCGAAGGCCCGACGCTCCACGTGGCCGTCGCGGACGGTGCGACGGAGAGCCTCTTCTCCGGCGTCTGGGCCGGGCTGCTCTCGGAGTCCTTCGCCCGGGGCGAGGTGCCGGACGCCGAGGGGCTCCTCTCCGTCCTCCCCACGCTCCAGCGGCAGTGGCACCAGCACGTCGGTGGCAAGCAGTTGCCCTGGTACGCGGAGGAGAAGCTCCGCGAGGGCGCCTTCGCCACGCTCCTGGGCGTGACGCTGCACGCGGGCACGTGGGACGCGCTCGCGGTGGGAGACTCCTGCGTCTTCCACTTGAGGCAGGGCACGCTGCTGCGAAGCTTCCCCGTGGAGGAGTCCGCCACCTTCGGCTCGACGCCCTTCCTCCTGTCCACCCAGGTCCAGCAGAACGCGCGGGTGGGCCCCCAGGTGCGCACGGCCTCGGGAGACCTGCGCGAAGGGGACACGCTGCTGTTGATGACGGATGCGCTGGCCTGCTGGTTCCTCGCGGAGCACGAGCGCGGGCTGGCCCCATGGAAGACGCTGCCGGCTCCGGGCACGGAGGAGGGCCGCGCCGCGTTCGAGGCGCTCACCGCCCGGCTGCGCGCGCAGAAGGCCATGCGCAACGACGACGTGACGCTCCTCCAGCTCACCGTGAGGGCGTGAGCGCCAGCCCATGAGCCTGCCTTCCGACAGCGACTACCTCGCGGCCGTCCAGAACCCGCGACAGGCCTTCTCCGACCCGGAGCTCCAGGGCGCGCTGCCGGAGTTGATGGAGACAGGCGCCCTGGCGGGAATGCCCCGGCCGCGCGCGGGCAACTTCGCGACCGTCTACAAGCTGTGCCAGGGCGAGCGGGCGTGGGCCGTGCGCTGCTTCACGCGGGTGGTCCACCCCGACCAGCAGGCGCGCTACCAGGACGTCATCCGGCACCTGAACACCCACCGGCTCCCGTATGCCGTGGACACCGCCTTCGTCTCCCAGGGCATCCAGGTGCAGGGGCGGTGGTTCCCCATCGTGAAGATGGAGTGGGTCCAGGGCGAAACGCTGGGCCGCTACGTCGAGAAGCACCGCGAGTCCCCGAAGGCCCTCTTCGACCTGGCCGCCGCGTGGGTAGAGCTGCTCAAGGACTTGCGGCGGGCCCGCGTCGCACATGGCGACCTCCAGCACGGCAACGTGGTCATCACGCCAGCAGGGCTCCGCCTGGTGGACTACGACGGCATGTTCGTCCCGGCGCTCGACGGGCGCCTGAGCTACGAGCGGGGGCACGCCAACTACCAGCACCCGGACCGCGACGGCGGCGTCCTGCACGACGGGCTGGACCACTTCTCCGGCTGGGTGGTGTGGCTCTCCCTGGTGACGCTGGCCCATGAGCCTGGGCTCTGGGAGCGGTTCCAGGGCGGTGATGACTGCCTGCTGTTCCGCATGAGGGACTTCGTCGAGCGGGAGCGCTCCGCGCTGCTCCAGACGCTGCTGAGCTCTCCCCACGAGCCCGTGAAGCAGCTCGCCTCCTTCTTCCTGAAGTCGCTGCTGCCTGCCCCGCATGCCGAGGTTCCGCCCCTGGACGACGTGGCCCTCACGGCCATCGGACGGGAGGTGGTTCCCGAGCGCCTCGCGGCTCCGTCGGCCGCGGGCGAGGTGGTCCGGTTCATGGTTCCCACCGCCCGGGCCTCCGCGGCCCTGGCGTCGGTGCCGCTGCCAGACCGGCAGATGGCCAATGGCTTCCTGCTGGCGGGGGGCGTGTCCGCCGTCCTGTCCGCGGCCATGTCGCCCTTCTGGCTTGCCGGGCTGGGGCTCACGGGCGGGCTGGGGTGGGTCTGGGCCCGCGCCTCGTTCCAGCGGCATGAGCTCGTCGCCCGGCGTCGCCGACTCGAAGCGGACCTCGCGCTCACCCGGCAGGAGTTGTCCAGGGAGGAAGCGGCGCTCCGGCGGCTCCTGACGGAACGGACCCGCCTGGCGCGGGAGACGCAGACGCACTGCGGGGCGCTCCTGGCCTCCCTGGATGAGCTGAGGCGCCGGAGGGACCAGTTCTTCGAGCAGGTCCGCGCGGTCCGTGAGGCGCACGAGTCCTCGCTCGCGCGGCTCGCCGAGCGGCGGCGTCAATTGGATGAGCGGGAGCACCGTGAGCGCGAGGAGCTCGCGGCGGAGCAGTCGGCCCGCATGGCGGAGCTCGTGCGGCAGCGGGACATCGCCAGCTACCCCTCGGCGGCGCTCATGGAGGCCCTGCGGGTGCTCCAGGCCGAGCACGTGTCCAGGGCGCTCGAGCGCGCCACGCTCGCCAAGGCCCTCCTCAAGGGCATTGGCCATTCCCGCAAGGTGAAGGCGCAGCTGGCGAAGGCGGGCATCCTGACCGCGCAGGACGTCACCTGGGACCGGCTCATGACCGTCGTCCCGGTGCTGGACCGGGAGCAGAGCCTCATCCTGATTCGGTGGCGTGACGCCGTGGCACGCAAGGCGCGCGACTCGGTGCCGCAGGAGCTCCCCGCGGAGCAGAAGAAGGCGCTCGAAAGCACCTGGGCCACGCAGCAGACCCAGGTGGAGGCGCGGATGGCGGTGATGTGGGAGGAGTTCGCGCACCGCACCGCGTCCCTGGCCGCGCGCTTCGCCGAGCAGCGGGAGTCCCTGACGGAGCGGAAGGATGCCGAAGCGGAGGCGCTCCTGCGCGACGCGCCGGCGAGGACGGTGGCCTTCGACCAGGAGTTCGAGTCCCTCACCCGGGAGCTGAAGGCCCGCACGTCGGGCGTGGACACGCTGGACGTGGAGCTGGCCGCCGCCCGCCGCCGCTGCGCCGACCTGCACTGGCGGCTGGAGTCCCAGGTGCGTGAGCGGGCCGCCCTCGACTCCATCCACTTCTCCCGCTACCTCTCGCTGCTCCTGCGGGACGCCCAGGGGCCGGACTGAGCGGGGCTCACGGCGTGGCCCCGAGCACCAGCGCCGTCAGCGTGGTGTTGATGTGGAAGCCCGAGTACATCTCGAAGTGCACGTTGGAGCCCACGGACGGCGGCGCGTGCCGCAGCGTGTTCGCGAGCGCTGGAACCACGCCCATGGACTGCGCCATCCACATGCGGCCTCCGCAGTGGAACAGCAGCGAGGCCTGGGGATTCGGGACGCGGCGGGGCATCTCCTCGGTGAAGAAGCGGCGGGTGGACTCCACCATGTCGCCCAGCTTCATCAGCTCCAACTCGGAGTCCTCCGCGAGCAGGTTGGCGAAGAGGATGGAGCCGTCGTCCATCACCTTCCACGGCGAGCGCAGGAAGTACTCGCGCCCCACCTTCAGCGCGGTGGGGCGGAAGGAGAAGCCCCGGGGCTTGCCGAACTCCAGCTCGCTCACGTCCACCCCCAGCAGCTCCGCGTAGCGGCGGGCCGCCGGCTGGCCGTCGATTTCCAGCGCGCGGGTGTGGGTGTCATCCACGCGGGTGATGCGGAGCCGCTCGCCGCCGGGCACGTACCAGTGCGAGCGCATGGCGGCCCAGGGGGCCTGGGTGTGAAGCAGGGCGACCCAGGCCGCATCGGAGACGACCTGGCCATCCACGTGGAGCTGGGCGGACTGCTTGGCGGGGTCCGGCTCGTGGTCGCTGGCGCCGCCACCGACGAGCACCAGCCCCTGGTTGCGCTCCAACAGCCCCAGCAGCAGCTCCTCCTTCTTCTGGCGGTAGCCGTCGTCCATCACCACGCCCACGTGCCGGCGCGGGTCCAGGTCCTCCGGGCGCACGCCCAGCTCCTCGCACGCGCGTCGCATGGCCCGGCTTCCGGCGGCGAGCGCGTCATGGGACAGCCCCCAGCCCACGCCCAGGCCCACCTCGAAGTCCCCCGACAGCGCGCCCAGCACCACCGAGCCGGAGTGGATGCCGCGGTTGTCCAGCTCTCCGGCCGTCGTCGCGCCCACCAGCCGGGTGCCTCGGGGGAGCCGCTCGCGCACGGCGCGGTTGAGCGCGTACTGGTCCCGCTCGCGCGAGGCGAAGAGGGTGACGAGCTTCGGGGTGGGCCCGGTGAGCCGGGCCACCAGCTCCTCCGCGGCGGCAACCGGGTCCCGCTGGGCGGACCGGGCCGTCTCCATCTGGATGCGAGGCATTGGGGGGCGCTCCTGGAAGACAGCCCGATAACACTATGAGCAAACATTGTTTCAATCAAGTCTGATTGAAATTTTACACCTCTCGTGTCTGGCGGATTGCTGGGCCCTGTCCGGACTGTAGAGCCGGACAAGCCGGTTCCAGCTTCAAACAAGACATCGCAATCAAAGAGGTGAGCCCCGCAGGGCGGGCGCATTGTTCCAGGGTGTCTGGCATTGCGCGGGCGTTGAGGACCCCGCTGCTCACGGGGGGCCGGGGCCTGCCGTGGAGGGAGGAGTGCAGTCGCGGACGTCCGGCGGCCCCCCTGAGGGGTGCTCTGGAGGGAAGTAGGGCAGACTCGACCGATGGCCCTGGCGCTTCGGACAGCGCGGTGGGCGGACGGGCAGCGCCCGTACCGGGGGCCGGGAGTCGAGCCGATGAAGCACAAGGAAGCCAGGAGTGTGGCCGTCGCGGGACCCGCGGGGCGGCTGATGACGACAGTGGAAGGCGACGGCGGCATGCCCGTGCTCTTCGTGCACGACGTCGCCGCGGACCGGTCGCACTGGGCCGAGACGCAGCACGGCCTCGCGACGCGCAGCGTGGCCTTCGACTTGCGAGGGCTGGGCGAGAGCGCCGGCTCCCAGGGCCCCTTTGGCATCGAGGCGGCGGTGGAGGACGTCACGGCGGTCGCCGACGCGCAGCTCCCCGAGAAGTTCGTCCTGGTGGGCCATGGCTTCGGGGCCGCGGTGGCCAGCGCCTTCGCGGCGTACTACCCCGAGCGGCTGGCGGGGCTCCTCTATGTCGAGCCTCCCGGTGACCTGCGCCGCATGCCCAAGGCCGAGGCAGAAGCCTGGCTCGAAAACTTCAGCCCCGCGAAGTACGGCTCCTTCCACGAACACTGGCTCGCGTCCCAGCTGCTCGCCGCGAAGGAGCGACGCGCGTGCTGGTGATGAAGACGATGCGCACCTCGCGCCGCGAGCCCATCGCCGGCAACCTGGAGTCGCTCTTCAGCCATGACCCGGACGCGGCCTTCGAGCAGTTCAAGGGCCCCACGCACGCGCTGGTGGCCACCGCGGGGCCGGACACGCTGGCGGGCCAGCGGCCCACGCTGTCGCACTCGGTGGCGCCGCATGCCAGCCACTGGCTGATGCTGGACGCGGCGCAGTGGTTCCACACGGAGCTGGTCCGCTTCCTCGGCCAGTGCCGGCACCACCCCTGAGTCAGGGCCGCCCCTTCGCCTGCACCTGGAGTGAGGCACGGCGCGGCGCCGTGCCCCGGTGGAGTCCGGCCTTCGCGCCGGGCTACCTTGGGGGCATGCGTTTCATCTGGGAAGGTCCATCCTCGCGGGGGCTGTCATGACGGCCCCGGCTCCTACCTCCAAGGGGCTGCGGCTGCTCCTGGGAGGCGTCTTCGTGGGCTTGATGATGGGCCTGCCGCTCACGGGGCTGGTGGGCGGCATCCTCGCGCACGTCCTCGTCACGGAGGCGGCGGATGACGCGCGCAAGGGCTGGGAGCTCGTCCCGGTCATCGTCGCCAGCAAGGCGCTGGCCTCCGGTGACCCGGTGACCTACGAGGCGATAGCGGAGCGCCGCCTTCCGGCCCGGCTCGTCACCTCGTCCTTCGTGAAGCCCGACAGCGCGCGGTACATCGTCAGCCAGGCCCTCATCGCCCCCCTCGCGGCCGGCGAGCCGCTGCGCTGGGGCTCCTTCGAGGTGGGGGCCCCGTCCTTCAAGGCCGGTGCGCCCCAGGTCCTTGGGGAGGAGTGCAAGCGCGCGCACGACGCGAGGCCGGCCGCGTCCCGGCCGGAGCAGAGCGCCGAACAGATTCGCGCACGGCTGCTCGAGGAGGCCCCGCGATGAAGCGCTTCTTCGTGGGCCTCGTCCTCGGCCTCGTGCTGGCCTGTGGCGGCATGGGGCTCTATCTGGCGCGCACCATCGGCTTGCGGATGCAGTCCGCCCGCGAGGGCTGGGCGCCGACGCCCGTGCTCGTCCTCACCCGCGATGTCGTCGACGGGCATGTCCTCGCGGAGGGAGACCTCACCGAGGTTTCCTACCCAGAGCAGTTCGTCCACGGGTGGTTCGTTCCGCCCTCCGACCGGCGCCTGGTGGTGGGGCGTCAGCTGTCGCTGCCGGTGATGAAGGGAGATGCGCTCCCCTGGGCGGCCTTCGCGCGGCAGGACGCCGTCCGCCAGGTGCATGGCTGCGTGGAGGCCATCCTCCCGGCGTACCAGGAGGCCCAGGGCCGCGCGGTGGATGAGGCCCTCCGCGCCTTCTCGCAATCCGTCGAGGCTGACCCCGGCAAGCCTCGCCCGGTGCCCGCCTTCAAGTTCGGTCCGGACGGCAGGGCGCCGGTGCTGGTGGTGACCCAGGCCGTGGCGGAGGGAGCGCGCATCCCGAAGGAGGCCCTGGCCGTCCGCCGGATGCCCCGTGCGCTGGTGACTCGCAGCGTGGTGCCGGAGGAGGCACTGGACGCCGTGGCCGGTGCGCTGGCGGTGGTCCCCCTGGAGGCAGGGGATGCGCTGCGCTGGCAGTTCCTCGACGACGCGGAGCAGCCGCGCTCCATGGGGGGCTGTGTGAGTCAGGCCACCACGGCGGGCGACCGGCTCGGGGCCGAGGTGGCCCGGGAGCAGGCGCGGGCCTTCTTCAATCGTTCCAGGGAGGGGCGCTGACATGTCGCTACGCCAGGGATTGCTGCTCACGTCGTTCCTCTGCGTCCTGCTGGGGGCGGCGCCCGGCCCCGCGGCTTCGCCCGAGCAGGTCTCCGTCATGGTGGCCACGCGGGACCTCGCGGTGGGCGAGGAACTGAAGGACGGGGACCTCGCCGAGGTCCGGGTCGACAAGGAGTGGGTGACCGGCTCCGTGGTCGAGAGCAAGGCCCGCCAGTACATCGTCAATCAGCGCCTGCGCCATCCGGTGCTGAAGGGTGACCTCTTCACCTGGGGGGTGTTCGAGACCTTGAAGGACACCACCCCCGTGGAGCGCTGTGCACGGGCCCTGGCCCTGCCCGAGACGGCGCTGGAGCAGGTGGAGCGCTCACGGCAGCTTCTTCTTGAGCGCAAGCGCTGACAGCGGCCCGAGTCGGTGGCCCTCACTTCTTCATGTGGGTGACGCCAAGACCCCAAAAATGGAACATGCCGTCACAGGCCTTCCGGTGGGGATTGTGCTGGCGCGGGCGGCGCTGGCGATGGGGCCGCAGGTGACGGCGGCACAGGGGAAGCCGGAGACTCGGGCGTGGGTGGAGGAGGCGCAGCAGCTGGGGCCGCCGGTGGATGCGGAGCCTGCCCGGGGGGCGATGAATCCAAAGGGGCCTCGCCAGCCGGAGTCGGGGCCTTCGCGACCACATCCCCTTGGGACGTCACCGCATACACCTCCCACCAGTCGAGGACACGCCCGCTCGGGCCGCCGCAGCGGTGAAAGCGCTGGTCCACGACCACGAAGTACAAGCCCGGCGTCGGGCCTGCGAAGACGGAGACATCCAGCCCCTGCTCCGGGCTTGAGCATCCCGCGAACAGGTTCGGAAACGGGTTGGTTCTCACCACCTCGCGGATGGCGCCTGCCGCGGCGAGCGCAGCGCCGGCCTCCATGGGCTCGACAACGGTCCTGGCCGAATGCTCGTCCGGCCACGCCACCTCACCCTTCCAGGCCGTGGCAGGTGCGGCACATCCTTGCAGTACCGCGACACACCCTGTCAGCGTCAGTGCCTTGCTCATTTCCCGCACCTAATCACGGAGTAGCTGCAAACCCCCGCCACTGCATTGGGGCGCCACGTTCTGGAAGGGCGGGCGCGGGCTGCGTGGAGCGCAGGTGCCCAGGGTGACCCAGCGAGTCCGGGCCTCGCTCCACTGCTGGACCTCGCCCGTTGGAAAGTAGCGCAGGAAGAGGCGCGTCCCGTCCTGGCGCTCCGCCACGAGCGCCGACGCCATCTCGATGGCGGAGTCCTTGAAAACCGCTGGAGCGGGGTTGCCAGGTACCAGGCGCACTTCAGCCATGGCCACGAAGGGTTTGATCGCGTCCGTGGGCCACACGCTGAGGTCCTGCGACGAGGGCGCCGCGGCACACGGATGGTTGTGGACGTAGCCGACGACCCACACCTGCTGAGACGGGAAGTCATCGTCCTTCACCGCGAAGAACGGCTTGCAGGCTGCGTGGCTCCCCCGGACGGGCTCCGCCACCCGCCAGGATAGGGAATCACGGCTGCCCGCCACGTACACCGTCGAGCAGTACTCCGTGGACAGCCCCACGATGGGACGCCGCGTTCCCGGGTCACACGCCTTCGCACCAGGAAGCTTCAGCATCGCCTCCGCCACATCCCTCAAGAGGCTTATCGGGATGGAAGCATCCTCTGATGGCATCTCCACGGCGGGCACTTCAGACCATGGCCCTCGCGCGAGCTCCACGGCGGGAGCGGTGATGGTAGCGGAGGTGGAAGCAGCACATCCTCCCAGAAGGAGGAAGAGCAAAGCGCCAGGCTTGATGGAGCCTGAGGAGGCCATCGGCACTGAGTATAGAGGTGGCCGCGGACGCTGCGCGAGCCCGCGTGCCTGACGCACAACGGAGGTGAGCTGCGTCCGGCACGCTCACTTCGTCCGGGCCGGTCCACCCGCGCGAGCCTCCGCGACGTAGCGGGCCGGGGGCCGTCCGACGACGGCCTTGAAGTCACGGATGAAGTGGGACTGGTCGAAGTAGCCCAGCTCCAGCGCGAGGCTCGCCATGTCGGGCACGTCCGCCCGGGCGAGCCGCTCGGCGGCCTCGTGCAGGCGGTAGCGCTGGATGACCCACTTGGGGCTCACGCCCACCGCCGCGCTGAAGCGCCGCTGCAGCTTGCGGGGCTCCATGCCCGCGAGCGCCGCCACCTGCTCCATCCGGATGATGCCCGGGTCCGACGCCAGCCGCTCCACCAAATCCCTCAGCCGGGCCGTCTCCGGTGTCATCGGCGGAAGCCGCTTGAGCAGGAACTCCTCGGCGAGCGTCATGCACCGTCGCGGGTCCTCCTCCCTGAGGATGGCGTCCCGGAGCGCATGGCCCTCCGGGCCGAACACCGTGCGCAGGCTGCGCGTGCGGTCGGTGAGGCTCGACACGGGGGCCTGGAGGAAGGGCTGGAAGGCCGCTGGCCGGAACTTGATGCCAAAGACGCGGTCCTGACCGCGCAGGAAGCGCCGGAACCTGCGCGCCGTCTGCACGCCCGTCACCCGGGCCCGCTCCCGCTCGAACACCACGTGCACACAGGGGTGCGGCAGCGTCTCGGCCAGCACCGGTGCCTCGCCGCGCAAGTCCCAGCGCACCGTCCAGAAGTGCTGGACGAAGGGCTCCAGGGCCGGTGACGGAGCGAAGCGCTCATGGGCGACCCGGCCGTCCGGGGCAAAGCGCTGGAGGACGCCACGGGGCGCGTCGATTCGGGAGCGGCTCACCGGCCGGCATTCTCGGCGGGTGTCGCGTTTTTGCAATCGGGCCGCGCGGCGCGGGCGTATCTGTCGGCCCATACGACAGGCCCTGAAGCCAGGAGTGACCCCATGACGAAGCGCGCGAGTGGACCCTTCGACGTCAAGCTGACCCCCATGGCCCCGGACGCGGAGTCGGAAGGCGCGGACATCGGCCGGATGCTCCTGGACAAGCGGTTCCACGGAGACCTGGACGGCACCAGCAAGGGGCAGATGCTCTCCATGCGGTTCCTCGACGTGGGCTCGGGGGGCTACGTGGCGATGGAGCGCGTCACCGGGACGCTGCATGGCCGCGCCGGCACCTTCGCCCTGCAGCACTCCGGAACGATGGTCCGGGGCGCTCCCTCGCTGTCCCTCACCGTGGTGCCGGACTCCGGCACCGGTCAGCTCCAGGGGCTCACCGGCGCCATGAAAATCATCATCACCGAGGGCCGGCACTCCTACGAGTTCGACTACGCGCTGCCCGAAACGCCCTGAGCGGCCGGGCCTCCGGACAAACCTGACATAAGGCTGTCACTGCTGGCCCCTACTGTTCCCACAGTCACTTCACGCCGCCCAGGAGCCATCGCCATGTCCCAGACCGACCGCCCGCAGACCCAGAGCCATGTGAAGACCTACGCCGGGGGCTGCCTGTGCGGCACCGTGCGCTTCGAGGCCGACCTGGACCTCACCGAGCCGGTGAGCCGCTGCAACTGCACCTTCTGCGTCAAGGTGGGCGCCACCAGCTCCATCGTGAAGCCGAGCGCCCTGCGGGTGGTGTCGGGCAGCCAGAGCCTCGGCGAGTTCCGCAAGAGCGGCAGCAAGAACTCCCGCTCCTTCTGCAAGAACTGCGGGACCCACTGCTTCTCGGGGGGCTACGTCGAGGAGATTGGCGGCGCCTACGCCTCCGTCTACGTCAACACCCTGGATGACGTGGACCTCACCCAGCTGACCATCCGGTACTGGGATGGCCGCAACGACAACTGGCAGGCCGGCCTGCGCGCCGAGCCCTGGCCCGTCCGCGCTCGCGCTCAGGCCTGACGGCAGGCGGGCCCGGGGCTCCCAGGCTCAGGAACTCGGGAGCTCAGGACGCCGTGGCGCACGCCGCGGCGCGCTCCAGCAGCAGCTTGCGCTCACGGGCGTTGCGCGTGAGCGCGGCGGCGTGCTCGAACTCCTTCCGGGCCTCGGCGAAGCGGCCCAGCTTGAAGAGCAGGTCCCCGCGCACGCTTGGCAGCAGGTGGTAGCTCTTGAGCGACGGCTCCGAGGTCAGCTCGTCGACGAGCTCCAGCCCCGCGGCGGGGCCGTAGGCCATCGAAATCGCCACGGCGCGGTTCAGCTCGACGACGGGGGAGGGCACGAGCTCGACCAGCTCGCCATAGAGGTCGGCGATGCGCCCCCAGTCCGTCTGGTCCGCGGTCCGCGCCCGCGCGTGGCAGGCCGCGATGGCCGCCTGCAGCAGGTACGGCCCCCGGGTGCTGGCCAGCTTCTCGCCCCGCTCCAGCGCCGCCAGCCCGCGGCGGATGAGGAGCTGGTCCCAGGTGGCGCGGTTCTGCTCCAGCAGCAGCACGGGCTCACCCGACGGGCCCAGCCGGGCCCGCATGCGCGACGCCTGGATTTCCATCAGCGCCACGAGGCCATGGGCCTCCGGCTCGTTGGGCACGAGCCCGACGAGGATGCGGCCCAGCCGGAGCGCGTCCTGACACAGCTCCGGCCGCATCCAGTCGTCGCCGCCGGTGGCGGAGTAGCCCTCGTTGAAGATGAGGTAGATGACCCCGAGCACCGACGACAGCCGCTCGGCGAGCTCCGCGCCCCGGGGGACCTCGAAGGGAACCCGCGCCTCGGACAGCGTCCGCTTCGCGCGGACGATGCGCTGGGCGATGGTGGGCTCGGGGACGAGGAAGGCCCGGGCAATCTCCTCGGTCGTCAGGCCACCCAGCAGGCGCAGGGTGAGCGCGACGCGGGCCTCCGACGACAGGAGCGGATGGCAGGCGGTGAAGACCAGGCGCAGCAGGTCATCGCCCACGTCATCATCGAGCGCCGCATCGAGGTCCGGGGTGGACTGGTCCTGTTCGTCCCTCATGTCCTGCCCCAGCTCTTCGTGCTTGCGCTGGAGCAACTGGTTGCGGCGCATCTCGTCGATGGCGCGGTGCTTCGCGGTGGCCATGAGCCAGGCGCCCGGGTTGTCCGGAACGCCCATCGTCGGCCACTTCTCCAGTGCGGCGACGAGGGCGTCCTGCGCCAGCTCCTCTGCCCGCCCCACGTCGCGCACGAAGCGCGCGAGGCCGGCGATGAGGCGGGGCGACTCGATTCTCCAGACGGCCTGGATGGCGCGGTGCGTGTCGGTGGCTGCCACGCCGACCGACTTAGGCAGGTTCGGCCGTCAGTGCAAGGCACGGCGCGCCCGGGAGCCGGGCTCATTTGCGGGGCCTGAAGCGCATCAGACTCCAGACCGAGTCGAGCGCAATCTGTCGCACACCCTCGATGTCCTGCTGCTGCAGGTGCTTGTAGAGGATGTCGCGGTTGAGGTCCGTGTCCAGCTGTCCGGCCTTGGGGTACGCCGCCCAGGCGATGCGGTCCTCCTTGGCGGCCTCCACGAGGGGGGCGCACTTCGCGTCCACCTCGGCGAGCGTCTTGAAGAAGACGAGCAGGGCCTCCGCCTTCGCCGACGTCGTGGTCACCACGTCATCCAGGTCGATGCCCGCGGGCCTGCCCATGACGCGGACCTTCATTCCGTCCTTGAGGTTCATCTTCTTCGCGAGACTCATTGGCCACGTGCCTCCTTCAGTGCGGGGGCGCTCCGGGACGCGTCTTCACGCGGGGCGGCCCGCGAGGTTCCGGACAGGAGGAGGGCGCGCACCCGCACGCTGCGCAGCATCAACCCGCCCCACAGCAGGGCCGCCAGGTAGCTCGGGAAGAGGGTATGGCTGAAGAGGGGGTTGCCGAGCCGCACGTGCGCGGCGATGGCCCCACCCAGAAAGCCCGTCAGGACGATGGCGCCCACCACCGACGTCCTGGGAATGACGTACAGCACCGTGCCCACGAGCACGAGCGTGCCGAGGAGGGCCACCGAGCTCTCCGGGAAGCCGAGCTGGGTGGTGGCCTCCACGACGGGCGGGAGCCGCATCAGCTTGGTGACGCCGTCGAAGAGGAGGAACAGCACCGCGAGCCCGCTCAGGATGCGGCCCGTCCACAGCTGGTTCTTCGTGACTGCTTGCATGGTGTCTCCCGGGGAAGCCTGGCAGGGGGTGTCCCTGCCTTCATCGTCACGACGAATGAGCGTCCGGGAGATCGACACAGCGAATTCGCGGGGGTTTTCCGCGCGGGCAAGCGCCCGGAATCGCACGCCTAGCAGTGCCGGGCGATGGCGGAGACCAGCTCCTCGAGGCGGGGCGGCTTCTTGATGTAGGTCGCCGCCTTGAGCTGCCTGGCGTCCTGCTCCACGTCCCGGTACGCCGACACCACCACGATGGGAATGTTGGCGAGCACCGGGTCCTGGACCTGGGCTTCCCGGAAGGCCTGGCCGTCCATGACGGGCATCATCAGGTCCAACAGGATGAGGCAGGGCAGCGAGTCGGTGGACTTGAGGTACTTCAGGGCCAGCGCGCCATTGGCCGCGCCCACGACGTCGCAGCCCTGCTCCTCCAGCAGCTCCATGAGGGCTTCGCGAATCTCCGTGTCGTCCTCGACGACCATCACCTTGTGCCGGTTCATGAGGCCACCTCCGCTCCGGTGGACTCCGCCGTTCCCGTCTCTGGCTGGGGGGCGCGGGGGAGGGTGACGATGAAGCGCGAGCCATGGGGCTTCACGGCCTCGACGGAGATGGTGCCTCCGTGGCCCTCCGTGATTTCCCGCGCGACGTACAGCCCCAGCCCCAGCCCTCCGTAGTGACGCATGGAGGCCGCGCGCTCGAAGCGCCCGAAGATGCGCTGCTGCTCGGTCTCTGGGATTCCCGGCCCCAGGTCGGAGACGGTGAGCACCGCGGAGTCCCCATCCGCCCGCACCGACAGCTCCACGGGGCTTCCGGCGGCGTACTTGAGGGCGTTGGCCAGCAGGTTGGTGACCACCTGCTCCAGCCGGAGCCGGTCCCACTCGCCCGTGACGGGCTCGTCCAGGTGGAGGATGAGCTCGCACTCGGCCCGGGCCGCCTGCTCCCGGAAGCGCTCGGCGACCTCCTCCACGGTCCGGGCCAGGTCGAAGTTGCTCCGCGACAGGCTGAAGCGGCCCGTGGCGATGCGGGACACGTCCAGCAGCGTCTCCACCAGGTCCAGCAGCCGCTCCCCGCCCTTGTACGCCCGCTCCGCCTTGTTGCGGAGCTTCGGGTCCAGGTTCTGCGCCCCATGGAGCAGGCTCTGGAGCTGGAGCTGGATGGCGCTCAGCGGCGTCTTCAGCTCATGGGAGGCGATGGAGAGGAACTCGTCGCGCAGGCGGATGGCCTCCTCGGCCTGGGCGAGCCGGAGCCGCTCCTGCTCCGACTCGCGCCGCTCCGTCAAATCCCGGGTGACCTTCGCGAAGCCGACGAGCCGGTCGTCCATGTCCCTCACCGGCTCGATGACGACATTGGCCCAGAACCGGGTGCCGTCCTTGCGAAGCCGCCAGCCCTCCTCCTCGAACTTCCCCTCGGCGATGGCAATCTCCAGCTCCCGGTCGCACTTGCCGCTCGCGGCCTCCTCGGGCGGATAGAACTTCGAGAAGTGCTGGCCGATGATTTCGCCGGGCGTATAGCCCTTGATGCGCGCGGCCCCCGCGTTCCACGTGGCCACGTGACCTGTGGGGTCGAGCATGAAGATGGCGTAGTCCTTCACGCTGTTCACCAGCAGCCGGAAGCGCTCCTCGCTCTGCCGCAAGGCGTTCTCCGCCTGGCGCCGCTCCGTCAAGTCCCGGGTGACCTTCGTGTAGCCCTGCAGCACGCCCGCGGCATCGAAGACCGCCGTAATCACCACGTCCGCCCAGAACAGGGTTCCATCCTTCTTGACGCGCCAGCCCTCGTCCTCGACGCGGCCGTCCTGGCGGGCCCGCTCGAGCAGCCGCTGCGGCCTGCCATCGGCCCGGTCCTCCGGGGTGTAGAACTGGGCGAGGGACTTGCCGACGATTTCAGAGGCCGTGTAGCCCTTGATGGCCTGCGCGCCCGCGTTCCAGGTCTGCACGTGCCCCTGGGTGTCCAGCATGAAGATGGCGTAGTCCTTCACGCTCTGGACGAAGAGGTTGAAACGGTCCTCACCCTGAAGCGGGGGCTCCTGGCTGGAGGCGCCGGGTTCCGCGGTTGGCTGGACGGGCTCTCGGATGACAGTCACTTTGGGCTCCAGCGAATTCAGACCAAAGGGCGATGTAGTAGCTCAGCAGACAACGGGCATCCACCTCTTGGAGCCCTGCATCGACCGAACGACTGTTCAGTCGTGTACCCGCCATCCGCCACCCCCTTCTGTGCGGTTTCGCCGCCTGCTGTCCGGGCTGCTGTCGGGCTGGGAACACTCCGGGCGGCGGCCGCTCCCTTCCCTGGTTCCCGGGGTGACACGCCGGCTCACTCGCGGGCGGGCCGCGCGAACTCCCGCTCATGGATGGCGCTCACCTTCTCGAGGACCTTCGGGCCGTGCTCGAGGAAGGGGAGCGTCTTCGGCGCGCCATTCGTGACGTAGGCGCCCGACGGAGCCCCGTGCCCGTCCACCGCCGCTTCGTACAGCCGCGACGCGCCCCGGCTCGGGTGCGGGAAGAACAGCTTCATCATCAGCGCGACGGGCAGGGGCAGCCCGGGGGCATTCCCGGGGCGGAGGGTGTTGTTGCCCCCCGGGTCCACGCTCAGGACCTTGATTCCCTCCGCGGCGACCCGAGGGGCCAGCTCCCGTGTCCACAGCGAGAGCGCGAGCTTGGTCTCCGCATAGGGGCCGGTGAGCTTCTTGAAGGTGGCGGGCCGCTCCAGCGTGTCGGGGTCCCACCGCCTGACGAACTTGAAGGCATTGGACGAGGTGTTGACGACAGTCTTGAGGCTGCCCTGCTTCAGCAACGCCTTCAGCTCCATGAGGAGGATGTAGGGGACGACCGTCTGAAGCTCGAAGTGCAGCTCGCGCCCCTGCTTGGAGAAGGTGAGCTCCGGGAAGCTGCCGCCCGCGTTGTTGAACAGCAGGTCGACCTTCTCCTCCTCCGCCTGGAGCTGCTCCAGGGCCTGCCTCAGGCTGCCGAAGTCGGCCAGGTCCGCCCGGTAGACCCGGAGCTGCTTGCGTCCCAGGGCTTCTTCGAGACGTGCGTCATCCTCGGGAAGGCCCGAGCGGTTCAGCGCGAGCACCCGCCAGCCCTCGGAGAGCAGCCGGCGTGTCAGCTCGAGCCCGATGCCCGAGCTTGCACCCGTGACGAGCGCGGTCCGCTCCTGTCCTGCGGTCTTCATGGCGATGGCTCCCGGGGCCCGCTGTCGGCCCGAAAAGCGGATGACTTATCCGCATGCCGGATGTAAGAGGCCGGAAGTGGATACGCAATCCGTTTTGGAGGGCGTGCCGGGGTGATTAAAGTGGGCCCATGAAGAAGCGGGAGGCACCGCCAGAGGACGGTGCGTTGCGCGCGGATGCGGCCCGCAACCGGGAGCGTGTGCTCGCGGTGGCCCGCAGGCTCCTCGCTCGGGGGGATGCGTCCCTGCAGATGAACCAGCTCGCCCGCGCGGCGGGCGTGGGCGTGGGCACGGTGTACCGCCACTTTCCCACCCGGCAGGACCTGCTGGAGGCGCTCGTGAGCGAGCACCTCCAGGCGCTGCTCGACACCGCGCGCGAGGCCGAGGCGTCCGACGAGCCGAGAGCCGGCCTGCAGCGCTTCCTGCGCGCGCTGCTGGACCTGATGCTGGCCGACATCGGCCTCGCGGAGGTCCTCAATGCGACCCGGGATGCACACCCCCAGACGTCGCAACTGAAGGCTGGGTTCCTGGCGGCGACCGAGCAGCTGCTGGAGCGCGCCCACCGCTCCGGTGTGGTGCGGGCGGAGATACGGGCCGACGACGTCCGGAGGCTGATGTGCGGCCTGGAGCACGCCGTGCGCATCGGCGGAAACCCGAAGGTGCTCGCCGACCGCTACCTCACCATCCTGCTGGATGGCCTGCGGCCCGCGCCGGAGTGAGCGGGCCGCTTCCGTCGACGTCAGACCCCGTTCTTCAGTCGGACCTCGAGGTGGGGGCCGTTCGTGCCCAGCGTGCTCGCGTCGTTGGTGGGCGCCTGTTCGATGCCATCGCTCCATCAGGCGGCTGCTATCCGCAACCCGGAGACATCAGCAGGAAATTGGCGACTGCGCTGAATAGAGCACCCCTGCCTCCGTCCCTTGGCGGCCCGCGAGCGGTCGCGGGGTCCCCGCCAGATGGAGTGGTTGTCATGCGAAGCCTCGGTACGCGGTCCTTTGTGCTGCTCGGTACGGTGCTCCTGTTCACCGGTTGTGAGGGTGATTCGGAGGACACCGAGCAGAAGCCCACGGTTCACCGGGGGCTCATCTCCGCCGATGAGACCTGGCGCGCCTCGGACAATCCCCATGTCGTCAGGGGCATGGTGCTCGTGACGGGCGCGACGAAGCCCGTACTGACGGTGGAAGCCGGAGTCGAGGTCCGGTTCGAGAATGGCGCGGGGCTGCTCATCGGCGATGCGCTGGAGGGCCCGGGCGAGCTGCGCGCGGAGGGCACCTCGACGGCGCCCATCCTCATGACGGCTGACTCGGACGCTCCCAAGCCCGGGGACTGGCTGGGGCTCGCCATCCAGGGACAGGCCTCGGGGACGAGCCGCCTCGCCCACGTCACCATCGAATACGCGGGTGGCATCCCCGCGGTCGAAGGGGAGGGGGAGGCGCTCTTGAGGGCCACCGCCGCCGGCCTGCGGGTGTTGGTGACGGACTACGAGTCCGCGCCTCCGCGCTCGCTCCAGGTCGAGGATGTCACCGTGCGCAAGAGTGAGCACCACGGTGTCCTCATGATGGGCGCGGGGCTCACGAGCGACTCGCACCGCCTCAGCTCGGTCGACAACGCGGGCGTCGCGCTGAAGGTCACCGCCAACGAGGTGGGCACCCTCCCGTGGGACAGCACCGTTCAGGGAAACACCATCAACGCACTGCACGTCATCTCCGGTGACGTCATCACCACCCAGACGTGGCCCGACCTGGGCGTCCCGTATCAGGTCGCCAGCATTTTCGGCGAAGGGCCCTACTTCCTCCGGGTGGGCTCCGCGGCCTCCCCGACGCTCACCCTGCGCCCGGGAACGGAGCTCCGGATGCCCGCGGAGAGCTTCATCATGGTGGGCTTCGATGAGGGGGAGGGGAACATCGTCCCCGGCACGCTCAAGGCCCAGGGCACGGGGCCGGCGCCCATCCGCTTCGTTCCCGCCACGGCCACCGCGACGAAGGGCTACTGGTCCGGGCTGTTCTTCAACGGGCCTTCCGGCAGCGCGCTGGACTACGTCACCGTCACCCACGGCGGCCGGCTCCTCTACGGAGTCCTGGGCGGGGGCAACGTGAATGTGTACAGCGAGCTGGGCTCCTTCATGACGCACAGCCGCGTGAGCGACTCGGCCGGCTGCGGCGTCGTGAGCAGGCCCGCGCAGGGCGCGCTCCCGGACCTCACGCAGCCCACCCTCGGCAATGACTTCGCGGGCAACGAGGGCGAGGCGCAGTGCAACGGCGACGTGCCTTGATGACGCACGTCTGATGTGGGCCCCTGGCGCGAGCGGCTTCCGCCCGCGCCACGCACCGCCTCAGGCCCCGCGCTTGCGCAGGGCCTGGGGACGCCCCGCGAGCATCACCCCCAGCCAGCCCAGCGAGACGACGAGCCAGGCCGCGGTGAGCGCGCTCATCGCCGGGGGCGCCGCCGCCTGGAGGAGCCACACCGTCACCGCCACGCCCATGGCAAGCACCCGTCCCAGCTCCAGCGGCTGACTCCAGCGCTTGGACTCCAGCATCCCTCCCCAGGCAGTCGCCATGGCCCAGAGGAGCACGCTCAGCGCGAACTTCTGCCAGGCCGACAGCGGCGAGGCATGGTGGCTCACCAGGAGCATGAAGGGCATCGCCGCGAACAGCTGGAAGACGAGGTAGCCGCGGACGCCGGGCAGCTCCGTGGAGGAGAACTTCACCTCCACGCCGTCCTGCTTCCAGGAGCCGAGCGCGCGCGGCGGAAGGTCCGCGGGCCGCCAGCCGGTGGGCATCACCCACAGCCGCAGGCGGTCCCAGTGGCTCTTCGTCGCGACGGCGTCACTGGCGAGCCGGGCCCAGGCCTGGAAGTTGAGGACCGTGGGGTCCCACGTGTTGGGCGGGGTGGTGAGGCCATAGGAGCAGGGCTCGGTCTCCTCGGCGTAGGTGCCGAACATCCGGTCCCAGATGATGAGGAAGCCCGCGTAGTTCTTGTCGATGTAGGCGTCATTGCGCGCGTGGTGCACGCGGTGGTGCGAGGGCGTGTTCAGCCAGGACTCCACCCACCGGGGCAGCTTGGGGATGACGCGGGTGTGGGGGATGAACTGCAGCACCAGGTGGAAGGCCACCATCGCCAGCACCGCCTCCGGCGGGAAGCCCAGCACCACCAGCGGCCAGTAGAAGAGGAACGAGAAGAGCCGCTGCGTCACGCTCGCGCGCAGGGCCACCGCGTAGTTCAGCTCCTCGGTGGAGTGGTGCGGTGAGTGCGCCGCCCAGCCGATGTTGGTGCGGTGGCCGAAGCGGTGGAACCAGTAGAAGAGGAAGTCGACGCCCAGGAAGAGGGCCACCAGCGACAGCGGCGACGTGGCGTCGAGCTTCCACGGCGCGAACTGGCCGAGCTGGCTGAACACGGGCAGCACCAGCAGCGCCACCGCCACGTTGACGCACTGGTTGAGCACCGCGGTGCCCATGCTCGCGATGGAGTCCTGGAAGCTGTAGTACCCATTGCGCCTCGCCACACACCAGGCGAACTCCGCGAGTGCCAGGGCGATGACGAAGGGCGTGGCCACGGCGTAGACGTTGAGGGTCATCCGACAGGGTGTATGGCGTCCGCCCCCGCTCCGCCTTAACCTGGGTCAACCCGAGGGCCCCTTCCGCGTGAGATTCCCGAAGCTCTTCGAGCGCTTCGCCGCGCTGGTCTCCCTTCCCGCCGAGGAGTGGGAGAAGGCGGAGGCGTTGACGCGGGAACAGACGCTGGCGAAGCGCGAACTCTTCCTCCAGCCGGGCGAGCCGGCGGACCGCTTCGCGGTGGTGCTCCAGGGCGTCTTCCGGGCCGTGCGCGTCTCGGCGCGAGGCGGCGAGTCCATCAAGGCCTTCCGCGCGGAGGGCGAGCTGATTGGCGCCTATGCGGAGATGCTGCAGCGGGCGCCGTCGATGACGTCGATTGAAGCCCTGGAGCCCTGCCGGGTGCTGGTGTTCCGGACCGGGGACTTCCAGGCGCTGGAGCGAGGCCACGTGTGCTGGGAGCGGCTGGCGCGCCGGGTGGCCGAGCACCACTTCCTCATCAAGGAGCGCCGCGAGCAGGAGTTCCTCGACCTGTCCGCGGAGGAGCGCCTCGTGAAGTTCTGGGAGGAGCACCCGCACCTGACGGGGCGTGTCCCCCAGCGCGACGTGGCGGCCTACCTCGGCATCACCGAGGTGGCGCTGAGCCGCATCATGGCGCGCCGCCGCAAGCGCGAGGGGTGAGCCCCGCCCGCCCTCAGCCGAACGCCACGTAGCCCGCGACCAGCAGCATGCAGGTGCCGAACGTCCACCCCTGGATGCGCATGGCGCGCTCGGACCGGAAGCGCCCCAGCAGGAGCTTCCCCGCGTAGAGCCATGGGAAGTGGCACGCCACGCAGACGATGAGGAAGGCCAGGGTGAGCTGCGCCGCCTGCGAGGGCATGGAGCGGGCCGGGTCGAGGAACTGGGAGAACATCACCACGACCATGGAGTGGATTTTCGGGTTGAGCGCGACGGCGAGCAGGCCCTCGACGAACCCGAGCCTCGCCGGTTCCTCCTGCGCCCCGCCGGGCGCGGCGGAGGAGCGGAAGAAGCCCCAGGCGAGATAGAGCAGGTACACGACGCTGCCCCACTTGAGTACCTGGTGCAGCGCGGGCACGTCCTGCAGCACGCGCCCGAGCCCGAGCCCGTAGACGATGCAGAGCGCGACGTTTCCCACCTCGAAGCCCACCCAGAAGGGGAGCGAGCCCCGGATGCCGAAGCGCCCGCCCGCGGTGGCGAGCACCGTATTGCCGGGCCCGGGGCTGAACACCATGGGGACTGTGTAGCCCAGGAACAACAACCAGACTTCGGTGGAGATCATGACCGGTTCCCTCGCGCCTGGCGCGTTCGCCGCGCTCCTGGCTCCTCGAGGACAAACACCGGTTCGGGATGGGGGCCCAGCGAGCTATCCTCGGGGGCTCGATAAAGGGAGTTCATCGAGCATGCGCCGCCTTCCACCGCTGGGCGCGCTCCGCGCATTCGAGGCGGGCGCGCGGCACCTGAGCTTCACCCGCGCCGCCACCGAGCTGTACGTCACCCAGGCGGCCATCAGCCACCAGGTGCGGCAGCTGGAGGACTGGCTCGGCGTCTCCCTCTTCGAGCGCCGGGGCCACGCGCTGAAGCTCACCGCGAAGGGCGCGGCGTATCTGCGGGAGCTGACGCCCGCCTTCGAGCGCATGGCCGAGGCCACCGCCCGGCTCTACGAGGGCGCGCAGGGGCCGCTGCGCCTCACCGTGCTGCCCTCGTTTGCCTCCTGCTGGCTGCTGCCCCGGCTGGAGGACTTCCGTCAGCGGCACCCGGACATCGAGCTGCACCTGACCAGCTCGGCCGAGCTGTGGGACTTCCTCGACGACCGCTTCGATGTGGGCATCCGCTCGGGGCTGGGCCGCTGGACGGGGCTCAAGGCGGAGCAGCTCGCCACCGAGGCGCTCAGCCCGGTGTGCAGCCCGGCGCTCGCGAAGAAGCTTCGCTCGCCCGCGGACCTGAAGAAGGTCCGGCTGCTCCATGACACCCCGAAGGACGGGTGGCGGCGCTGGCTGGAGGCGGCGGGCGTCGAGGGCGTGGATGCCGAGGCCGGGCCCTCCTTCAACGATGCCGGGCTGGTGCTCCAGGCCGCCGCCCAGGGGCAGGGCGTGGCCCTGGGCCGGCTGACGCTCGCCTCCGCCGCCCTGGCGTCAGGGCGGCTCGTCCAGCCCTTCGAGACGCGCCTTCCCAACGACTTCAGCTACTGGCTCGTCCATCCCCGGCCCCTGGCGGGCCGGCGGGACGTGGTCGCGTTCAAGACGTGGCTGCTGCGATTCCACTCAGGGGCAGCACCACGGTGAAGGTGGCCCCGCCGCCCTCTGTTCGCGTGAGCTGGACGTCGCCCCCGTGCGCTTCCGCGATGTGGCGGGCCAGCCACAGGCCCAGCCCGAAGCCGCCGTAGTTGTCGGTGGACGCGGCGCGCTCGAAGCGGTCGAAGATGCGCTCCGCGTCATCGGTGGCGATACCGGCGCCATGGTCACTGATGCGAATCGACGCGCCGCGAGCGTCCTTCTCCACGGCGAGCTCCACGGGCTTGCCCATTCCGAACTTGAGGGCATTGTCGAGCAGCCCCTCCACCAGCTGGCGCAACCGCTCAGCGTCGAAGAGGCCGACGACAGGCGCCTTCGCGTGCAGGGTGAGGGCGCTGCCCTGGCGTGCGGCCTTCTCCCGCATCTTCTCGACGACGCCGTCCACCAGGGTGGAGAGGTCGAGGACCTCCGGGGTGAGCTTCAGGTGCCCCGCGACGAGCTCCGAGACTTCGATGAGCTGCTCCACCTGGCGCGTCAGGCGCTGGAGGTGCCGCTCCGCGGTCCGCGCCCGGGTGCTCGCTTCTTCGGGCGCGAGCGCGGCGCGCTCCGCCGAGGCGGTGATGCCGCGAATCAGCGACTGGACGCTCATCGACAGCGCGCTCAGGGGCGTGCGCAGCTCATGGCTCACCACGGTGAGCCACTCGTCCCGCGCCTTCACCCGGGCACGGAGGTGTTCCCCGGCCAGCTCATGGCGTGCCACGTTCCGGCGCACGCGCGCCATCTCCAGCTGCGTCCGGACCCTGGCGAGCAGCTCCCGTGCCGAGAAGGGCTTCACCAGGTAGTCGTCCGCGCCGCTGTGCAGCCCCTCCACGGTGGACTCATCTCCCGCGCGGGCGGACAGCAGGATGATGGGAATGGCCCGGGTACGCTCATGGGCCCGCAGCGCCCGCACCAGGCCGAAGCCGTCCAGCCCGGGCATCATCACATCGGAGAGGATGAGGTCGGGCGGATGGGCGCGGGCCGCTTCCAGGGCCTCGCGTCCGTTCGTCGCCATCCGCACGTTGGGGAAGATGCGCCGCAGCAGCCCGCCGACGTAGGTGCGCAGGTCCGCGTTGTCGTCCACGAGCAGGATGTGGGCGTGCACGTCCTCCGCGGGCACGTCGACGGTGTCGTCGGCTCCCTCCGGGCTCGCGGTGTCCTCCCCATCCCCCGACACCCAGCGCCGCGCCTCCTCGACGAAGGGCGCGGCACTCTCGGCGGAGGCCTGGGGGCTGGCCTGCTGGGCGACGCGCTCCGGGGGAAGGTGCGCCGCGCCACGCGGCAGGCGCACGGTGAAGGTGCTGCCCTCACCGGGCCGGCTCGCCACCGTGATGCTGCCGCCATGCAGCTTCACCAGCTCCTGCACCAGCGCGAGGCCGATGCCCGTGCCCTCGTGGCTGCGCCCCTCCGTGGAGCGAACGCGATAGAAGCGCTCGAAGACGCGCGGCAGCTCCTCTTCGGGAATGCCCACGCCCGTGTCCTGGACGGTGAGCACGGCCTGCGTGTCGGCCCACGCGAGGGCGACGCGGATTTCACCCTGGTGGGTGTACTTCACGGCATTGGAGACCAGGTTCAGGACAACCTTCTCCCACATGTCCGGGTCCACATAGAGGGGCTCGGGCAGCGGTGGGCAGTCCACCACCAGCTTCACCCCCGCGCTCCCCGCGGCGGACTCGAAGGCGCTGGCCAGGTTGCACGTGAGGCGTGACAGGTCCGTCGGGACGAAGGTGGCCTGGGCCCGGCCCGCCTCCATTCGCGAGAAGTCGAGCAGGGTGTTGACCAGCTTGTAGAGCCGCAGCGCATTGCGGCGCACCAGCTCCAGTGACTTGCCCTCCAGGGCCCGTGTCGGCCCCGACAGCGCGTCCTCGAGGGGGCCGAGAATCAGCGTCAGCGGCGTGCGGAACTCGTGGCTCACGTTGCTGAAGAAGGCGGTCTTCGCCTGGTCGAGCCTGGCGAGCTCCTCGGCCCGCTTCTTCTCCTGCTCATAGGCCCGGGCGCTGGAGAGGCTGGCGGCGAGCTGCCGCGCCAATAGCTGCAGGAAGCCCCGGTACTCGTCATCCAGCGCGCGCAGGGGACTGAGGCCGACGACGAGCACGCCCGTCGTCTCCGCGTCCGCACCCATCGCCACCGGCAGCAGCAGGGCCCGCGTCGCGGGCTCGGGCCAGGGCCCGCCCGGAAGGTCGCCGAACTTCGGGCCCAGGTCTTCGAGCAGCACCTCCTGCCCCGAGCGGACCACGCCCTCGAGCGGCCACGACGAGGTGTCACCCAGCTTCAGCTCGCTGGGGGCGGCGCGCGCGCCCCGGCTCAGCCCGGCACGGCTGACCAGGTGGGCCCTGTCGCCCTTGACCGAGTAGAGCAGGGCAAAGGGCACGTCATTGCCGGCCTGCGCGAGGACGTCGCTCAGCGAGCGGTAGATGTCGTCCGCGCGCTGGGCGAGCGCCGTGCGGATGGACAGCTCCCGGAGAATCGCCAGCTGCCGGTCTCCGACGACCTGACGCGTCGACTCGCTGGCGATGGCGAACAGGCCGGCGATGTCCCCTGCCTCGCCGATGGTCGGGTTGTAGGACCAGGTGAAGTAGGCCTCTTCCCGCAGGCCGCCGGGCCGGCGCGCGAAGTTGACGTTCCCGTTCTGGATGAAGAGGGGCTCGCCCGTCTCGTGGACGCGCTTCATCAGGGGGCCGAGCAGGCTCCATTCCTCGGCCAGCGCCTCATGTCCGCGCGCGCCCAGCGTCTGCGGATGCTTCGTGCCGAGGATGGGCCGGAACGGGTCGTTGTACAGCATGACGAGCTCGGGCCCCCAGAACAGGATGATGGGGTAGGGGGAGCGGAGCATGGTGCTGACGGACGTGCGCAGCGACTGCGGCCAGCGCTCCAGCGGCCCCAGCGAGTGCTGGGACCAGTCGAAGGCGCGCATCAGCGCCCCCATCTCTCCGCCTCCCTGGATGAAGCGCGCCTCGGTGTCCATCCGCGCCAGCGGTGCGGGGGCGAGGGGCGCCAGCTCTCCCGCGGTGCGCGCCGGGCCTTCGAGGAGGCGCGACAGCATTCCCGCGCGCGCGGGCTCGCCGATGAGGTGCGCGATGCGCGCGAGGTCGAGAGGGTGGGCCATGGAGGAGAGCCTGCGGGACGAAGGCGCGCGGACGTTTCGGTGCGCGCCGAACCATTCACCGTGCGGGGGCCGTAGGGAAGGGGGCATGAACGACCTGCCGAAGCACCGCGTGATTGCTCCCCGTGTCCTCTACTTCGGGACGCCGGTGGCGCTGCTGAGCACCCTGCAGCCGGATGGCTCACCCAACCTCTCGCCGCTGTCGTCCGCGTGGGCGCTGGATGACCGGCTGGTGCTGGGCCTGGGGCGGCTGGGCCAGGGGCTCGCCAACCTGGAGCGCACGCGCGAGGCGGTGGTGAACCTGCCCTCCGCCGCGCTGTGGCCCCAGGTGGAGCGGCTGGCGCCGACGACGGGCCGCTCGCCCGTGCCCGAGGCGAAGCGCGGCATGGGCTATGTCTTCGAGCCACGCAAGTTCGAGCGCGCGGGCCTCACGCCGCTGACCTCGGACACCGTGGCTCCGCCGCGCGTGGGTGAGTGCCCGCTGCAGCTGGAGGCGGTGCTGCTGGACGTGCGCCCCGCGGCCGCGACGCCCGAGCAGCCCGAGCCGACGTTCTGCATCGCGGAGCTGCGCGTCACCCGCGTCCACGCGCACGAGGACGTCACCGTGCCTGGCCGCCAGCACGTGGACGTGACGCGCTGGCAGCCGCTGCTCTACGTGTTTCGCCACTACGTGGGCACCGGGCCCGGCCTGGGCCGCAACTTCCGCGCGGAGACGTGAGGAGGCAGGCAGGAGGCGCAAGTCCTGCGCGAAGCCCCAGGCCTCCAGAGCCCGGGGCGCAAGTCCTGCGCCGCGACAGTCGCCGCTTCGCTCCTGGTGACCCATGGCATTTAATCTGCATTTCAGATGCATCATTAAGCGCCCGGGACAGAGCGCGAGGAGCAGACACATGAGCGCAGCAGCGGCGGAGAAGAGCGTCTACGAGCAGATTGGCGGGGAGCCAGCGATGGCGGCGGCGGTGGAGGTCTTCTACCGGAAGGTGCTGGCGGACGACCGCATCAGCCACTTCTTCGAGGACGTGGACATGGAGCGCCAGGCGGCGAAGCAGAAGGCGTTCCTCACCATGGTGACGGGCGGGCCGGCGAACTACTCGGGCCGCGACATGCGCGCGGGGCACGCGCCCCTGGTGAAGCGCGGGCTGAACGACATGCACTTCGACGCGGTGGCGGGTCACCTCAAGGAGACGCTGGAGGAGCTGGGCGTGCCAGCGCCGCTGGTGGCCCGGGTGCTGGCCATCGCCGAGAGCGCCCGCGCGGACGTCCTCAACCGCTAGGGAGACGGGGCACGCCATGGCGAAGGTGAAACACGAGTCACGGTGGTATCCACTGGAGTCCGGCGAGAGCGTGCTGGAGGGGCTGCTGCGGCAGGGTGTGTCCGTTCCCAACTCCTGCCGGGCAGGGGCCTGTCAGTCCTGCCTGATGAAGGCGATGGGCGGCGCGGTGCCGGACGCCGCGCGCGTGGGGCTGAAGGACACGCTCGTGGCGCAGGGCTACTTCCTCGCGTGCACCTGCCGGCTCCCGGAGGGCACGGAGCTGGAAGTCGCCGGTGCCGAGGCGCTGCGAGTCCCGGCGCGACTCACCTCGCTGGCGCTGCTGTCCCAGGACGTGCTGCGGGTGCGGCTGACGCCGGAAGCGCCCTTCGACTACCGCGCGGGGCAGTACGTCTCGCTGGTGCGCGAGGACGGGCTGGCCCGCAGCTACTCGCTGGCGAGCCTGCCGCGCGAGGGCGCGCTGGAGCTGCACGTGCGCCTCATCCCCGGCGGAGCGATGAGCGGCTGGCTGGCCAGCGAGGCGCGGCCGGGAGACAGGCTCTTCCTCCAGGGCCCCGCGGGCAGCTGCTTCTATGTCCCCGGCCGTCCCGAGCAGCCGCTCTTGCTCGCGGGCACTGGCACGGGGCTGGCACCGCTGTACGGCATCGTCCGGGACGCGCTGGAGGCGGGGCACTCCGGCCCCATCTACCTGTTCCACGGCGCGCGGGTGCCGGAGGGGCTCTACCTGCGCGACGAGCTGCGCGAGCTGGCGGAGCGTCACCCCCAGCTGCACTACCGGCCGGGCGTGCTGGCGGGCGGCAGCCGGGACATCGCCGAGGGGCCGCTCGACGTGCTCATCCGCGCCGAGTGCCCCAAGCCGGTGGGCTGGCGGGCCTGGCTCTGCGGAGACCCCGGATTGGTGCTATCCCTTCGCAAGAAGCTCTTCCTGTCCGGGCTCTCGCTGAAGGACCTCCACGCGGATGCGTTCCTGCCGAGCACCCCTCAGGCGGGAGCGCCTGGAAACGCCGCCGCCGGAGTCCGCTGACCGTGCACCTGACCCTCCACGCCGACTACTCGCTGCGCGTCCTGCTCTACCTCGCCACCCGTCGCGAGCGCCCCGCCTCCACGCAGGAGCTGGCGGACGCGTACGGCATCTCCAAGCACCACCTGGTGCGGGTGGTGCAGACGCTGGCGGCGCTGGGGTGCGTGGACGCGCGTGCGGGGCGCTCGGGGGGCGTGACGCTGGGGCGCGAGCCGAAGGACATCAACGTGGGCCAGGTGCTGCGCGCCGCCGAGCCCGACTTCCACCTGGTGGAGTGCTTCGACTCCGCGCGCAACGGCTGCCCCATCACGCCCGCGTGTGGCCTCAAGGGCGTGCTGGCCGAGGCGCGCGAGGCCTTCCTCGCCGTGCTGGACCGCTACTCGCTCGCGGACCTCGTGAGCCGCTCGCGGCCGGACCTCGCGGACTTCTTCCTTCCGGCCCGCGCGGGATGATGTCCGGCACGCTGGAGCTGTTCCACCGCATCGCCGACCCGCCCTCCGCCGAGGCGCGGCGCTACATCGTGGATTATGCGCTGGAGGACCGCGTCATCTTCCGCAACGTGGCGTTTCGCGAGGCGGAATCCGACTGGCTGCGCCTGGGCGGCCACACCACGCCCGCGCTGTGGGACGGCACGCACCTTCACCAGGGCGCGCAGGCAGTGCTGGCGCGTTTGCAGGCCGTCGTCAACCTCGGCCGCGACGACGCGTGAAGAACGCCTGACGCGTGTGCCGACATTCGCGCGCTGCTGCCACCTGTGCGCCCGTCGTGCGCCATGAATGTCGCGCGCGAAGCTTCTGGAGTTGGACACGTGTGCAGGTGCGTGGATGCATGCGTGGGCCCAGGCTTGCCGCGCGCGTGCTGGTTGCGGTAGTCAGCCCGCCCCCGCACGTGCGTCAGTGAGTCGGTGGCGAGGGATGGAGGGTGGACGGTGCTGACAACGTGCGTGTTGGTGTATGGGGACGGAGTGCCGCTCGCGCGGTGCACCACCAGAATCGCGGCGCGCTCGTCAAGCCCCGGCATGCTTCTTCCCGTCACCGCGTTCGCGCGTTTCGCGCGCTTCTCCCTGGCCGTCCGGCCCTGAGCCTCGGTTAATCTCCACGACCCCATGCCGCTGACTCCCGCCGAGCGCCAGGACAGGTTCCATGCGGCGTTCGTGGGACTCGCCATCGGCGATGCGCTCGGCTTCCCGCTGCGCGGCATCCCGCCCGCGAGTCTCGCGCGGCTGCCCAACCTGGCCGATGACTTCGCGCCCCGGCCGCGCGGCAAGTTCGCCAAGGGCCAGTTCAGCGACGACACGCAGCTCTTGCTCGGCGGCCGCCGAGAGCGTCATCCGCGGAGGGCAAGGTGGACGGGCGCAGCGCCGGCCGCGCCACCTGGCGTGGCTGTGGCAGGACGGGCCACTCAATCCTCCCAGGCCGCCCAAGAG
>JBKGHK010000320.1:0-10917 GCA_046520375.1 Pyxidicoccus sp. 3LFB2
GGAGTCCAGGAACCGGCGCGTCTGCGGGTCCACGTTCAGGAAGCGCAGGCCCATGCCCATGACGCCCTGGCCGCCCTGCCCGGTGACGAAGTGCACGACGGCCGAGGCGTAGATGAGCCGCTCGCCGCTCGCCAGCCTGAGGTCCAGGTTGACGGCGGTACCGGGGGGCTTCACCGCGCGGGCGCGCAGGTAGATGCCGCCACGGGTGACGTTGGCTCCGTACTTCGCCAGGAACTCCTCGGGTGTCGCGAAGGGCAGCTTCACGACCAGCCCGACCGCACCCTGATTCGATTCCGTCAAAGCCCGGATCCTGAGACGTGAGAGGTAAAGCGCTGTGGATTATCGCCCGAAGTGCGAGGGAACGGGCGTCAAAAAGACCGCCGTTCCTTCTCCGTTGCGCACTGACAGCGTAACTCGTATGGAACCGCACCCGCAGGCGCTGGTGCCCGGCGGGTACCTCACGCCCCGGGAGCGCCGCTCATGCTGAACCCCGATATCCGGCTCGCCCTCACCTTCGACGACGTCCTGCTGGTGCCTGCCGAGAGCTCGGTCGTCCCCAAGGACGTCGACCTGACGACCCGTTTGACCCGCAACATCCGGCTCAACATCCCCCTGCTGTCCGCCGCCATGGACACCGTCACCGAGTCCCGGACGGCCATCGCCATGGCGCAGGAGGGGGGCATCGGCGTCATCCACAAGAACATGACGCCCGAGCAGCAGGCGCTCGAGGTCCTCAAGGTCAAGAAGTTCGAGAGCGGCATGGTGGTGGACCCGGTCACCATCGACCCGGAGGCTCCGCTGGGCCGCGCGCTGGAGCTGATGCGCCAGCACGGCGTGTCCGGCATCCCCGTGGTGAAGGGCCGCCGCCTGGTGGGCATCGTCACCAGCCGCGACGTGCGCTTCGAGACCAACTTCACCCAGAAGGTGGAGTCGATGATGACGCGCAAGCTCGTCACCGGCCGCGAGGGCATCAGCCAGGAAGACGCCCAGAAGCTCCTGCACGAGCACCGCATCGAGAAGCTCCTCATCGTCAACGACGAGTTCGAGCTCAAGGGCCTCATCACCATCAAGGACATCGAGAAGCGCCGGACGAACCCCAACGCGGCCAAGGACAACAAGGGGCGCCTGCTGTGCGCCGCCGCCGTGGGCGTGTCCGCGGACCGCGAGGCCCGCATCGACGCGCTCATCAAGGCGGGCGTGGACGTCATCGTCGTGGACACCGCGCACGGCCACTCGCGCGGCGTGGTGGACGGGGTGCGTGACACGCGGAAGAACTTCTCCGGCTTCGACCTCATCGCCGGCAACGTGGCGACGGCCGAGGCCACCCGCGCGCTCATCTCCGCCGGCGTGGACGCGGTGAAGGTGGGCATCGGCCCCGGCTCCATCTGCACCACCCGCGTGGTGGCCGGCGTGGGCGTGCCGCAGATCACCGCCGTGGACGACTGCGTCCGCGAGGCGGAGAAGCACGGCATCCCCATCATCTCCGACGGCGGCATCAAGTACTCGGGCGACATCGTCAAGGCGCTCGCCGCGGGCGCCAGCACGGTGATGATCGGCTCGCTCTTCGCGGGCACCGAAGAGGCCCCCGGCGACGTCATCCTGTACCAGGGCCGCAGCTACAAGAGCTACCGCGGCATGGGCAGCATGGGCGCCATGAAGCAGGGCGCGAAGGACCGCTACTTCCAGTCCGACGTGGACGCGGTGAAGCTGGTCCCCGAGGGCATCGAAGGCCGAGTCCCGTACAAGGGCACGCTGGGCATGAACGTGCACCAGATGCTGGGCGGCATCCGCAGCGGCATGGGCTACGTGGGCTGCCGCACCATCGACGAGCTGCGCACCCAGGCCACCTTCGTGCGCATCACCTCGGCCGGGCTCAAGGAGAGCCACGTGCACGACGTCATCATCACCGAAGAGGCCCCGAACTACCGCGTCGAGTAGCGCCGCCCGGACGGAGCCCGGCTTCCCGGGCGCCGCCCCAGGGCACCGCCGACGTTGGCGGCCGGTGCCGGTGGAACGGAAAGGGCCCACGCCTCACGGCGGGGCCCTCGGGCGCTACGGAAGGCGGGGCGGGGACTACTTCCCCCGCTTCTTGCCCCCGGCGGCCGGCTCCTCGGAGGGAGGCGCGGACGCGGGCGCCACCTTCTTCTCCGCGTTGGCCACGCGGTTGAGCAGCGACTCCTTGTCGTCCGGCTCCAGCGTCTCAATCGCCTGGCGCAGGGTGTTGAAGTCGAGCCGGGCGATGGTGACGGTGTTGCCGCCCTTGATTTCCTGGACGGTGGGCACGTCCACCAGCTCGCGGATGTAGGTCTCGAACTCCACGCGCACGTCGGCGGTCTGCTGGATGCACGTGTCCTTGGCGTTGACGATCTGCTGGCTGCCCTCGCGGTAGCTCAGGTCCGGGTTGCGGTTCATCGCATCCTCGAACGTGGCGGTGCGCTTGCGCAGCGAGGAGTACAGCTCGATGTAGTCCACCAGCCGGTCCGTCTCGGGCCGGTTCACATTGCGCGCCTTGCCGAGCGCGTCGGTGGTGTCGTCACACGTCAGCTTCTGGAGCTCGGCGGCACCGGGCGTGTCCTTCACGGCCAGGTTCTGGGTCTCGCGGTCCAGCCGCTCGTCCGAGGAGATCTCCTTCACGCAGCCGGTGGCGGACAGTAGGAGAAGGGTCGCAGCAGTAGGGGCGGACAGGCGGCGGAGCATCCAGACCTCGAACAATTGAAGGTACTTGGGCGTTGATTTCCCGAAGTTTGTAGCGATAAGGGCCCCCAGCCGTCAACGCCGCCCCTTGGAGAACCCCGGTGGACCTGCACGCCGAGAAGATCCTGATCCTCGATTTCGGGAGTCAGTACACCCAGCTCATCGCCCGGCGCGTCCGGGAACTGGGGGTGTATTGCGAGATCCACCGCCCGGACCTGCCGGCGGCGGACATCCAGCGCTTCGCCCCGCGCGGCATCATCCTCTCCGGGGGGCCTGCGTCCGTGGAGGCGCCTGACTCCCCGCGCTGTGACCCCTTCGTCTTCGAGGCCGGCGTGCCCGTGCTGGGCATCTGCTACGGCCTCCAGCTCCTCGCCAAGCTGCTGGGCGGCCGCATCGACCGGGGCGCGCATCGCGAGTACGGCAACGCGGAGGTGGAGGTGCTCGCCCGCCGCGGCCCCTTCGCCGAGTTCAACCCGGGTGACCGCGTGCAGGTGTGGATGAGCCACGGCGACCGGGTGGACGTGCTGCCCCCCGGCTTCGAGTCCATCGGCCGCAGCGGCAACTCGCCCTTCGCCGCCACCGCCCATGCGACCAAGCCCTGGTACGGCCTCCAGTTCCACCCCGAGGTGGTCCACTCGCCCCGGGGCAAGGAGATGCTGCGCGCCTTCCTCTTCAACGACTGCAAGGTGACGGGCTCGTGGACGATGAAGGGCTTCGTCGACGAGGCGGTGGAGACCATCCGCCGGCAGGTGGGTGAGCACGGCCGCGTCATCTGCGCGCTGTCGGGCGGCGTGGACAGCTCCGTGGCGGCGCTGCTGCTGCACCGGGCCATCGGCCCGCGCCTGCAGTGCATCTTCGTGGACAACGGCGTGCTGCGGCAGGGCGAGCGCGCCCAGGTGGAGGCGCTCTTCGTGGACCGCTTCCACGTGCCGCTGAAGACGGTGGATGCGCGGGCCCGCTTCCTGGAGAAGCTCGCCGGCGTCACGGACCCGGAGAAGAAGCGGAAGATCATCGGCCGCGAGTTCATCGCCGTGTTCGAGGAGGCCTCGCGCGACATCCAGGACGCGGAGTTCCTGGCGCAGGGCACGCTCTACCCGGACGTCATCGAGTCCGTCTCGTACAAGGGCCCGTCCGTCACCATCAAGAGCCACCACAACGTGGGCGGCCTGCCGGAGACGATGAAGCTCAAGCTGGTGGAGCCGCTGCGCGAGCTGTTCAAGGACGAGGTCCGCGCCCTGGGCCGCGAGCTGGGGCTGCCGGATGAGATGGTGTCCCGCCAGCCGTTCCCCGGCCCGGGCCTGGCCATCCGCGTGCTGGGCGAAGTCACCGAGGTCCGCCTGGACCTGGTGCGCCGCGCGGACGCCATCGTCCAGGAGGAGATCCGCAACGCGGGCCTCTACAAGGAAATCTGGCAGGCCTTCGCCGTGCTGCTGCCGGTGCAGAGCGTGGGCGTCATGGGCGACGAGCGCACCTACGAGTCCACCTGCGTGCTCCGCGCCGTCACCAGCATGGACGGCATGACGGCGGACTGGGCCCGGCTGCCGTTCCCCCTCCTGGAGCGCATCTCCACGCGCATCACCAACGAGGTGCGCGGCATCAACCGCGTCGTCTACGACATCTCCTCCAAGCCGCCCGCCACGATTGAGTGGGAGTGAGCGGGGAGGGTGCCGCGCCCCGTTGAAGGGGAGCGGGTAGGGCGCAAGTCAGGGTGACGCAAAGCAAAGAGGCTGCCCGGAGCGAACCGGGCAGCCTCTTCGTGCTTCAAGGGCCGGGCTCTTGAAGGCCCGGCCCCTATCCGCGGGGAGGAATCACCCCGCCGGGTTGGTCTTCACGGGCGGCACCTTGGTGCTGCCCGGGCGCAGCTCCTCGAGGACGCGGGTGGCGCCGTAGATCTTCTGCAGCGACTCGATGATGGCGTCGCTGTGCACGGACACCGTGCGGTTCACGCTCTCGTCGAAGCCGTACTCACCGCCGAGCGACTGGATGTTGCCGTCGAACACCAGGCCGACAATCTCGCCCTCCTTGTTGATCATCGGCGAGCCGGAGTTGCCGCCGATGATGTCGTTGGTGGAGACGAGGTTCATGCCCGTCTTGCCGTCGAGGATGTTCTGGGCCTTCAGCCAGGACTTCGGCAGGGCGAACGGGTCCTCACCGGTGTGACGCTCGAAGGTGCCGGCCATCTGGGTGATGGGCTCCACCTTCTTGCCGTCCTCCATGTAGCCCTTCACCGAGCCGTAGGACAGGCGCGGGCTGAAGGTGGCGTCCGGGTACGTGTTGGTGCCGTAGATCTCGAACTTGGCCTTGGCGATGAGCTCGCTGTTCTTGCGGATGACGGCCTCGATGTTCTCCTCGTAGTTCTTGCGAACCGCGCGGGCGTCCGAGTCGATCAGGCGGGCCAGCTCGATCATCGGGTCCTTGGAGGCGTCCACGGCGGCCTTGCCACCGTCGAACAGGGCCTGGCGCGCCTTCACGTCACGCAGCTTGGAGCCCTTGACCACGCGGGCGGCCAGCTTCTCCGGGGAGTCCTTGCCGAGCACCTTCTTCACGAACGGGTGGTCCGCGCCCAGCTCCTCGCGCATCTTGGTGAGGCCGAAGGTCAGGCGGGCAATCTCCAGCTCCGGGTAGATGGGGGCGGGGCTGAGCAGCTGGGCCTTGAGGGCGGGCAGGCCGGCCTGGCTGAACTCGCGCAGGCGCTGGCCGTTCTCCTTGGGCAGCTCCTCCGCGGCGCGCACCAGCGTGCGGGCGATGCTGAACGTGGAGGAGGACAGGCCCTGGCCCTGCTCCAGGAAGGCCAGCTCCTTGCGGATGTTGGCGAACTGCTGCTGCGCCTTGGCAATCTCATCCCAGGCCGCGCCGTACTTCTTCTTCATCTCCGGGTTGGCGTCGACCTTCTTGCGCAGCTCCTGCTCCGCGGCGACCTTCTGGGCGAAGAACTTCTTGTCCAGCAGCGCCTCGTGACGGCCCTTGCTGGCCTTGAGGCCGTTCTCCACGCCGAACAGCATGTTGTTGGAGATGCGCTTCTGCTCGGGGCCGCGCTTCTGGAACTCCGTCAGCATGCCGCGCATCTCGGAGAGGTACATGAGCGTCTTGGGGAGCATCAGGTCGCGATGCGTCTCCAGCTCGGCGATGGTCAGCCCGCGCGAGGTGCGGCCGGGGTTGCCGGACACGAAGGTGAGCTCACCCTCCTTGGCGCCGTGCTCGGACCACTTGAAGTAGTTGTCCTTGGTGCTGGCCGGCTTGCCGTCCTGGTAGACGCGCAGGAACGTCACGTCCAGGTCGTACCGGGGGAACTCGAAGTTGTCCGGGTCGCCGCCGAAGAAGGCGATGGCGTGCTCGGGGGCCATCACCAGGCGCACGTCCTGGAAGCGGCGGTACTTGTACAGGTTGTACTTGCCGCCCTGGTACAGGGTGACGAGATCACAGCGCACCTTGGCGTCACCGGCGGAACAGGCCTGCTCCAGCTCGGACATCTTCGCCTTGAGGGTGTCGGCGTACTGCTTGCCGGACATGCCCTGGGTGGCCTTGTTCAGCGTCTCGGTGACGTCGGTGATGCTTTCCAACTGGTTGACTTCCATGGCCGGGCACTGCGTCTCCTCGGCCTGCGTCTTCGCGTAGAAGCCGTTGGCGATGTAGTCCTTCTTCGCCGTGGACAGCTGCTCGATGCAGCCGCGCGCGCAGTGGTGGTTGGTCATCACCAGCCCGTCCGGCGACACGAAGCTGGCCGAGCAGCCGCCCGCGAGCCGCGCCGAGGCCAGGCGCACCTTGTCCAGCCACTGCTGCGTGGGCTCGAAGCCGTACTTCTCCTTCACCTTGGCGGAGGGGAAGTTGTTGTAGGTCCACATACCCTCATCGGCCAGCGCGGGCGCCGCACCTAGGAGGGTGGCAATCACGAACAAGCGCTTCATGAACAGGTCCTTTCCAGGGCCATGGGATGCCGCGTTCTGCGGGAACCCCCTGCCTGGGTCAAGCCGGTAAAAAGACGGGAAATATTCCCGACGCTCGGAACATGCGAGCAGCCCGGCGATTCCTCGCCGTTGCACGTAGCAGGTACGCGGACTTCTCCTCGGTCACTGCCGGGCTCCAGGCCCATTTCGAAACAACGAAGCCCGACCCGAAAAGTCGCATCAGCCCCTCCCGGAAGAGGCCGGGAGGGGACGTGCCAGGACGGCTGGCCGAGGTGCTGGCGCGGTGCGTCGAAGTGAGGCTCGGGAGCCTGAGCTACCCCGCCTGTTGCACGCCGCTGCCACTGTCGGTGGCCTCGGCGCGTTCGAGCAGCGCCTTCAGCCGCTCCGCCAACACCTGGACGTGAGGCGGTTGGAGCAGGCCGTAGTGGTCTCCCGGCACTTCCTGGATTTCCACTCCCTGGGTGCTCTGGTCTCCCCAGCCACGGTCAAGCCTCCCGGCGGAGGCGTCGACCGAGTCGGCCGCGCGCAGCACCGCGAGCCGCGCGTCGATGGGGCGCGGGGAGTAGCCACGCAGGGCTCGCACGTTGGCGGAGAACACCTGGAGCAGGGTGCGCAGCTCGGGCAGGCCGGCCTCGGGGATGAGGACACCGTGCCTGCGGCCCTCCTCGAGGACGGCCTGGAGCAGCTCCTCCGGGCCGGCCTCCCCGGACAGCTCGGGGAGTGGGAGGCCCGTGAGCCTGCCGAGGTCCCTCGCGAAGAGCGCCACGGTGTCGGGAGCCGCGTCCTCGCCGGTGGCGTCCCGGGCCTCGCGTGTGGGGCTGGGGTCGATGAGCGCCAGCACCTCCACGCGCTCGCCGCGCCGCTGGAGCTGCCGGGTCATCTCGAAGGCCACCACGCCGCCCATGGACCAGCCCCCCAGCAGGTACGGCCCGTGAGGCTGCACGGTGCGGATGGCCTCGATGTAATAGGCGGCCATCTCCTCCACCGACTCCAACGGAGGCTGGGCGCCGTCGAGGCCCTGCGACTGCAGGCCGTAGAAGGGCTGCTCCGGGCCCAGTCGCCGCGCCAGCTCCGCGTACGCGAGCACGTTGCCGCCCACCGGATGGACGCAGAAGAAGGGGCGGCGCGAGCCCTCGCGTTGAATGGGCACGAGCGGTGACCACGGGCCCGCCTCGGTCCGCAGCGCGGCGGCGAGCCGTTCCACCGTCGGGGCGAGGAAGAGGACGCTCAGGGGCAGGCGCCGGTGGGTGCGCGCGGCCAGCACCGCGAGCCAGCCGCAGGCCAGCAGCGAGTGGCCGCCCAGCTCGAAGAAGTGGCCGCGGGCGCCGATGGGACGAACGTCCAGCACCGCCTCGAAGGCGTGGGCCACCTCCAGCTCGAGGGCGTCCCGAGGCGGGACGAAGGCCTGCGCGTCCGCATGAGACGGGGTGCCGTCCGGCGGGGGCAGGGCCTTGCGGTCCACCTTGCCGTTGGGCGTCAGGGGAAGCGCGTCCAGGACCCCGAAGGCGGTGGGCACCATGTGGGCCGGCAGGCGCTCTTGGATGAAGGCGCGGAGGACGCCGGTGTCCGGCGTCTGGCCCGGCGAGGCCGTGACGTAGGCGACGAGGCGCGTGTCGCCCGCCACCTCGAGCGCCACCACCACCGCTTCGCGCACCGAGGGGTGCTCCCGCAGCACGGCGGCAATCTCCCCGGGCTCCACCCGGAAGCCGCGCACCTTCACCTGGAAGTCGGCACGGCCGAGGAACTCGACACGCCCGTCCGCGAGCCAGCGCACGCGGTCTCCCGTGCGGTACATGCGCGCGCCCGGTGACGGGCTGTACGGGTCGGGCACATAGCGCTCCGCCGTCAGCTCGGGGCGGCCCAGGTAGCCGCGCGTCACCTGCGTGCCGCCAATGTACAGCTCCCCGGGAACTCCGGGAGGCAGCGGGCGCAGGCCGCCGTCCAGCACGTACGGGCGCGTGTTGGCCAGGGCCCACCCCAGCGGCACCGAGGCCAGCGCGGCGGGCGGCGACTCCATCCGGCCGGCGAGCACGCCCACCGTCGTCTCCGTGGGGCCGTAGTGATTGAACACCTCGCACTCTGGCGCCAGCGCGCGCACCTGCTCCAGCAGGGCCCAGGTGGAGGACTCGCCGCCCAGCACCAGCCGCTTGCGCGGGAGCACGTGCCGCGGGCGGGCCGCCGTCAGCAGCGCCGCCAGGTGGGAGGGGACGATCTTCACGCAGTCCACGGCGTGACGCTGGAAGTACTCCGCCACGCCCTCGGGGCTGCCCGCGCGCTCCTGCGTGAGCACGTGCAGCAGGGCCCCCGTGCACAGCGCCGGGAACAGCACCGTGTTGCCCAGGTCCGCGCCGAACGTGGACACCAGCGCGAAGCTCGCGCACTCCGTCAGCCTCAGCCGCTCCGTGGCCGCGTGCACGTAGTTGACGAGCTGGCCATGGGACACGGCCACGCCCTTGGGCCGGCCCGTGCTGCCCGAGGTGAACAGCACGTACGCCAGATTCTCCGGGAGGACGGCGCACTCGGGGGCCTCCGTCCGATGGCGGGCAAGCTGCTCCGCGTCCACGTCCAGCAGCACCCGGCGCACGCTGGACGCCTCGAACGAGGCCCCATGGCGCGACTCCGTCACCACCACGGGCGCGGCGACCTCGGCCACCAACGTGCGCAGGCGCGCGGGAGGCTGCGACGGCTCCAGCGGGACATACGCGCCTCCGGCCTTCAGCACGCCCAGCAGCGCGACCACCAGGTCCACGCCGCGCTCCAGGCAGAGGGCCACGGGAACGTCCGGGCCCACGCCCAGGGCGCGCAGGTGATGCGCGAGCTGATTGGCCCGCGCGTCGAGCTGCCGGTACGACAGCTCCGCGTCCTCGCAGCGCACGGCGGGCGCACCCGGTGTCCGGGCGGCCTGCTGCTCGATGAGCCGGTGGAGGGAGACGTCGCGAGGGAAGCCCGCGGCGGGGCCGCTCCAGTCGAAGAGCACCTGCTGGTGTTCCTCGGGGGTGAGGAGCGGCAGCGCGCCCAGGGCGGTGTCGGGGCGGGCGGCGATGGCCTCCAGGAGCACCTGGAAGTGGCGCATCATGCGCGCCGCCGTGGCCGCGTCGAACAGGTCCGTATTGTAGGCGAGGCCGCCGCCGAAGCCGTCCGGGCCCTCGGCGAGCGAGAGCGAGAGGTCGAACTTCGTCGTGGTGCCTTCCTGCCGCTCCTGACGCAGGGTGATGCCCGGGAGCTGGAGCTCCCCGGCGGGGATGTTCTGCAGCGCGAACATCACCTGGAACAGGGGCGAGTGCCCCAGGGAGCGCTCCGGGGCAAGCTCCTCGACGAGCTTCTCGAAGGGGATGTCCTGGTGGGCGAAGGCGCCGAGCGTGGTCTCCTTCACGCGTGCCAGCACCGCGCGGAACGAGGCGTCGCGAGACAGCCGGGTGCGCACGACGAGCGTGTTGATGAAGAAGCCGATGAGGCCCTCCAGCTCGGCCATGCGCCGGCCAGCGATGGGCGAACCCACGCTGATGTCCTCCTGACCCGAGTAGCGCGCCAGGAGCACCTGGAAGGCGGTCAGGAGCAACATGAACGGCGTGACGCCCTCGCGGCGGGCGAGCGCGTGCAGTGACGCGGACAGCTCGCGCGGCAGCGTGACGGCCTGCATCGCGCCCCGGTAGGTGCGCACCGCCGGACGGGGCCTGTCGGTGGGCAACTCCAGGACGGGAGCACCCTCCAGGTGCTTGCGCCACCAGGAGAGCTGGGCCTCCAGCGCCTCGCCCTGGAGCCACGAGCGCTGCCAGACGGAATAGTCGGCGTACTGCACGGGCAGCTCGGGCAGGGGCGAGGGCCTGCCCGCGCAGAAGGCCTCATAGAGGGCCGCCACCTCACGCACCAGCACCCCCATGGACCAGCCGTCGGAGACGATGTGGTGCATGTTGAGCAGCAGCACGTGCTCGTGTGCCCCCAGCCGCAGCAGCGAAGCGCGCAGCAGCGGGCCGCGGTCGAGCGCGAAGGGCGCGTGCGCATCCTCCCCGGCGAGCCGGCGCACCTCGGCCTCCCGGTCCCCGCGGGAGGAGAGGTCCACCTCCGGCAATGCGAAGGAGGCGGGCTCGAGGATGCGCTGCGAGGGCTGGCCGTTCGAGGTGGGGAAGCAGGTGCGCAGGGACTCGTGGCGGCGGACGAGCTCGGACGAGGGCGCGTTGGCAGGGCGGAGACGTCCAGGGCGCCCGTCAGGCCGAAGCGCGCCCGGCATGGTTGTAGGCGGTGCTGCCGGGCTCGACGCTGGTCCAGGAACCACAGGCGCTGCTGGGCGAAGGACAGCGGCGAGCGCGTCCGTCCTGGG
>JBKGHK010000321.1:0-10907 GCA_046520375.1 Pyxidicoccus sp. 3LFB2
CGCATCCCCACCGCCATACGCCTTGCGCGCGGGCAGCGTCTTGTCCCCACTGCCGGCGCGGTCGAAGCGGGCCCTGCCCGTGCCACCCTCGCCAGCGGGCTTGCGCTCGCGCTTCTCGGGACGCGAATCCATCGCGCGAGCGGCCTTGCCCGCGGTGCGCTCCATGGTCGACGTCTTGCGAGGCGCGGGCGCGTCATCATCCATCGACAGCTCGTCCTCGTCCCCGTCGAAGCCCGGCGCCGCGCGCCCATGCCGGCGCGGAGGCAGCTTCAGCTCCACCGCCGCGGGCTGCGCGCGTCCCTCGGACACCGCGCCCAGCTGCTCCACCTCGGACTTCTTCAGCGCGCGCAGCTCTCCGGGCCGCATGCCCTCCACGCCGACGCCCGCGTAGGCCGGACGGAACAGGCGCACCACCGGGTGGCCCACCGCCGCGCACAGGCGCTTGATGAGGTGCGGCCGTCCTTCGGCCACGACAATCTTCAGCCACGTGTTCCGCTCGGCCGCCTCGAACACGTCCACGGACAGCGGCGTCGCCATGCCGTCCTCCAGCCGCACGCCGCCGCGCAGCTTGTCCAGCGTGGCCGCGTCCGGGACGCCCTTCACCTTCGCCAGGTACATGCGCGGCACCTGGAAGCTGGGGTGCGTCAGCTTGTGCGCCAGCGCCCCATCATCCGTGAACAGCAGCGCGCCCTCGGCGTCGTAGTCCAGCCGTCCCACGGGGAACAGGCGCTTGCCCGTCTCCTCCACGTAGTTGCCCACCGTGGGCCGGCCCTGCGGATCCGACAGCGTCGTCACGACGCCAATCGGCTTGTAGAGCAGGTAGTACGAGGACGTGTCCGGCGGCGACACCAGCGTCCCGTCCACCGCGACCAGGTCCGTGCCCGGTTCCACCCGGCTGCCCAGCTCCGTCACCGTCTCGTTGTTCACCGTCACACGGCCCGCGGTGATGAGCTCTTCTGCGTGCCGGCGCGAAGCCACTCCCGCGCGGGCCAGATACTTCTGCAATCGTTCGGCAGCCATCCTTGCCTTCTTCCGTCATGCCCGTCACTCGGGCTTGGGCCCCTCTTCGCCCGTCACGGGCTTCGGGGGCGTGTCCAGGACGCTGGAGCTGACCTTCTGTGTCCGGTCCGCGGCCTCCATGGCCTGCTCCAGCTCCTCCAGCGCGGCTTCGCTCGCCGCCGCGCTCTTCTCCATCCGCTTCGTAAAACCAGGGTCCGCCAGGGTGTCCACGGTCCCCGCCGCCGCCGGCGCCGGCTGCGTTTCCTTCTCCACGATTTCCCGGTGCTCCTGCGTCAGTTCGTGGAACTCACGCAGCGTCGGCAGGGCCGACAGGTCCTTCAGGGCGAAGAACTCCAGGAACTCGCGCGATGTGCCGTAGAGGATGGGGCGCCCCACCTCTTCGCGCTTGCCCAATATCTTCACCAGCTTGCGGTCCATCAGTGCCTTGATGACCGCGCCGCAGTCCACGCCGCGGATGTCTTCAATCTCCGGCCGTGTCACCGGCTGCCGGTACGCGATGATGGCCAGCGTCTCCACCGCCGCGCGCGTCAGCCGCTGCGGCTTCACCCGCAGGTAGCGCCGCACGTACTCGCCCGAGTGCGGGTCCGTCCGGAACTGCCACCCGCCCGCCACTTCATGCAGGACGATGCCGCTGATGCCGTCGCGGTGGATGCCGGACAGCTGGTTGATGGCCTCGGCGATGAGTTCCCGGTCGATGCCCGTCGCCATGTACAGCTCTTCCACCGACAGCGGCCGCTCCGCCACGAAGAGCACGCTCTCGATGACGGTGCGGATGCGGTCCGGCGACAGCTTCCGGCTCTTCGAGATGAGCTTCTCGAAGGACGTCTCCAGGTCCGGAACGACGTCGTCGTCCGAGTCCTCTTCAATCGCGACGGCTTCCACCTCGTCCAGCTCGTCGGCGTCGCCGGGGCCGGTGACAGAGGCGATTTCGTCCTCGGAGAACGGGCCCGGGCCGCCGGGTGTGCCAGGGGCGGGCGTCTCGTCCTCGGGGCCGTTGCTACCGATAGTCACTTTCGTCCACCTCCGTGGGGGCCAGCTTCTCCAGCGCGTCCCCGTTGGGAAGGAGCAGGATGGGGCCCATCGGCTCCTCCTGTACCACTCGGATGAGCCGGCGCTTCACCATTTCGAGGATGGCCAGGAAGGTGATGACAATTTCCTGCCGCGTCGGCGTCTCCTGCTCGGTGAACAGGCTGTCGAAGAGAACCTGTCCATGGGGCCGCAGGCGCTCGACGATGCGGAGGATGGCCTCGGACAGCGTCACCCGCTCGCGCACCACCTCGTGCTGCAGCTTGGGCTGCAGGCGCTCCAGCACCCGGTCCAACGCCTCCACCAGCTTGAGGACGCTGAACTCCTGAAGCCCCACCTCCTCCTCGGGGATGGGCACCGCCTCCACCGGCACGTTGCGGGTGAAGACGTCACGGCCGAGCAAATCCTGCGTGGCGAGCTGCTCCGCCGAGTCCTTGTACTTCTGGTACTCGAGCAGCCGCCGCACCAGCTCCGCGCGCGGGTCTCCTGCCTCCTCGACGGCTGCCAGCGCCTCGGCGCCCTCCTGCACCGCCGCGGCGTCCTGCCGGGGCAGCAGCATGCGGGACTTCAAGTGGGCCAGCGTGGAGGCCATCACCAGGAACTCGCCGGCGATGTCCAGGTTGATTTCCCGCATCCGCTCCAGGTGCTGGAGGTACTTCTCCGTAATCAGCGCCAGGGGGATGTCGAAGATGTCGACCCGGTGCTCCTTGATGAGATGGAGCAACAGGTCGAGCGGCCCCTCGAAGTTGGGCAGCGCGACACGGAAGGCGTCGCCCGGGGTGCGGGGCAGCTCCCCTTCACGCAGGCCCTCCTCTACCGGTGGGTGCCGTTCCTCACTCACCGGATGTCCTGGGCTGCTCTTGAAGGTGTGGGAGGCGGCTCGTCATCGCGCAAAGGCCCGACTTTGCTTGGCCTGGGGCGTGAGTCGGGGGGACACACCTCCTTAGCAGTACCCCCCAGGTGGGTCAAACAATCGGCAGTGAAAGCCCGTTCAGTCACTCCACCTCAGGGGATGCCCACGGCGCGGCGGACCTTGTCCATCAGGCGCACGGCTTCCTCGCGGGCCCGGTTGGCGCCGTCCTGGAGGATGCGCTCCAGCTCGCCCGGGTCGGCCGCCAGCTCGGCGTACCGCTGACGGGCCGGGCCAAAGTTCGCATGGTAGGCCTCCAGGAGCTTCTTCTTGTAGTCGCCGTAGCCCTTGCCGCCCGCCCGCCACGTCGCGTCCACGTCGCGGAAGTCGGACTCGGACAGCATCACCTTCAAGAGGTCGTAGAGCGGCACCTCGGAGCCCTTGCCCCCTTCGGCCGGCTCCGTGCCCCCAGCGGACTCGGCCCCGGGCACCGGCTTGGGCGCCTCCACGGGGGTGGAGTCCGTCTTGATGGACATGATGCGCTTCTTCACTTCCTTCTCGTCCCCGAACAGCTCGATGGTGTTCCCGTACGACTTGGACATCTTCCGTCCGTCGATGCCGGGCACCGTCTGGGTGGCCGCCTGGATGCGCGCCGAGGGCAGCTTGAGGATGCCGGGCGCGTGGCCGCGCTCCTTGCCCTCCGGGTCGGCCGGGTCGTACCCCGGCACGTACTGCATGTTGAACTTCACCGCCCAGTCGCGGGCGAACTCGATGTGCTGAATCTGGTCCTTGCCCACCGGCACGGCGTCCGCGCTGTAGAGCAGGATGTCCGCGGCCATCAGCACCGGGTACGCGAAGAGGCCGAAGTCCGGGCTCTTTCCCTGCGCCACCTTGTCCTTGTAGCTGTGCGCCCGCTCCAGGTGCGCCACCGGCGCGACGACCCCCAGCAGCCAGTTCAGCTCCAGGACTTCCTTCACGTCGCTCTGGCGGAAGAGCACCGCCTTCTTCGGGTCCAACCCGAGCGCCAGGTACGACAGCGCCGCGTCCCGCGTCAGCTCCAGGGCCCGCTTCGGGTCCCTCACTTCATTGAGCGAGTGGTAGTTCGCGATGAAGTAGTACGCCTCGCTCTCGTCCTGGAGCTGCACGAACTGGCGAATCGCGCCGTAGTAGTTGCCGACGTGCAGCTTTCCGGACGACTGGACGCCTGAGAGAATCCGCATATCGATTCCGACTCGAGTGACAGATGGTGGACGCGGCTGGTTCGCACACCCGCCGCGCCCCTGCAACCTTCCGTTGAGGCTGCGGTGCTTCCGTCCGCTAGCGGAAACCCGCACCCCCTCTGCTTGGAAATTTGCGCCGGGCCAGTAAATCCCAAGGAAATCCGGGCACTTGCGATTGAACAGGGGGCGGGTGAGACGCTACCCTGGCGGCACCACCTGCGAGCACGCGCAGCCACCTCGTCGCAGTACCTCGGGAGGATGCACCTCGATGGAGTCATTCAACGGAAGTCTCGCCAGCTATCGCCTGCAGATGGTGATGCCACCGCTCTTCGCGGCGCCCGGAGTGGAGGGCACGCTGCGGGTGGAGCGCGGGGCGGTGAGGCGGTGCTTCCAAATCAAGGACGGGCACCTGGTGGGCGAGAGCTCCAATGACCCGCGCGAGCACCTGGCGCAGGTGCTGGTGAACCTGCGCATCCTCGACGCGCCCCGGGCCGCGGCGGCCTTCGAGGCGGCGGAGGGCGCGGGCATCCCCTACGGCACCTTCCTGGTGCAGCGCTGCTTCGTGGAATTGCCCCGGCTGATTGAAGCCCTGGAGCACAAGGCCCGCGAGGCGCTCTTCGACTGCTACGCCTGGGAATCCGGCGAGGTGGAGTTCACCCCCGGGCTGCCGTCCTTCGGGCGGGCGGTGGGGCTGAAGCTGCCCCTGGCCACGCTGCACCGGGACGCGGTGTCGCGCCTGCGCGAGTGGGCGGTGTTCCGGGACATCTTCCCCCGGCAGGACGTGACGTTCCGTGTGTTCCGCGAGTTCGCGGTGGAGACGTTCTCCGAGGAGGAGGACGTGCTGCTCGACCTGGCGACGGGCGGGGCCACGCTGGCGGAGATGCTGACGAGCGCGAAGGAGGGGCCGCTGTTCGCCGCGCGCTGGGTGCTGCACCTGTACCGGCGCGGAGCGCTGGCGCCGCGCCAGCCCAAGGGCCCCCAGCTGGGCGAGTCCGCGGAGCTGGCGGAGCTGCTCAACCTCGTGAAGCGCTTCCTGGAGACGGGCAAGTACGACCACGCGGTGGCGCTGGCGGGCCAGGTGCTGGAGCGCGGCCCGGTGCCCGAGGCGCACGCGCTGTACCGCGAGGCGGAGGTGCGGCTGACGCTGGCCCTGAGCGACGAGCTCTTCGCGCTGGACGGGCGGCTCGTCTTCGAGCCGATTCCCCGCCCTACCCCGCCGGACCTGACGGCGGATGACCTGTACCTGTACTCGAAGCTGCGGGGCAGCCGGAGCATCCGGCAGGCGCTGCGCACGGCCGCCATGGGCGAGCTGGCCGCGTCGCGCTCGGTGCACCGGCTGATGGCGTCCGGGCTCATCCACGTGGCGCCGCTGCCCGGCAGCGAGCGGGCCGCCGCGCCCCGCCGCGCCCACACGGACCCGTTCGGGATTCCGCTGGTGGGCGTGGGGACCTGAAGCACGGGCTGACGGTTGAAACGGAGAGGGCCACCCCCGCGTGCGCGGAGGTGGCCCTTCCTCATTCATGCGACTGCGCTGGCGGCTACCTCGCCGTCACCCGCCACGTCACGCTCTCGGTGCCGCCACCCTTCCCGTCCTCGGCGAGGACCTTCCACAGGTGGTCGCCGCGCTCCAGCGTCATCGTCCTGGCGAGCTCCCGCGTGGGCGCGCCGCAGGCCTGGAAGGTGAAGTCGGTGTCCACACTCCAGACGCAGTGGCGGTAGAGGACGGTGTCCTGGTCCTGGTCGAAGGTGTTCGCCCAGTTGAAGGACAGCGTCGCGGAGGCGATGGCCATGTCCCTCGGGCTCACCAGCCCCGGAACGCCGGGCTTGTGGTTGGCCTCCACCCGCTCGGACTCCGCGAAGGTGTGGGCGAAGACGGGGTCGCCCGTTCCCGCCACGTCCTGCGCGCACTGCATGCGCCGCTCCTCATTCTGGACGGCCCGGCAGATGTCGAAGGCCTGCTCCATGGGGATGGACGGCAGCGCGGGCCGGACGGGAACCCCGACAGGCGCCTTGTCGACCTGGCACGCGTCGGCCTTGTACGCCGGCCAGCTCTCCAGCGTGTACGACGCCGTGGAGAACCCGGGCAGGTAGTCGAACAGCGACGAAGCGTTCGTCACGCGCCAGGACTCCTCGAACTTCTCGTAGAGCTGCACGTAGCGCTGGTACGGGTCCGTCGGGCGGGGCCCCAGCTGCGAGCCATCCGAGAGCGTCGGCAGCCAGTTGCCCCGGGCGATGGGGCCGAGGAGGCCCTCCGTGCCGCGGGCCTGCTGCAGGCTGACGTTCATGTAATAGACCTGATAGTGCGCCCACCAGTCGATGGTGATGATGACGCGCGTGCCACCGGCGCCTTCAATCTGGAGGCCTCCCTGCGAAGGCGTCCGGGTGATGCGTCCACCGCCGGCGAGCAGCAGCTCCGTGCCCAGCTGCACGGGCCTTCCATTGACGCGCAGCTCCAGGCCCTCTCGCAGCTGGGGGTTCATCTGGTAGGTGATGCGGTTCGGACCGACGCGCACCGCCACCGCCGTCATGATGCTCACGCACGAGGTCAGCCCCGTGTGCGCGTCCGGCCCCACGGGCCCCGAGGTCTGCACGGGCATGTGGCGCGCCTGGATTTCCATGCCCGGGTCTCTCAGGAGCACGAACTCGCCCGCGCTCTGGAAGTCGTAGCGCACGCCGTCCACCGTCGTCAGGTGCGGATCTCCCCACGTGGAGGGGGTGCTTCCCACAATCCACCGGCGAATCGTGTCGATGTCCGACTGGCTCAGCGGGGGCCCGCCACACGGCATCATGCCGCCCGGGCAGGCTTCCGACGCGTCCGTGATGCGGGTGAACAGCGGCCCCGCCAGGCTGAAGGCCCGGCTCGAGGCATCGAGGTGCGACGCCGTGAGCGGATTCACGAAGGGGCCGGACTGGTCCTCGGCGAGATTCAGCCCCGTGCCGTAGTTGGAGTACGGCGGGTAGTTGAGCCCGCCGTGGCACTCGACGCAGCCCTTGTTGAAGATGCGCTGCACGTCCGTGTACGTCGGCACGGCGTTTGGCGCGGGCAGCGACGCCAGCGTGGAGTTCACGTACGGAATCAGGGCAGTGCAGGTGTAGGACGTGAGGCCGGGGATGGGGTCGGCCGTCAGGTTGGCCTGGAGCGCATTCCGGAGGGCGAGCGTGTACGAGGGGAACACGTCGGCGAAGGCATAGGTGCGCGACCGGCCCCGCACGGCCATGGACCACTTGTCCACCGAGATGCCGAGCGGCTCGAGCAGGTAGCGGGACAGGGCCATCAGCGTCGTGTTCGCGAGGTAGTCCTCACGGTCGACGAAGATGCCGTTCATCGTCGTCACGTCAGGGCTGCCATCATCGTTCGGCCGGCGGAACACCTCGCGCCGCAGTCGGGGGAGCGAGACATCCGTCCCCGAGCTGGTCGTGGGCCCGTACACCGGGACGAGGCCGTTCACCGCCGGCCCGGGGTTGACCACGTACAGGTCTCCGTTCCGGTCGAGGTTGAACTTCTGGATGTCCACCTTCCTGCGCGGCACGCTCTTCGAGCGCGTGTCGGTGTCGGCGCGGATGGCGTTGATGTCATTGCCGCCGTGGCGCGCCGTGAAGAAGGTCTGGTCGAACGTCAGGGGCCCGGCGGAGCTGACGACTTCGTTCAGCCCCGCGTTGATGCTGAGGCAGTTGCTCGCGATGGCCAGGGCCACCGGCCGCGGGTCGATGAGCACGTTGCCGGTCGCCCAGCGGTGGCTGGCGACCTCGTCAGCGATCCGGCGCTGGTTGAGGTTGCCATCGAGGCCTCCGAGGAGGTCGAACAACTGTACGCCGCGCCCCTCGCCAGCGGTGAATTGCGAGAGGTGGAACAGCGTGACGAAATTACCTCCGCGAGTGACGGTGGTGGGAAGGCCCGAGGTCCCGTTGTTGAAGTTGTACGCGCTGGAAACCGAGGGGTCGAAGCCCACGGGAACCGGCTCGGTCGTCACCGGAGCCGACGTGTCGAAGGAGAACCGGGGCGTGCCGTCGTTCGCGCCGCCGCGGAAGCGGGAGATGCGATGGGCGACGGGCGTCCCCGGAGGCTGCAGACGCAGCTGCTCGACCAGCGAGCGGATGGCGTGGCTGGAGCTCCACGTCCAGGGGTTGTAGAGCTTGCGGTACGCGGCCGTGTCCAGCGAGCCCTGATACAGCCGGTCCCGGTTGAGCGGCATCATCCCGCCCCAGCTGTCATACGGGTCCCAGTTGGGCTTGTTCTTCGTCTTGATGACACCCACGGGCATGCCGTCCGTGCCCGGGAGGGTCGACAGGTTGAGCACGTTCCGCGTCGAGTGGCAGCTCGAGCACTTCACGTCGTCGACCGCAACGCCCCGAGTGCGCGCCGGGATGGCGCCCATCGCCGGGATGGAGGTCGGCAGGATGATTTCGTGGAAGCGGAAGTTGTTCGTGGCCGCATCCCACTGCATGTACTCGATGACGTCCGGATGCGAGCCCGGGTACGCGGTGTGCTGCATCGGCCCGATGGAGAAGACGGACTTCGCGTTGATGCTCGAGAGCAGGATGCGCGGGTACTCGGCAGTGCCCGTCTGCAGGCTCTCCGAGCGCGTCATCATGATGGGGCTCTGCTTGAACGGAGCAGGCAGCGCGGCGACGAAGCGGGCCACGGTGTCGACGCTGGGGTTGGCGTTGAGGTACGTCTGGATCTCGGCGGCGGTGATCGCGGTCGGGTCCACGGCCGTGATGGTGGGGATGGGGGTCGCGAGGTTGAAGACCGGCCTCACGGACTTCGCCGTGGCCATGTTCAACGGGCAGGTCAGCGCCATTCCCACGCAGTCCGAAGTGGACGCGGTGTCCCCGTCGACGTCGGTGTCCCACCCGCCGAAGGTGGAGCCCGGGGCGGGCGTGGCGGTGAGCGTCACGGTGACGGACCCATAGGCCTCGATACAGTCGGGGCCACCGGATTCATTGCAGTTGATGCCCGTCACGGACGAGGTGACCGTGCCCGAACCGAGCCCCATGGTGACGACCTTGAGGGGGGCGGCCTCCGCGGTTGCAGCGAACAGCGAGGATGCAACGAGCAGCGCGCCCAGGCCCGGTCGAAGGGATGAGAAGGCGGATGATGAAGTGGGTCTCTTGAGTCTCATCGGGTGAGCTCCGGGGATGCGCGCATATGGGGCCCTGCGGGGTGTGGGGCGTTGAAGGGTCGACGAAAGCTGCAAGGCAGCGGCCGCACCCAAGCGCTCGGAATCACGGCCCGACGGGCCGCCACATGTAGCGCCGCGAGTTACAGACCCTCACGGACAGTAGCGCCCCCGGTAACGGGAGCGGCGCACCGCGGGCCCGAGGGTCGCGCGTGACGCCCTGCATTGCCCGGCCGTGCCGCTTGCCTCAGGAGGCAGCTGCGCCGCGCCCTCCCCTACGTCCCCGTCTTGCGCTTCTTCGGCTTGGGGACGAACACGTCGCTGCGCGGGTGGAACTCGTCGTAGACGGACCGCAGCCGCGCGCTGTTCACGTGGGTGTAGATCTGCGTGGTGGCCAGGTCCGCATGGCCGAGCATCTGCTGCACGGCGCGCAGGTCCGCGCCGCGCTCCACCAGATGCGTGGCGAATGAGTGCCGCAGCTTGTGCGGAGAGATGGGCTTCAGGATGCCCGCCTTCAGCGCATAGCGCTTGATGAGCTTCCAGAAGCCCTGCCGCGTGAAGCCTCCGCCCCGGGGCGTCACGAAGAGCGCCTTCGACTGGCGCTTCCCCAGCAGCGCCGGCCGGGACTCCGCCAGATACGTCTGCACCTTCTCAATCGCCACGCGCCCCAGTGGGACGAGGCGCTCCTTGGAGCCCTTGCCCTTGGCCACCAGGTAGCCGGCGGTGAGCTGGATGTCGTTGAGCCCCAGGCCGCACAGCTCGCTCACGCGCAGGCCCGTGGCGTAGAGCACCTCCAGCATCGCCTTGTCGCGCAGGCCCGTGGACGTGCGCTCGTCCGGGGCGGCCAGCAGCTGCTCCACCTCTTCCAGTGTGAGGAAGGAGGGCAGCCGCTTCGCCGAGCGGGGCGTGTCCAGGTCCTCGGTCGGGTCCTTGTCCGCCATGCGCTCAGCGACGAGGAAGCGGTGGAAGCCCCGCAGCGCCGCGAGGTGGCGCGCCTGGCTGCGCTTGCCCACGCCTCGCTTGCCGAGCGCCACCAGGTGGGCGGACACGTCCTCCTGTTTGGCCCGCGTCACGTCGTCGAGGCCCCGCGCCCGCAGGTCCTCGAAGTACACGGTGAGGTCCGCGGCGTAGGCGTCCACCGTCTTGCCGGACAGCCCGCGCTCCGCACGGATGAAGGCGATGAACGCGTCGAGCAACCCTTCCATGGCCGCCACCGTACCGGAGGCCCGGGCCGTGGCAACTCAGCGGCCGGTGGCTGCCTGCCTCCAGGCTTCAGCCAACCGCGACGCCCGTCCCCGAGGCCCCAGCTGGCTGGGATGCCGAATGAACGTTCCTTCCGCGCCCGTCCGGCCCCGGAAGCCCCTCCTCGCGGGGTACAGACATGCCCTTCGTCAGGCAGGCCATCCCCGACTCGGCGGGCCTCCTCCGTGCGAGGGCTCAGCCGCGAGCACCGCCAGCCGTGACGGCCCCGCAGGCGACGGCCCCTTCCACTGGGTCAGTTCCCCGGGCGAGGACTCACCCGCGAGCACCGTCAGCCGTGACGGCCCCCGCAGGCGAGGGCCCGTTCCACTGGGTCAGTTCCCCGGCCCGCGCCGCCGTCCGCCGAGGCCTCCTCCAGCGTCTGCACCACCCACGGCCACCCCACCCGTCAGCTCCCGGCCCCGCGCCTCC
>JBKGHK010000322.1:0-10861 GCA_046520375.1 Pyxidicoccus sp. 3LFB2
CCTCTTCCTCCGCGCCCGACAGCAGGTCCACCGCCAGCGTCGCCAGGCCCTCGGCCTGGAGGAGCCGGGCCACCGTCAGGTCACGGGCGCCGCGCCGGCTGCTGCCATGGCCGCGCGCCAGCACCACGACGCCCGAGGCGGCCGGTGGCACCTGGAGGAGGCCGCGCAGCTCCACGCCCTCGTCCACCGGCACCCGCACCTCGCCGTTCTGCGCTGGCGTCGTGTACGACGCGGGGCTCTCGCCCGCGCTCACCAGTCCCCGGACTGCCTTCCCAGCACCCTCATCCGACCTGCGTGAACCCTGCTTCTTCATGCGGAGTCCTTCCTTTTGTCGGACTGCGTCAGCCTTGAAGTTGCACACTCCACGAGAGAGGGGGATTGCAGGGCTCGTGCCAACCCACGGAAGGGTAGGGGAGCGAGCGAGCGCTCTCAGGGATGGACGGCACGCGAGGGCTCCCAGAGGCGTCTGCCCAGGGTGTCGTGCAGCCAGAGTGAGTGCTGGCGCTCCTCTGCATGGTGACAGCGTAACAGGGCCGCGAGCTCGGGGGGCCAGTCGTCCCGAAGAAGCAGCGCGTAGCTGTGGTCCACCAGATGTTCGCAGCCTGCGACAGCGGTGAGCGCCGCCTCGATTCGGGTAGCGCCTTTCTTTTTTACCTCAGGGCGGCCCATCAGCGGCCCGTGGCGGACCTCCAGGGACGTCACCACCGCGGGCTCACCCTGTTGCACGAGGAGGGCATTGAGGGCGCGCAGGTGGTTCAGGTGGTCGTTGAGGAAGCCCTCCAGGTGGGGCCGCAGCGCGGGCACGTCGACGCGCTGCAGGGCCGCGGCATGGGAGGCGGCGGCGTCGGCATCCAGGAAGATGATTTCGCGCAGCAGGTCCAGCTGGTTCTTGGAGAGCATGGGCTCCTCGGGCGTCAAACCAGCGTGGGGTCTGGTGGAGGCGACAGTAATTGCCCCTTCGTACGACGCGGGCCTGACATCCCTGCCCGGGTGACAGGCATTGGAGCGCCCCGCGCCGTCACAGTCTGGTGGCGACGACGAGCTCGAAGGGGCCGGGGAGCACTTCGGCGCGGGTGAAGCCGGTCTCCGTCAGCACGCGCAGGTAGTGGTCCACTTCGCGCAGGCGGCTCACGCACGAGTCCACGCCGATGAGGAAGTAGGACCAGAAGAACTGCGCGGCGAGCCGCTCCGAGGTGCGGAACTCCTCGCAGATGAGGACATGGCCTCCGGAGGGCAGGGCCTCCCATGCGGCCTTGAGCAGGGCGCGCGCGGTGTCCGCCGGCCAGTCGTGGAGCACGCGGACGAAGGACAGCGCGTCGTAGCCGTGGGGCAGGGGCTCTTTCAGGAAGTCCCCGCCGACGAAGCCCAGGCGTGTGGTGGGCAGGCCGTGGTGCTCGCGCGTGCGGGCGACGAGGGGCGCGGTGGCGGGCAGGTTGTAGACGTCCACCGAGAGGCCGGGGTGCTCGCGGACGAGGTGCGCTGCCAGCGTGCCGTCACCGCCGCCGACGTCGAGCAGGCGCCCGCCGTGCTTCCAGAGGCGCGGGCCGTGGGCGCGGAATGTCTCGAGGATGGGCGGGAGGCCCGCGGCCATGCTGGCCTCGAAGCCCTCGACCTGCTCGGGGGTGCGCGGGGGCCAGTCGAAGGCGGTGGAGGGCATGGCGTGCTCGCCGCGCAGCACCTGGGGGAGCCGCCCGCGCAGCTCGCTCCAGGCGTACTTCTCGCGGTCTCGCTCCAGGGAGCGTGGGCCCAGCACGGCGTCCACCGCCGCGCGCAGGCCGGGCACGGCTTGATAGCGCGCGGACTCCAGCGCGTCCGAGGTCTGCTGGCGCCGCACGAGGCCGAGGCTCTCCAGGCAGTCGAGCAGCTTGTAGAGGCGTCCGGGGATGAGGCCGTGGCGCGCGGCGAGCTCACCCAGGGTGACGGGGCCGGGCTCCAGCGCGTCGAGCAACCCGAGCTGGAGCGAGGCTTCAAGCACGTCCACCGCGCGCGCGCCGTTGAACAGCAGGTGCAGCAGGGCGCGGGGGGAGGCGGGGGCGCGCGAGGCCTCGCGGGTAGGCGTGGCCTCGCGGCTCAGGAGCGCGGCGCTGCTTCCGTTGTCAGGCATGGCTCCACCCTCACGGCTCCACGGGGGCGGCGGCATGCATCGGACACCCTGCTGTGACAGGCCGGGCCGCATAGGGCTCGGCCGAGGCCTGCATGCAGCCCTCGCGCGGAGCACCGGGAGCCACACCGCCATCGCGCCGCCAGGCCGCCGTCAGCTCCACCCGCACGTCCCACAGCTCGCGGAACAGCGGCAACGTCATCCGCCCCGCGAGCACCTGCGTGGGCAGCCCGTCCAGCGCCTTCACCGAGCGGTCCACGCCAATGGTGCGGCGCACCAGCTGGTAGTGCGCGTACAGCCAGCCCTGGAACGCCTCGTCCACATCCACCAGCTGCTCGCAGATGCGCTTGAGGTCGTCCGGCCCGCCCACCGTGTACACGGCCTTCAGCGACAGCCCGCGCCGCGCCAGCAGCCGCGTCAGCGCCGCGTCCAGCCCGCCCGCCGCGTGCCGGAGCATGTTGTAGCCAGGAGACTCCTGACCGCTGCCATTGCCCAGGCTGCGCCGGATGACCTGGTACGTGTCCGGCGTCATCGTCTCCAGCACGGCCAGCTCCGAAGCCACCGTGCGCAGCACCCGGCTGATGCGCTCCAGCCGCGCCGAGGCCGCCCACAGCGCGCCCCCGTCCAGCTCCGCCACCACCTCCACCGCCTCGCGCGAGGCCAGCTTCAGCCACAGCTCCTGCGCCTGATGCACCACCTGGAACAGCAGCTCGTCATGCGCGACGCGCTCCCCCTCACCCGCCTGCAGCGACAGCAACGTCGGCGTCTTGAGGTAGACCTCGTAGTCCAGCTCCCCACGGCCCACCCACTTCTTCAGCAGCGGGTTGAACAGCGGCTCGGAAAGTTCAAGGCGTAACTTTTCGGCGTGACTGTAATCAGTGGCCGTGTGCATGAGGCCCTCCGGAGGTGGGGGGAACTTCGGAAGGTGGGGCGGGAAGCCCCGGGCCGGCAGAAGGCCCGGGGCGGGATTACAGCGGAAGGCTCAGGTGGCCGGGGCGGGCGTGGGCGTCGGAGGCCGGGGCTTGAGGCGGAAGGCGCGCAGCCGCTGGGCGAGCTCCTCACCCTGGACGCTCTTGGAGATGTACCCGTCGGCGCCGGACGCCAGCGCGAGCGAGCGCAGCTTGGACTCGTCCGAGGCCGAATAGAGGATGAACTTCGTCTTCGCGGACGCGTACTGGCGGGCGAGGTTGACGACCTTGTCGCCCTTGAGCGCGGGGAAGTTCACGTCGATGAGGACGAAGTCCGGCTCCACGGAGCGCACCAGGTTGGACACGCCCAGCGCGGACGTGTGGGTGAGCACCTCGAACCCATAGGAGCTCAGCGAGCGCTGGACGAGGTCGAGCAGGTCCGGGTCATCGTCCACCACCAGGACGCGTGCTTTTTCTTCAGCCATGGGTTCTCCCTAGATGCTTGCGGATCATCTCGAGCAACTGGTCACGATCAAGGGGCTTCGTGAGGTAGGCGGTGCAGCCGGCCGCGTGGGCCTTGTCCTGGTACTCCCGGCCCGCGTGCGCCGTGACGGCGATGACGGGCACGTTGGCCGCGGCCGGCAGGGCGCGCAGGCGGCGCGTGACTTCCCAGCCGTCCAGGCGCGGCAGGGACAGGTCCATGAGGATGAGGTCCGGGTTGTCGCGGGTGGCCCGCTCCAGCCCGTGCTCGCCGTCCTCGGCCTCGATGACCTCGAACAGGCCCCCGAGGTAGCGGCGGACGATGTCTCGGTTCTGCGCGCTGTCCTCCACGTAGAGGATGCGCGGCAGCTTGCCGGCGGTGGCGGCGCGCTGGGACAAGAGCAGGCCCTTGGCCTGGGCGATGACGTCCTCCAGCGCGTGGCCGCCCTTCTTCACGAAGCCGGCGAAGCCGTCACGCAGGAGGGCCTCCTCGTCCGGAGAGAGCGTCTTGCCGGTGAGGACGACGACGGGCACCTGGAGCTTCTCGGCGCGCAGCCGGCGCAGCACCTCGAAGCCGTCCAGGTTGGGCATCATCAAGTCGAGCACGACGAGCGCCGGCGGTGAGACGCGCGCCTTGAGCAGGGCGTCCTCGCCGCTGCGGGCCTCGGCGGTGGAGAAGCCGGCGCGGCGCAGGTTGCGGCTGACCAGCTCGCGGGTGGACGAGTCGTCGTCCACCACCAGCACCTCGCCCGCGAAGGTGGCGTTGCTGGCGCCGACGACCTGGCCCAGGCAGCGCTGCACCACCTCCACCAGCCGCTCCGGCTCCACCGGCTTGACGAGGTACTCGCACGCGCCCAGCGAGAAGCCCCGCGCGCGCTGCTCCTCCACGGAGATGAGGATGACGGGGATGGTGGACAGCGACGCCTCGCCCTTGAGCTGGCTGAGCACGGACCAGCCGTCCAGCTTGGGCAGGTGGATGTCCAGGAGGATGGCCTGCGGCTTGAGCTCGCGGGCGCGCTTGAGGGCGGAGATGCCGTCCTCCGCGCACACCACCTTGAAGCCCGCGGGCTCCAGCTGCCCCGCCACCAGTTGCTGCATGAGCGGGTCGTCGTCCACCACCAGCACCGTGCTGCCCGGCTGGGCCATGGTGCTCAGGTGCTGGGCCACCTCGGCCACGGGCACGCCGCGCTCGGACGGGTGCGCCGTCACGCCGACGCCGCCCACCGGGGCCTCCAGCGAGCTGGGCAGGCGCACCGTGAAGGTGGAGCCGCGGCCCAGCGTGGACGTCACCGTCACGGTGCCGCCCAGCACGCGGGACAGCTCGCGAACGATTGCCAGCCCCAGGCCGGTGCCGCCCACCTTGCGGGTGGTGGAGCCGTCCACCTGGCGGAACTTCTCGAAGATGAAGGCCAGCTGGTCGCCGGGGATGCCGACGCCGGTGTCCTCCACCGTCATCACCACCTCGCGGCCGTCGGGGACGAGGCTGAGCGACACCTCGCCCGTGTCGGTGAACTTGGCGGCGTTGCTCAAGAGGTTGAGCATGATCTGCCGCAGCTTCAGCGCGTCCGAGCGCAACAGCCGCGCCGCCGGGTCGATGTGCGTGGTGAGGGCCACGTCCTTGCCCTTGAGGTACTCCTTCACCGTGGCCATGCACTCGTCGGCCAGCTCCTGCACGTCCACCTGCTCGGTGACGACCTCCACCCGGCCGGCCTCAATCTTGGACAGGTCCAGGATGTCGTTGATGAGCGCCAAGAGCGTCTTGGCGTTCGTCTTGACGACGTTGAGGTCTCTGCGGCCGTGGGCGGTGAGGCGCGAGCCCTCCTCGCGCATCAGCAGGTCGCAGTAGCCGATGATGCCGTTGAGGGGCGTGCGGATTTCGTGGCTGAAGTTGGCCAGGAACTCGCTCTTGAGGCGGGCGGCGGCCTCGGCCTCGCGGGCGCGCTCCTCCTCGTTGCGCTTGGCCACCGCCAGCTCCTGGGCCAGCCGGTCCAGGTCCTCGTTCTGCTGGCGGATGATTTCCATCTGCAGCGCGCGCTGCTGGTACGACGCCAGCGAGCGGGCGGAGACGGCGCGGGTGCGCTTGATTTCCTCCAGGCTGGCCGCGAGCTGCTTGTTGGCGGCCAGGAGCTCCGCCTGCGACGCGCGCCAGCAGCTCCTCGCGCTGCTTGCGCTCGGTGATGTCCTCGGTGACGCCCAGCACGAAGCGGGCGACGCCGTGCTCGTCCACCAGGGGCAGCTTGCGCGTGGCGAAGATGCGGTCCTCGCCGTCGGCCCGGGCCACCTCCTCGAACGAGCGCATCTTCTTCGTCTCGAGGATTTCGGTGTCGATGGCGATGAAGGACTCGGCCTGCTCCTTGGGGAAGTAGTCGTGGTCCAGCTTCCCCAGCAGCCACTGCTTGGTGACGCGGAAGGCGTCCGCGAAGGTTTTATTGGCCACCACCAGCCGGCGCGTCTCCGCGTCCTTCACGAAGAGGACGAAGGGGAGCGCATCGATGATGTTCTCCATGAGGTAGTTGGTGCGCACCAACTCCTCGGCCGTCTTCGTGTGGCGGCGGCGGTCGGCCGTCAGCCGCAGCTCGCGGCTCACCACCGGGGCGAGCCGGCTGAAGCGGTCCTCGGTGACGTAGTCCAGCGCCCCGGCGCGCACGCTGGCCTCCAGCGTGTCCTCGCTCCAGTCGCGCGAGAGCACCACGAAGGGCAGCTCCTTGCCGTACTTGCGCCAGAGGGCCTGCAGCTCGGCGAAGCCCATGCCCGGCACCTCGGAGCCGCAGAGGGCGAGCGACCAGGTCTGGGAGAGGGCGGCCTCTGCCGCGGCGGGCGTGGTGGCGCGCTCGGTCCTCACCCCGACGCCCGCGCTGGCGAGCGCCTGCTCCACCTGCTGGCACTCGCGCTCACTGCCCACCAGCAGCAGGGAAGCGTTATCCGAAGTCTCGGAGTTCGGCATGGCTCTAGTTCGCCCCGAACACCAGCGTGGTCAGCGTGGTGTTGATGTGGAAGCCCGAGTAGATCTCGAAGTGCACGTTCATCCCAGCGGCGGTGGGTGCGGCCTTGAGGGTTTCGGCGAGCTGCGCCACGGTGTTGGTGGCGCTCGCGTACCACATCCGCCCACCACAGTGGAACAGGAGAGCAGCCTGGGGGTTCTGTACCCGGCGGGGGAGCTCCTCGGTGAAGAAGGCGCGCGTCATGGCGGCCATGTCCCCCAGCTTCATCAGCTCCAGCTCGGTGCCCTCCTCCAGGAGGTTGGCGAAGAGGATGGAGCCGTCCTCCTGGGGCTTCCAGGCGGCGCGGATGAAGTACTCGCGGCCCACGCGCAGGGCGGTGGGGCGCACCGCGAAGCCCTGGGGGGTGCCGAACTCGAGCTGATTCACGTCCTCGACGCCGAGGATTTCCGCGTAGCGCCTGGCGGCGGGCTTGCCGTCGATTTCGAGCGCGCGGGTGTGGCTCTCGTCCACCTTCGTAATCGTGAGCTTCTCGCCGGTGGGCACGTACCAGTGCGAGCGCAGCGCGGCCCAGGGGGCGTTGGTCTTGAAGAGGGCCACCAGCACCGCGTCGCCGGCCACCTCTCCGTCCACGTGGACGAGGGCGGACTGCCTGGCGGGGTCTCTGTTGTCGTCGCTGGCACCGCCGCCGACGAGCACCAGCGTCTGGCTCTTCTCCAGGATGCCGAGCAGCAGCTCTTCCTTCTTGTAGCGGAAGCCATCGTCGATGACGAGGCCGACGTACTTGCGCGGGTCCAGGTCCTGCTGGCGCACGCCGAGGTCTTCACAGGCGCGTTTGATGGCGGCCGCGCCGGCGCCGATGGCGTCCACGGACAGGCCGCTGCCCAGGCCCAGGCCCACCTCGAAGTCACCGGACAGCGCGGACAGCACGACGCTGCCCTCGTGGATGCCGGTGTTGTCCAGCTCGCCCGCGGTGGTGGCGCCGATGAGGCGCGTGCCCTGGGGCAGCCGGGCGCGCACCGCGCGGTTGAGGGCCACCTGGTCGCGCTCGCGCGAGGCGAACATCGTCACCAGCCGGGGGTGCGTGCCCCCCAGCTGGCTGAGGAGGTCCTCCGCGGCGGCATCCGGCTCCTTCAACGTGGTGCGGGCCGTATGCATCTTCACTTGTGCCATGGAGGACCTCCGGAGTGTGACGGGACGAGCGGCTAGAGGCCGCTTCCCGGGTGCTGAGTATGACAGGCCCCGGTGCACTGCTGGAACGACTCCGGGCCCCCGCCGACGTACATGCTCTCGATGGGTCCGAATTGCTCCACGTGGCTGTCCGGGTAGGACTTGTGGCAGGACAGGCAGGCGGCCTTGCTGGTGCGCCGGATGCTCTCCTTCGTCAGGTGGCACGAGGAGCACTGGGTCAGGGGCGCGTCGAAGCGGTTGGAGCGCGAGTGGATGAAGTGGGTCCGCACGAAGATGGGCCCCTCCAGCTCGAACGCCAGGGGAGAGTGGCAGCCGGCGCAGGTGGCGCGGTTGTCGTTGGCGTGCAGGACTTCGCTCAGCTCGCCGCCCTTGCTGTGGCAGCTGTTGCAGGGGCCGGTGGTGAGCGTGGCCTGGGTGCGCACGGGCGTGCCCACCTGGATTTCAATCGTCGTGGAGCCCGGCAGGTCCTCGCCCAGGTACACGCGGCGGCCCTTGGCCGTCACGAAGTAGGTGCCGGGGGCGGCGTTGGCCGGGACGGTGAACTGGAACGTGTCGGTGTTGACGCGGTTCCAGAGGTTCGGGTCGATGAAGGCGCCGCCGAACAGGACGTTGGCGAAGGGCAGGGTGGCGAACTGCGAGAAGACGCCGTCGCGCTCCGGGGTGCCCACCACCTGCTCGTCCACGTTCGGGTCCAGGAAGGCGCCCAGGTCGACGATGGAGCGGATGGGCTGCACGTGCTGCGCGGGGCCGATGATTTGCGTCATCAGCATGCGCTCGCGGTGCTTGCGCCGGTAGTACGTCGTCGTCGCATCGAAGAAGGCCCGATAGTACTGCAACCCCGACTCGGTGCCGTCCGGTGCCACGTCGTTGTAGGCCGGCAGGACGCCCTGCGGATGGAGGCGCTTGCCCGCCCCGTCCTTCAGGGTGAGCTGGAAGGAGATTTCAGTGCCCGGGGCATAGGTGCCGTCCGCGCGGGGCGGCGTCAGCGGGGCGAGCTCCAGCTTGAAGCCGTAGGCGTACTCGGGGGCGGCCACCTGCTCCACGGGGATTTCGTAGGGGGCGAACGGGCGCAGGCTCCAGCGCAGGCGCAGGGCGCGGGTGTTCGGCTGGAAGGTGAGCGTGTGCGCCTTGGCGTGGTCATACGCGTTGCGCAGCTCGATGAGCGCCTCCTCCTCGAAGGTGGTGGAGCCCGAGCAGTCCGTCTTGGTGGCGCAGCCCGTGGCCGTCTGGATGGCGCGGAAGCGGCGGACGAAGAAGTCGTCGCTGTCGGTGCGGCGCGTGTACTCGCTGCCCGCCTTCATCAGCACCGGGGCGCCGGTGAGGCGGCCGTAGCGGTCCACCGGCTCCACGGTGAAGAAGCTGGGCACGTCCATCCATGCGGCATCGCGGTAGAAGCGGCGGCGGGTGAACGGCGCGCCCAGGCCGGTGGACTCCTGGTCCGCCACGCGCACGCCGCCCCAGCCCAGGCCCGCGAAGTCGCTCTGGGTGCGCAGCGTCTTCAGGCCCTCGTCGCGGGTGGACTGCACCACGGCGCGGATGTCGATCTGGTTGATGTAGAAGGTGCCGCCCGCGCGCACGCGCAGGGGCCGGCCCTCGCCGTTCTCCACTTCCAGCGCCAGCGCCACCGGCTTGGGGGCGGGCGTCCGGGGCTTCTCGTCCTCCAGGGCCTGGGCCTCCTGCTGCGCGACGTCACCGTCGAGGTCACCCGAGACGTCCGGGCCACCGCAGGCGACCAGCAGTCCCGCCAGCGCCGCGAGCAGGACCGCTCGGCTCGCCGACAGGGAAGAGGGCATCCGCGAAACGAACCGGTCGCGGTCTGCCCGGGGGGCTCCAAGTCCACCCATGGTTGAATCTCCTCGTACCTTTGAAAGCGGGCGCCTTCATGACGCCACCGGCCAGTGGACCCTGTGGCCCGTCGCCCGGGGGGGGGGCGGTGAGGGCGGGGTCTCTCCCGTTTCCGGGTTTCCCCGGTTCGAGCCTTTTTAGCCGTACGAAGAATATCTGCAATGAACAGATATGTTCAACTTCAGGGCGAAAAATCCGCTGAGATACGAACTATTAGTGTTGACGGGTGGATAGCCCTCCTACTGCGGGTGGAAACCTACGCCCAGGCTCAAGCGGTGGCCTCCACGGGGGCGCATGCCTCCATGCGGGGCGTGCGGGGAAGCTCAACCGTGAATTCCGCGCCTTCTCCGGCACGGCTCTGGACGTGGATGGCGCCGCCATGGGCCTCGATGAGCTGGCGGACGATATAGAGGCCCAGGCCGGTGCCGGCGTGCTGGCCTCCGCCATGGACGCGCTGGAAGCGGCGGAACAGGCGCTGCTGGGCCTCGGGGGAGATGCCGATGCCGGCGTCCTTCACGGTGAAGCGGGCCTGGTCGGCGTCGGCGTGGACGTGCACCTGCACGGGGTGGCCGCGGCCGAACTTGAGGGCGTTGCTGACGAGGTTGGTGACGACGCGGTCCAGCCGCTGCCGGTCCCACTGGCCGGTGGCGCTCTGCTCCACGTGCAGCGAGAGGGTGCAGCCCGCGGCGGCGGCCTGGTCGGCGTGGCGGTCCACCACCTCGCGCACCAGCTTCGCCAGGTCCAGCTCCTCGGTGTCCAGCGTCATGCGGCCGGCGGACAGGCGGGACAGGTCCAGGAGATTGTGGACGAGCCGGCCCAGCCGCCGCGTCTCCATCTCCGCCCCGCCCAGCCCGTCGCGCATCCGCGGGTCATGCCCGTTGGCGCCCTCCAGCATCCGCAGCCGCCGCAGCCGCAGCTGGAGCGAGCTCAAGGGGTTGCCCAAGTCGTGCGCGGCCACGCCGATGAGCTCGAGCGCGTCCTGGGCCTCGGCCAGCAGGCGCGCGTTGTCCAGCGCGAGCGCGGCCCTGGCGGCCAGCTCCTCCATGAAGGCGCGGTCCACCTGGCCGAAGCGGCGGTGGGGGCCGGTGGACAACAGGCACAGCGCGCCCAGCACGCGAGAGCCCACGGCCAGCGGCACGGTGAGGGCGGACGTCACGCCCAGCGCGCGCAAGAGCTCGCCATGCGCGGTGCCCACCAGCGCCACCGGGGTGCACGCCGCGGTCAGCTCCGGCAGCAGCTCGCTGCGGCCCGTGCGGATGACGTGCAGGGGGCCCACCTCGCCATCGTCCGGGCAGCGCAGGAGCGGCTCCCACATGCGGCTGGGCGGGCGTCGGTGTCCGCGCACGCCACGGCCTGGGGGCGCACGGTGCCGTCCTCGCCGGGGGGTGAAGAGGATG
>JBKGHK010000323.1:0-10860 GCA_046520375.1 Pyxidicoccus sp. 3LFB2
CCGAGGCGCTCGGGCGAGCGACGCGTCCACCGCGGGCTGCTGCTCCACGTCCAGCATCTCGAAGGCCAGCGCGGGCTTGCGCCCACTGCTCGCCAGCGCCCGCACCAGCTTCGCCTGGAGTTGGTGGTGGTCACCCTGGTCGTGCCGCTCGCCCAGCACCACGAAGCGCGCGCCCGCCAATGCGCGCAGCAGCTCCGCCTCGTCCACGAAGCGGTTCCCCTTCACGTCCCAGATGCGGCCGGTGAGCGGGTGGTCGCGGTGCAGTGGGGAGGTCCAGCCGCCTTGTAACGGCGCCTCCGCGGAGCGCGCATCGGAGCGCGGGGCCGTGCCCTGCTCCGGCGTGGAGTCCTCCGTGGGACGCGTGGCGCCGGAGCGCGCACAGGCAGAGACGAGGAGCAGCAAGGAGGCGGCGAGGAGGGTGCGCATCAGGCCCGTCACTTCGCCACAACCGCGTTGCAGGACGCCATCCGTTTCACACGGGCATGGTGGGCGCGTGACACCCGGAAACACAGGCCCACACGGCAGTGGTGGCGCGGGGGAATGGTAGAACCGGGCGCATGCAACCCCTCCTCTATGGCGAGCTCGTCCCCTGGTACGACCTGATCGACCCTCCGGCGGACCACGAAGACGAGGCCCGCTGCTTCCAGGCCGCGTTCGAGCGTGTGGTGGCGCCCCGGGCGGAGACCCTGCTGGAGCTGGGCGCGGGCGCGGGCAACACCGCGCTGCACCTCAAGCAGCGCTTCCGCTGCACGCTCACGGACCTATCCACGGAGATACTGGCCCTGAGCCGTCAGCAGAACCCCGACTGCGAGCACCTCGTCGCGGACATGCGCACGCTCCGCCTGGAGCGGACGTTCGACACGGTGCTCGTCCATGACGCCATCATGTACATGCTCACCGAGGAGGACCTGCTCGCCGCCGCCCGGACGGCCTTCGTGCACACGCGGCCCGGTGGCGCCGCCATCTTCGCGCCGGACTGCTACCGCGAAACCTTCGAGGACGACACGCAGACGCTGACCGCCGACGCCGGAGACCGCTCGCTTCGCGGCCTCATGTGGAGCTGGGACCCCCACCCCGAGGACACCACCTCCGTCACCGAGTACGCATTCCTGCTACGGCAGGGAGGCACCGTCCGGTCCGTCCATGACCGGCATGTGGAGGGGCTCTTCTCTCGCGACACCTGGCAGCGCGTGCTCACCGAAGTGGGCTTCCGCCCCGAGACGCTCCAGCGCCCCATCGGTGACGGCACCTTCGACGACATCTTCCTCTGCCGGCGGTGATGCTCGGCTGTGCCCGCCCGATGGGCAGGGCCCAGGCGGACGGTGGATGTGCGCCCTCCCTCGCGGGCGGATTGTCGTCCACCCGCGCGCGGCTGACCTTTGCCGCCGTTGTTCCAGAGAGGGAGCTGCATGCATCAGACGGGGTGGAGGCGCGCACCGGTGGCGCGGTGGGGCGGGGTGTTGCTCGGGGCCTTGTTGTTTGCCTGTGGGCCGGCACCTGAGGACGGGGGCAGTGCGGGGCAGACGACAGGCCCCGAGCTGGTGTCGGAAGAGTCACTCCCGCTGACGCCGTACGAGCGGCCCGAGGACCCGCGCGAGGCCTTTTCGAAGAGCGCGGGCGTCTCCAGCGCGTTCGACGTGAGCCGGCCCGTCCCGAGGAAGCAGGCCACCGCCCGTGCCGGAGTGGGCGTGGCCTTCGACGGCAAGCAGTACTTCGTCGTCTGGGAGGACGCGCGCGAGGGCAACATCTTCGGCTCCCGCGTGAAGCCTGATGGCCGGATGCTGGACCCGGCCGGCATCCCCCTCAACCTGGGCACCGGCCTGGAGGGAGGCGGCGAGCCTCGCGTGGCCTGGGACGGCAAGCAGTTCGTCGTCGTCTGGGTGAGTGGCAGCGGCGTCTTCGGCGCCCACGTGGAGCCGGACGGCGACGTGCGCCGCCACTTCATCGTCGCCTCGTCCGATGAGGTGTTCGGCCCGCCGGGCCTCGCCTGCGCAAAGGACGTGTGCCTCGTGGCCTACGTCGTCTCCGGTGATGATGAGGAGATTGTCGTCTTCGACCGCGTCGAGTCCGATGGTGACGTGCGGGAAGGGGAAATCCTCTCCGCCCTGCCCGGCTTCGCGGGGCGCCCCGCCGTGGCCTGGGACGGCAAGCAGTTCGCCGTCGTCTGGCAGGACGCGCGCGGTGGCGCGGACGCGGATGACCTCTACGGCGCCCGCGTGAGGAAGGACGGCACCGTGCTGGACCCGGCGGGCGGCGTGCCCATCATCACCCTGCCCGGCGCGCAGCGTGCGCCCGCCCTGACCTGGACCGGGAACCGCTTCCTCCTCGTCTGGCAGGACGACAGCGGCGGCACCGAGGACATCTACGGCGCCCGCATCCGGAGAGAGCTGACGGTGTACGGGGCGGGCAGCTTCCCCATCTCCACCGGCCCGGGGGACCAGTCGCTGCCCCGGGTGGCGCCCAGCGGCAGCAAGTCGCTCGTCGTCTGGGACGACACGCGCCTGGGGCCCCACCGCGTCCGGGGCGCGCGGGTGGGGGATGACGGCGTCGTGTGGGACGTCGCGGGCTTCACCCTTTCCTCCGGAGACGCGGAGGAGGAGCTCCAGCCGGGTGTGGCCGCGGGAGACCACCAGTTCTTCGTGGCCTACGCCGGTGCGGAGACGGGCACGCCCCTCTTCGGGCCGCACCACATCCTGGGCACCCGTGTGAGTCATGCGCCGGAGGTGAAGGACTCGCCGGCCCTGCTCTTCACCCGCTCCGCGTATGCCCAGGACTCGGCCGCCGCCGCGCTGGGGGCGGGGGACTACCTCGTCGTCTGGCGCGAGGAGCGCGAGGCCGGGCCACGACTGATGGCTACGCGCGTGCGTCCCGACGGCCGCGTGCTCGACGTGCCCTTCACCCTGCCGGCCGGACCGGATGCGCGCCGCCCGTCGGTGGCGTGGGATGGGGATGTGTGGATGGTCGTCTGGGAGGAGGGCGACTCTTTCGGAGGCCCCACCGGCATCGACATCCGAGGGGCCCGGGTGAGCAGCGCGGGCGTGCTGCTGGACGTCGTCAGTCTCGCCATCGCCGTGCTGCCGGATGACCAGTTCCAGCCCGCGGTGGCCTCCAACTTCGACGACTTCCTCGTCGTCTGGACGGACCGGCGCGGCTCCTTCTTCGGCAACGTCTCCGACATCGTCGGCGCGCGGGTGAGCTCCGGCGGCGCCGTGCTGGACCCCGGCGGCTTCCCCATCTCCGGCGTGCCGTTGACGCAGCAGGCCCCCTCCGTGGTGGCCACGGGGGACCTGCGCTACCTCGTCGCCTGGGCGCACGTGGACTTCACCTCCATTCCTGGCGCCACGGAGCGCAGCATCCGGGGCGCCCGCGTGGACACGGACGGTGTCGTGCTGGACGTGCCCGAGCGCCTCTTCGACCCGGGGCCCGCCTTCGTCGCGCCGCCCGGGCTCGCCTGGGACGGGACGAACACCCTGGTGGCGTGGACGAGCGCACCGGAGGGCAGCTTCGGCGCTCCGGGCCCGGACGTGCTGGCCGTCCGGGTGGACGCCGATGGAGACGTGCTGGAGGCCGCGCCCCGCGTCGTGGCCACCGGTGGCGAGAGGAACCGCCTCAACGTCACCGCCACCTTCGATGGGACGGACTTCTGGCTGGCCTGGGAGCAGGTCACCGCCGCGCCGTCCTTCCCGCTGTTGGTGTTCCGCACAGATGTGTACGGCGCGCGCGTGCGCTCCGACGGCACCGTGAGGGACCCGGGCGGCCGAGCCATTGCCACGCACCAGCCCGAGCCCGAGTACGAGCCTGTGCTCGTCTCGGCCCTGGGCGGTCGCGTGGCCGTCTTCTACACGGAGTTCCTCACCGAGGAGGATGTGATGAACCTTCGCATCCAGGGGCGCGTGCTCACCGGGCTGTGAGCGGCCTCCATGGCGTCAGACGCCGGCCCCGCGCGTGAGCCGGGGCCGGGGCAGGGGGCCCGCGTCCTTTCCGCCTGGGCGGATGGCGCGGGCCTCCGTGCGTGCGGGCTACTTCGCGTCCACCACCAGCACCATCCACCGGTCCGTGGAGTGGTCGATGCGCACGTTGGTGGCGCCAGCCTCCTGGAGCTGCTGGACGATGCCTTCCAGGAAGGTGAGGTTCTCCTTGGGCGCGTCCACGAAGATGTTCTTCGTGCCGGTGCCCTTCGCCTTGGGCTTCTTCGCCGGAGCGCCGGCCGCGCCGTTGAGGGCCTCGTGCGTCGCCGCGGCCTTGAGCCGGGCGGCGGGGTCCTCGGACGCGGGCTCCGGAGCGCTCTCGGGCTCGTCGGCCTCGGGCGTGGACGCGGAGGCCTCGGCCTCCTCTTCGGCCTGCTCGCGCAGCTGGTTGAAGGTCTTCATGTTGATGGCGGCGCCGAACTTCGACTTGAACGACTCCAGCGCGTCCTTGGTGTTGATGTCCGGCTGCTGGCGGAACAGCTCGAGCAGGTAGGCGTGGCGCTCCTGGGTCTGCTCCTGGGACGTCCTCGGCATCGTCTTCGTGCTCCTGAAGTGTTGGGAAACGAAAGGCGGCGCACCCTAGCTGAGCGGCCAGGGGGACAAAAGGTGGGGCCGTGTCGTCCAGACGGCCGATGCCCCTCTCGAATTCCAACGCGCTATTCCGGTATTCTCGTTTTCCACGATGAGTCAGGTCCCGCTCCGGGGAGTACCCGAGCCGGCCCCGGGTGGGTGCTCCAACATGCGAGGAAGCAACAGGCGCCACGGTGAGCGCGGCCAGGCGGCGGTGGAGACGGCCATCGTCCTGCCGATGATGGTGTTCCTGGTGCTGGGCGTGCTGCAGATGAGCCTCGCGCACCAGGCGCGGCTGCTGAATGAGTACGCCGCCTTCAAGGTGGCGAGGGCGGCGAGCGTGTACCGGCTGAGCTGTGGGCCGATGGTGCGCGCGGCGCTGATGGCGCTGATTCCGTCGATGAGCCGCACGGGCGTGAATCCGGACCTGCGCGCGCGCTTCACGGGCGTGGCGCGCAAGGTGCTGGGGCAGAACCAGCCGCCGGGTGTCACGTTTGGCGCGGCGGGCGCCATTCCCCTGGTGCAGGTGGACTACTGGGTGAGTGACTACCGGCCGGACCGCTCCTTCGACGTGCTGCTGGAGCCGGACGAGCGGCCGATGAAGGTGCACATCCGGCTGGCGTACTTCTACGAGTACCGCATCCCCTTCGCGGGGTGGATCATCAGCCGCGTCTGGCTGGCGTCGCAGACGGGCCGGCAGTGGGCCACGGGCGCGGACCCGATTACGCCGGTGCGCAAGTGGGCCGGGGGCGTGACGCCTGCCTCGGAGCGCAGCCCGGACTGGGCCGTGGCGCAGCGGGGCATCGACCAGGGGTACGCCACCGTGCCGCTGGTCTCCACCTGGTCCATGCGGATGATGAGCGACCTGCTGCCCGACGCGGTGCTGGAGGGGCAATGCCGGTGAGAGGCCTTCGGCGGAGCCGCGCGGCACGGGGCCAGTCCCTGGTGCTGGCCGTGCTGTTGATGCTGGTGGTGGTGATGACGTCGTTTCTCACCTTCTCCATCGGCGCGCGCACGCGGCGCAAGATTCAGCTCCAGGCGGTGGCGGACTCCACCGCCTACAGCCTCGCGGTGGCGGAGGCGCGCGCCTTCAACTTCTACGCGTGGAGCAACCGCGCGCTGGTGGCGCACCACGTGAGCATCCTCTCCGTGCACGCGCACCAGAGCTACTTCACCTTCTACGAGGACATGCTCGCGGCCACGGGCGAGAACTTCGACCAGATGGCGGAGCCGTTCCGCCGGCCGTGCCGCGCGGGCAGCCGCCGCGACTGCGAGACGCAGCAGCGGCTGGAGCGCATCCGCGACATCTACCTCTACAGCTACTTCGACCCGGCCGATGAGTACCCGGTGCCGTCGTACTGCACGTACGTCAATGGCGTGGAGAGCTGCCGGGTGGACTCGGACTGCCAGAGCGGTGAGACGTGCGAGGACATGTCCGTCCACCGCAAGCGTGGCGCCTTCTGGTTCCACAAGGAGTGGCACAAGAAGGACAGCAGCAACAGCTGCTTTCACCTGCTGGAGGGCTCGCGCAACCACTTCAAGAAGGTGGAGTACATCCGCTCGCGCCAGCTGATGGTGGAAGCCCAGCTGAAGATGATGATGACGGGGCAGGCGGAGGACGCGCGCCTGGTGGACGTCAACGAAGGCGAGCTGCTGTGGGCGAACACCGGGATGAACGAGAACCCCAGGGACGGGTTCATGTACCAGCGGCCCCGGGCCCAGCCGTCCCTCGCGGAGGCCATGGCCCGGCTGACGGGCCCCGAGTACGACGCGCTGCCCGGCGCGGGGCGGGTGTCGCGCGACTACTACCTGCGGGCCGTGGACAACGGCATGCGGCTGCGGCGGCACCGGGACTACGACGAGGTGCTGGCCGCCACGCGCTTTCCGTCCTTCATCACCCAGAGAGACCGCACCTCCCATGACGAGGAGCTGCCCGTGGACTCCAACTGGGTGATGCTGTCGCGCGCGGCGCGGCGGGCGGGACGCAACCACGGCACGCCCGTCACGGAGGTCACCACGGCGGGCACCGCCCGCATGGTGAAGGTGGCCTCGCAGGCGGAGGACCCGGGCTCGCGCAACGGGAGCAACCCGGGCGTCAACGCGGCGTGGCCAGCCAACTACGACGCCAGCGTGCGACCGTGGGGTGGACGCGCCATGGCCAATGCCGCCCACGGCGGCGGGCACGGCGACGCGTATGGCCCCGGCGAGAGCGACGGCGCGGTGGCCGAGGACCATGGCGAGGTGCGGAGCTCCTATGAGTTGGTGCGCGGGCGCACGCTGCGGCACACCACCGTCCTGCGCCCCGGGCGCAATGGCATCTGGGCCGACCCGCATGACTACGACGCGTCCAGGACGGGCGCGCAGGCGCACAGCCACCACACCTTCCACGGCGACCTGGAGCCGGTCGTCGGCCATGGCCAGGAGCTGGGCGGCTGCGAGGGGCCCGGCTGCGACCAGAGCATGCAGCGCGGCCTGTACCGCGGGCACATGCGCTACCGGCTGGCGCGCGAGGACGTGCTGTGGAACATGCCGAGGACGCTGACGTTCATCACCCGGCCCTCGGGCGAGACGCAGCGCATGCCGTGGGACTTCGACTTCCAGGCCCAGCTGCCCGGCCCGGTGCGCTTCACCACCCTGAACGCGCCGGGGGACGTGGCCGCGGACGGCAGGATGGCGGCCATGGCCGGAGGGCTCGTCTACTTCCACAAGCCGCGCCTGGAGACGCGCGGACGTGACGACGAGGAGTACGCCGAGCCTCCCAACCTGTGGAACCCCTTCTGGCGCGCGAAGCTCCACCCGCTGAAGCAGTCGGACGCCATCACCGCCACCGCGGGCGGCGCCCACGACGCCACGCACCACGTCCTCACGGACCTGCATCGCTGGAACGCGGTGAACTACTGATGGCCTCCCTCCGCTCCCGCTCCTCGCGCAGGGCTCGCGGCGCCGCCACGGTGGAGCTGGCGCTGTCGCTGCTCATCCTCATCCCCGTGGTGCTGTACGCCATCTACGCGGGCGAGCTGTTCCTCGCCGCCACGCGCGCCCAGGAGGCGGAAATCACCGCCGGCTGGGACATGACGGCCTACCGGATGCACGACTACGAGTTCGGCTACCGGCGCGACGGCCCGTATGTCTCCGACACCGCGGCGGACACGCAGCGCGCCGTGGCCGAGGCGGTGCCCCGCCGCGTGCGCGCGGACCTGGGCCGCATGGACAGCTTCCAGCGGGCGAACACCGAGACGGGCGGACGGCGCTTCCTGCTGACGGAGCAGCGGCTGGAGCAGCTGGGCTGCGAGCCCTTCAACGTGCAGCAGCACTACCCCCTGCTGACCTTCGAGGGCCTTCCCAACGGCGTGCGCGAGTACCTCCACCGGGGCAGCTACATGGCGTGCCGGGCCCGGGTGCGCTTCACGTCGCCCTACATGCCGCAGCGCCTGCGCGAGGGCACCACGTCCCAGGTGGACCTGCTGCACGAGCGGCTGCGCAATGACGGCCGGGGCTTCACGCTCTGCGGCCTGGGTGGCTCGCTGCGGGGCTGCGACGAGGACCGGGGCTTCATCGTGCTCACCGACGACTGGGGACTGGAGGACGCGACGGAGAGCCCTGTGACGACCTGGTGGCTGGCGGACAACTTCAAGTACGCGAACGTGGGCAGCTCCGTGTACCACCGGGCTCCGGAACCGGTGGTGGACGGGCATGGCTTCGAGGGCGGCACCGGCGCGAAGGCGGTGCGCTTCACCATGGACTTCCTCCTCGATAACGCGAGGGACTACGCCTACACGTCCGACTTCAAGTTCGGCTTCCGCAACCCCTCCAGCGAGATGCAGACCTTCGAAGTGGAAGGTGGGGCCATGGACCGCGCCCACCTCACCCCGTGGGATGACGACGACATGGGGTTCCTGGGGAGCCAGCAGGTGAGGCGCGACCGGCGCCACTACCTGGGGCACTCCGAGGCCGACTACGTCCACAGGCACTGGCCATGAGCACCGTGTCTCGCAAGCAGCGGCGGGCCCTGCTCGCCATCGGACTGGTGGCCAGCGCCATTCTCGGCAGCGCGCTGGGCCGCGCGTACCAGGCGTCACCCGAGCCCCCTTCCGCGGAGGATGCGGCGGTGGACCCCGAGCTGCTGGCCGAGGCGCTCGACCTGGAAGCAACGCCGGAGCCTCGCAAGCCGGGGCAGGGTGTGGCGCCGGAAGACGGAAGCGGCGCCGCTTCGCCGGGGCACGTGGGGCGCACGGGACAGGCCGCGCTCCGGGCGCGGATGCCCCTGCCGCCACGGGCTGGAACGCTGGTGTCCATCGGCCGGCAGCTGGACGCGCACGGCGTGCCCATGAACCTCGCCGCCTTCGAGACGGAGGCGTCACAGGAGGACGTGCTGGCCTTCTACGCGCGCCACTTCGAGGCGAAGGGCTGGCCGTACTCGGCCGTGCCGAGCGCACGCAGCCTGGTGCCGTACAGCGCGCTGAGCGCCACGCTGCTGGAGGAGGGCATCCAGCTGTCCGTCATGGTGATGCCGCACACGGGCGACAAGGGGAACACCGTGGTGCTCGGCCTGGCGGACATGCAGGCCTGGAGTCAGGGCTCGCACGGGGAGGACACCGGCGACCTGCCCGTGTACCCCGGCACGCAGCCGCTGGCGGTGCGCTCGAGCGGCGAGGGCAGCCAGGCCGTGACGGTGAGCTTCGACACCGGAGATGCACCGGCCACGGTGGAGTCCTTCTACCGGCGCGCGCTGACCGAGCGCGGCTACGCCGAGCTTTCCGGTGACGACGTCCCCGGCGAGCCGCTTCCGGGGCCGCGCCTGCTGCGCTTCGCCAGCCGGAAGGGCAGCCAGTGGAGTCTGGCCCTGGCCGGGAAGGGAAGGGGCACCGTCGTCACCGCCCAGGGCAGCGGGCCGAGCGCGCAGGAGGGAAGGCCATGAAGCAGCCCCTGCGACGCACGGCCGCGCGGCGCGGCCAGGCGATGGTGGAGTACGCCCTCATCGTCACCCTGCTGATGGTGGGCACGGTGGTGGGCTTCGTGGGCTGGCCCTTCACCCGCCTCCTCTTCGAGGCGCTCCAGTCCTACGTGGACCTGTACTTCTACGCGCTCAACCTCGCGGTGGGGTGAGGCGCGCGCCTCACTCCGGCTTGCGCTTGCGGCGCAGGAAGAGCGTGGCGCCCAGCGCCACCGGCAGCAGCAGTCCGCCTCCCAGGGCCGCCAGCGTGCGGCGCCGCATGCCCTTCCATGGCAGGGAGAACTTCGGCTGCATCGCCCGCGCCTGCTCGAAGTCCGGCTCCGGGCACGGGAAGACGAAGCTGATCCACTGGTCTCCCTCATCCCGGAGCCTCGGGCCGTTCTTCACATAGGCCTGATAGAGGCGCGGGGGCCGTGTCGGCTCGCTGCTCGCGGTGAAGCGAGCCGCGTGGCAGAGGAGGATGGCATAGGCCCGGCTGCGCTTGGGGAGCAGGTTCGCGGCCTCCTCGGCGAGGTCCGCCGCCGTGGAGCGGTAGTGGTAGCGCATGGCGTACGGCGGTGCGTGGGCCGTCATCCGCTGCTGCTCGGCGGTGGAGACGAGGGGCAGCTCCGCCATCTTCTGGCGGCTGGCCTCCTCCTCGGGAGGCAGCTCCCGCGGGCCCTGGTAGACGCTCATGTCGTACAGGCCATCCGTCTGCGACCAGTCCGGGGCGTCCTCGGTGCCGAGCAGCTCCATGCCCATCCGCCGCGCGAGCCGTGCCGCCTCGTAGAGCGCCCGGGCCTTGTCCACCGCGTCGTCCGCCTGCCGGGCGCGCTCCCGCGCCTCGACGTACTCGCGCGCGGGCTGCTCGAACGGAGTGCCCCGGAAGTACTCCTGCGCCCGGGCGCTGTCGCCGGTGCGCAGCAGCCGCCGCGCGAGCAGCAGGCGCAGGCGTGAGACGAGGGTGTTCGTTCCCTCGCGGGCGTCGTCGTCGTACAGGCGCTCCAGCTCGGGCTTGCACTGCTCCGGCGCCGATGGGGACCGGGCCGCGACGAACCGCTGGAGCTCCTCCACCGTGAGCACGCGCTCGGCGACATAGGCGAGGTCCGTCCAGGAGCAGCTCGCCAGCATCCGCTCCGCGGACCCGGTGAAGTCTCCGCGCATGAGGGTGAGCAGGGCCCGCTCTCCCTCCGCGCGCGTCCTGGGACGGAGCGTCGGCATCCACGAGTCCTCCATCCAGCTCTCCGTCTCGGGCCAGCCCGCGGCGGCCTCAGCGAGGAGTTGCTCCGCCAGGGCCCGGTCTCCCCGGCGCAGCGCCAGCTTCGCCTTCACCCAGGCCGCGAGCGGGGTGTGCTCCTGCCAGGCGAAGCGCTCCGCCAGGTCGAAGCG
>JBKGHK010000324.1:0-10842 GCA_046520375.1 Pyxidicoccus sp. 3LFB2
GGCCTCCCGGGCGAAGCGCGCATCGCCAGGGTGCAGGGCCAGCTTGAGGGCGACGGTGCCCGAAGTCTGCGACTCGGCGAGCACGGCGCGGTAGACGACGCCGTAGGTGCCTCGACCGAGTTGCTCCAGCAGCCGCCACGGGCCGATTTGAGTCCCGGAGGGCAGGCTTGCCGGATTGAGGTAATCAGACGCCATGAGGGCCCTCGTGAGGCGGCGCGTCCCGCTCACGAGGAGACTACTCGGGAGGTAGTGGAACTCCAACGTCATCCGGGAGGTGGACGGCAGCCATCGCGCCCGCTCCGTCCCTTCCCTTGGCTCCTCCACGTGGCGGCGGCGCAAACTCCGCGACTCAGCGCGTGGGCAGCTCGCGGAAGGTGATGCCGTCCAGCTCCAGGCGGCGCACCGTGTCCATGAACCGCTCGGTGCCGATGATCATCGTGGCGAAGTTACCCACCCGGAACAGGTCCCGGTCCGTGGGCAGCGATGCCGCGTCGAGGAGGGGCTCGTCGGGCCGCGTGAGTCCGAACCGTCCACAGGTCGGGCATGGGGGAGGCTCGTCCGGGGGGATGCAGTCCGGATGCAGCCGGCCCAGCGGCTCCAATTGGAGCTCCAGCATCTCCGGCGGGTTCTTCTGCCGCCACCGAAGCTCCGTCCGGCAGCCCAGCAGCCCCCGGAGGCCCTCCGCCTGGAGGCGCTCCAGCGTGTCCCGGCGCAGGAGCAGCAGGGAGCTTCCCTGCCACGTCAGCGGGCCCAGGTCTCCTCGGGCAGTGCCCACCAGCGGCCCGAAATCCGTCCCAGGGGGCAGGGTTGCGTTCGGTGGTGCGAGGGGACGCACGAGTTCCCGGAGGCGCGCGAACTCGGCAAAGGGCTCGGGCCTGGGCACCACGAACTCGCCGCGTTCTGGCAGTTGCGACAGGTCCACGGCGGGGTACTGGTGCCCAACTGAGGCCCAGGTGACGCCACAGTCGGCGCACCTCGCTCCCGGCAGTCCCCATTTATGCCCAGCGTTGAAGTCCCCTTTATGACGGGCTGTCGCGGCCCCGTCCTCCCCGAGCCAGAAGTAACGGGTCATCCGTCCGTGAGCCTCATGCGCGGCGGATGACAGCCCTCCCCACTGGATTGACGTGGGGAGGGCGGAGCGCCGTAGGTGAATGCCCAGGCCTCACCGCCACCTAGTCCCTCGTGCAGACGACGTCGTCGATTTGGAGGTGGTCGCGTCCGGCCTCGCTGCGGCTCGGATAGAAGAGCAGGCGCCAGTCGCGCACATTGCCGGTGAAGCGGAAGAACACCGGCTGCCACTCGTCGCTGTCGACGAGGACGAAGTCGGTCTGCGGGCTCCAGCCGACGCTCGAATAGCTGCGATGGCGGATGCTGCCCTGGCCTCGCACCCGATACGAACAGGAGTAGTTCCCGCTCGGGACGTCGAACTTCTCCAGAGAGAAGCGCTCGGCCACCTGGATGGGGACGACGAACTGAAGCGCCGCCGAGCCGCCGTGCACCGCGTTCGTGTAGCGCACGAGGCGCGAGGGCTTGATTTCAGAGCCCGGGTCGGACACGCCGTTGTCGATGCCGTACCAGCATCGGGGATGAGGTGGTTCCCGTGGTAGGGAATGGAATAGACGCTCCAGGCCTCGAAGCCACCGTTGCGGATGATGTTCGACGGGTGCGCGGCGGAAACGCAGCGCCGGGTCGCCGGGTCGCAGGCAGGCAGCGCACCGCGGCAGTCGTAGGTGGTGAAGCAGGCCCCTTCGGCCAGCTCGCACACGCCGCTCGTGGGGTTGCAGCTCGTCGCCGGGTTGCTGCAGGTGACGCCGGCGCACGGGTCGCCCTCGACGCACAGATGCGTGGCGACTTCGCACACCGGCGTCTCCGGGGTCCCCGCGCAATCCGCGTGACGGGTGCACCGTCCCTCGGCGACTCCACACGTGTGGAACTCGTCGCAGGCCTGCCACTCGCTGCAGTCAGAGGCGTCGTTGCAGCGACCGGAGAGCGGCTCGCAGGTCGCGGTGGCATTCACGCACTGCTCCCAGGCCTCGCAGGTAATCCCATCACACGGCTCGTCGGCCCGGACGCAGCGGACGTCGTCGATGAGCAGATGCTCACCGCTGGTGTTCCTGACACTGAAGATGAGCTCGAAGGTGTCGAAGACGTCGGCGGTGAGGTTGAAGTGGTACGCCAGCTGTCTCCACGCCTCGGTGTTGACCGGGGTGTAGGCCGAGTAGCTGGAGTAGTCGTCGTCGAAGAAGGCGTTTCGAACCTCGCCGGTGCCCCGCACCTGGTACGTGCACGAGTAACGGCCGGCGGGCATCGACTTCTCCAGGGTGCTGAAGCGCCGGTGCGTGGTCGAAGGGTTGGACAGCCGGACCGCGTTCACGCCTTCGAAGGCATTCGTCGTCACCTTCTGCACCGCATCGGTGGCGAGATTCGACTTGCTCCCAAGCCACATGGCCGGAAGCGCATCGGGCCACTCCTCGAAGCCCCAGTTGTCGATGACGCTCACCTCGGGATGCTGGCCCGCGTCCGGCGTCTCGGTTCCCGAGTCCGGCGTCTCCGCGCCAGCGTCCGGCGTCTCGGCGCCTGCGTCCGGAGTCCCGGTTCCCGCGTCCGGAATCTCGGCGCCTGAGTCCGGCGTTTCCTCGCCCGAGTCCGGAGTCTCGGCGCCTGCGTCAGGGGTTTCCTCGCCTGCGTCCGGAGTCTCAGCCCCTGCGTCAGGTGTTTCCTCGCCTGCGTCCGCCGTCACAGCGCCCGCGTCCGGCGTCACAGCGCCTGCGTCCCGCGTCGTCCCGCCCGCATCCGGCAGGGTCTGGCCCGCATCGGGCGTCACCTCAGGATTCGAATCACCGCAGGCGACGACCAGGACCAGGAGCGAAGCCAGATACACACGAAACAACGTCACCACGAGCCTCCGTTTCATGAAAACGGGCGTCTCGTATCACACTCTCGCTTGAGCACGGGCTGAGCGGCCTGCGCACCTGAATCCTCACCCAGGGTTGGTGAGCCGGGTACGCCCGTACAGCACCGACCACACCGAGAGTGCCAGGACCAGGGCTCCGCCGATGAGCGTGACGAGACGACACGCCAGGCGAGCAGCTGGAGGCGCCAGGCTCGACGCCGGCGAAGCTCGATGGGCGGGTCTTCGGGGAACATGCACCCAAAGTGTCTCGCGTGGCGGTGCGACGGCGGCAGGGGCCCTCCTTCTGCCAGTCAACCCGCGGCCCACGCCGCAGCCGGGCCGCGTCACCGTGGGGGCCCGGGGTGGCTCCCCCACGGACTGGGGAGCCTCAGTGCATGCTGCGCGAGGGGTGGGCCTCCGGGGGAGAGCGCTGTGCGAGCTCGCCGGACTCCGAGCGCAAGAGCACGCCGACCGCGGACGGGGCGCCCTCGCGCGTCGAGAGCGGGAAGTAGCTCGCCAGCAGGCGGGCGCCGCCGCTCTGCGGGGGCACCAGGTGGAGGTCGGTCAGGGGCCGCCCCGAGGAGAGGACTCGGGAGACGGGGACCTCGAGGTCCCGGGCGAGGACGGGCGCCACCTCGCTCACCCGGCGTCCAACGAGGATGGTGGCACTGGTCTCCCACAGGTGGGCCCAGGCGTCGTTGACACGCAGCACGCGCAGCTCCGGGGAGAAGATGGCCATCGGCACCGGGGCGGCGGCCAGGAGCGCATCGGTGAGCACCAGTGGCTCGGGGACCAGCTGCACCTCGTCCAGCGCCGCTGTCCTGAGCCGCTCCTCCGCTTCGCGCTCCATGACCTCGCGCTCCCGGTCACGCAACAGCCCCGAATGCCGGCTCAGGCGCTGCGACTGGAGGTAGAGGTCCACGAACACCGCCACCTTGGTGCGCAGCATGTCCGGGTTGAAGGGCTTCACGATGTAGTCGACGGCCCCTTGCGCGTAGCCTCGCTGCACCAGCGATTCCTCGTTGGAGAAGGCGGTGATGAAGAGGATGGGCACGTGGCGCGTGCGCTCCCGTCCCTTGATGAGCCGGGCCGTCTCGAAGCCGTCCATCCCCGGCATCTGTACGTCGAGCAGGATGCAGGCGAAGTCCTGCTGCAGCAGCGCCGCCAGTGCCTCCCGCCCCGAGCGCGCCAGCACCAGGCGCTGGCCCAGCGGCGCCAGAATGGCTTCCAGCGCCAGCAGGTTGGCCGGGATGTCATCCACCAGCAGGATGGCGGCCGTCTCCGTCTCTGGGCTTCTCATGCCTCCAAGGGTAGGCACCGGTACATCGCAGGGCCGGGCCCCACGCCTGCCGAGCAGCCGAGGAGGCAATCGCCTTCCCGTGCGTTCGAATGCGCTTCGCGCTGAGCGGACCGAAGGCATCCAGCTCCAGGGGAGCGCCGCATGGACGCCAGGAAGGCCCGAGCGTTCTACCCGGGCTCGCTGCCGGGAGACACGCAGCCCCGGACCGAGACTGCTCGGTATCGGGGCCCGGGGCTTCACCTCGAGGTGGGCTCGCGTGACTGCGCGAGCCCCTGGGCGCGCAGGGCGCTGACGAGCACGGCCATGCGGCGCTCGGCGTCCGGCCTCACCCGATGCTGCTGACTCGGGGCCTGCCAGCCGCCCGTCTTCAGGGCGTGTCTGCCATTGGGGGCATTGGACGGCCATGGGGTCAATCCAGACCGCGCGGTTTTACGGCTTACAGGGCTTTGTTGAACCAATGTCTTTGTGAAGGCATACGGACCTCAGCCAGTGGTGGTAGAAAACTGGTCAGTCCCGGGGGGGAGCTGTCCTGTGTGTATGAACGCGCCATGTCAGAGGGTCGTCCTTCAATCCCTGGCAGGCCGTCCCCGGATGGCTGTGACTGCGGTTCCCAACGCGAGGCGGACGCCTCGCATTCTGGAGCTACGAATGCCTGTGAAGTCTTCCTGGCCTCTTCGCTGTGTGCTGGGCCTCATCCTCACCCAACTCGTGCTCGCCTGCGGTGGTGGCGGCGGTGAGGTTGATGGCGGTGTTGACGGTGGTGGCGGTGTCGACAGCGGTGTCGACGGTGGTGGCATCGACAGTGGTGTCGACAGCGGCGTGGACGGTGGCGGCGGCGAGATTGACGGTGGTGGTGGCGTCGTCGACAGCGGCGTGGACGGCGGTGCCGACGACACGGTGGCGCCCTCCACGCGCGCGACGCCCGTGGGGGGCACCTTCACGAGCGCGGTGGCGGTGACGCTGGTGTGCGACGACGGCGCGGGCAGCGGGTGCTCGGCCACGTACTACACACTGGACGGCTCCACGCCTGGCACCGGCTCCACGCTGTACCGCGAGCCCTTCACCCTGGGCGCCTCTGCCACACTCCGCTTCTTCTCCGTGGACACCGCGGGCAATGCCGAGGCCGCGAAGACGGAGGCCTACGTCATCGACACCACGGTCCCCACCGTCTCCGCCAGCCCGGAGGGCGGCACGTTCTTCAGCCCGCGCACGGTGACGCTGTCGTGCAGCGACACGGGCACGGGCTGCACCCGCATCCACTACACGACCGACGGCTCCGTGCCCGGCACCGGCTCCACGCGCTACACGGCGGCGCTCGAGCTGTCGACCACCACCACCCTGCGGTTCATCGGCGTGGATGGCGCGGGCAACACCAGCACGGCGGTGACGCAGATGTACACCTTCGTGTCGGACACCACGGCCCCCGTCACCACGATTGCGCCCCCGCCCGGGACCTATACGTCCTCGCGCGAGGTGACGCTGACGTGCGCGGACAACGCGGGCGGCAGCAGTTGCGACGGGACGTTCTACACGTTGGACGGCAGCGAGCCGACGACGGGCAGCACCCGCTACACCGGGGCCTTCACCGTCTCCGCCAGCACCACGGTGCGCTTCTTCTCCGTGGACGCGGCGGGCAACGCGGAATCGGCGCAGGCCGCGGTCTACACTCTTGATTCTGAAGCACCGGTGACGACGGCGACGCCTGCGGGCGGCACGTACCCGGACCTCACTCTCACGGTGACGCTGGCGTGCAGTGACTCGGGCACGGGCTGCGGCACAACGCGCTTCACCACGGACGGCTCGATGCCGGGCGGCACCTCACCGCTGTACACGGGCCCGTTCACCCTCGCGCGGAACACCACCGTGCGGTTCTTCTCCGTGGACCTCGCGGGTAACGTGGAGCCCGTGGTGGAGCAGAGCTACGTGCTGCCGAACTCCACCGGCGAGTCCGCCTCGGCGCAGCTCGCTGCCGTGCGTGCCGCTGCGGACGGCCCGGTGGACCTGCGCGTCGACGGGGCCTACATCACCTTCGTCAAGCCGGGCGTGGGCACCCTCGCCAATGACCCGGCGGGCTTCTTCCTGCAGGCGGAGCGCGGCGGCCCGGCCCTCTTCGTGGAGGTGGAGCCGGGGGGGCTGAGCCCCGTGCCCCAGGCCGGCATGCGCGTGAGCCTCCGCGTCTCCAACAAGCGCGTGGCCAACGGCATGGTGCGAGCGACCCTCTCCAGCTACAGCGTGCCGAGCACCGGCCATGTGCTGACGGGGTTCATCCAGGACGTGAGCCAGGTGGACCTGCCGGCCCTCCTGCCGGACTACGAGTCGGAGCTCATCGCGCTCACGGGCACACTCAACGGCCCCTTCTCCCTGGCGGGCGCCGGCCACGAGCAGGCGCCGCTGGTGACGGCCCGCGTGCCCGCGGGTTCTCCGAGCGCCTTCAACTTCCGGCTGCGCGTGGTGGACACGGTGAGGGACCAGCTCGACCTGGTCCAGGGCTGCACGGTGAGCATCGTCTCGCCGCTGTGGATCTTCTCGACGGGGACGGGGACGCCGCTCACCCAGCCTTCCGTGTGGGAGCCGCAGCAGTTGGTCTCGTCGACGTGCCCGGGGCCTCGGGTGATGGGTGCGCAGGCCTCTGGCCCGGAGTCGGTCATCGTTCGCTTCGACCGGCGCATCGACCCGGCCAGCGTCCTGGCCGATGGCAGCCAGTTCTCCATCGCCGGAGTGACTGTCACGGGTGCCAGCACCCCCGGCAACCGCGAGGTGCGGCTCGAGACCAGTGTCCAGGTGCCTCGCCAGCTCTACACCGTGACGGTGGCCTCCACGGTGCGTGACCTCGCGGGCACCGGCGTGGAGCCGACGAGCCGCACCGGCACCTTCCGGGGCTGGAAGACGCCCGCGGTGCTGCGCATCACCGAGATTGCGCCCGGTGTCGCTAACCAGCGGGATTTGATGGAGCTCGTCGTGCTCCGGAGCGGCAGCACGGAGGGCATCACCGTCGTGGACGCCGCCAGCGCCAACCCCCTGGCGACCCTTCCGGACGTGGAGGTGCTCGAGGGGGACCTCGTCGTCATCCACTTCAACCCGGACCGGGCGACGCCCGGGGTGGACGCTCCAGGCTCGGAGCTCACGAGCAAGACGGCCTGGCCCCAGGCGCAGTACGCGTCGAACTACGACACGGCCTGGGACTTCCATGGCGGCACCTTCGGCATCAGTGGGGGACAGCGGGTGCACCGCATCCGGGACCACATGGGCAACACCCTGGACGCCCTTGCCGCCGTCATCCCGGGCTTTACCCCCATCCCTGCGTACCCCGTCCAACTGCAGGCGCTCCAGGCGGAAGGGCAGTGGTCCCCGGCCGACTGCAACGGCGTGCCCTGCACGTACAACTCCTTCCCGAGCGCCTTTGACGTCTCCTTCGACTGGAGCTTCGCCTTCCCCATCGCCGGCACCAAGACGACGACGGTGGGCCGCGTCTTCCTCGGAGACAGCGACACCGCGAGCGACTGGGCGCTCGGCCCGGCCACGCTCGGCGTCCTCAACGGTACGCTGCGGGAGTAGGCGCTACGGGCGGCGGGCAGTGAGCCCGCCGCCCCGTGCTCCCGGATGGTGACGCAGAGCGTCCTCATGGACTCGATGAGGGACTGGCGCTCGCTCTCAGGGTTCACCGCAACGGTGGCGGGGCACCCATCAGGGGCGCTACTCGTGCGACGGCTGCATCCGGCCCCGCCCAGGGAAGCCGTCCGGAACCACCCCTGTTGCCCCCGTGCCCCTGCTGCCAGGAGGCAGGGAAGGAGCGCCCGGGTGTCCGTGGATTCCGTCACACTGCCTCAAGCATCCGTCATTCCAGCAAGCGGCCATGCAACCGCAGCGCGCGCCGCGAGCCGCATCGTCACCATCGATGCGCTGCGCGGCTTCGTCATGCTGCTCATGCTCGTCGACCACGCGCGCGAGTTCTTCTACATGCACGCGCAGGTCAGCGACCCGGTGGACCTGGCCACCACCCCGCCGGGCCTCTTCTTCACCCGGCTGTCCGCGCACCTGTGCGCCCCGGTGTTCGTCGCCCTGACGGGGCTGTCGGCGTGGCTCTACGGGCAGCGGCGGGGCGGCAGGCGCGCGGCCTCCGCGTTCCTGCTCAAGCGCGGCCTGTTCCTCGTCGTGCTCGAGCTGACGCTGGTCAACTTCGCCTGGACGTTCTCGCTCAACCCGCCCACCTTCTTCCTCCAGGTCATCTGGGCCATCGGGCTGTCCATGGTGGCGCTCGCCGGGCTCCTCTGGCTGCCGAGGCCGGCCCTCATCGCCCTGGGCCTGGCCATCGTCTTCGGGCACAACCTCCTGGACCCCCTCCGCTTCGAGGCGGGCCAGCCCGGCGCCACGCTGTGGGCCATCCTCCATGACCGGGGCTTCATCCAACTGCCCTGGGGCGCCCGCGCGCGGACCTCCTACCCGCTGGCCCCCTGGATTGGCGTCATCGCCCTGGGCTACGGCATGGGCCCGTGGTTCTCCCGGCAGGTGGACGCGGCCACGCGGCGGCGCAGGCTCTCCCTCGTCGGGGCCGGTGCCCTGGGCCTCTTCGTCGTCCTGCGGCTGCTCAACGGCTACGGCGAGCCGGTGCCACGGGTGGACGGCGCCACGCCCCTGGTGACGCTCATCTCATTCCTGAACCTCACCAAATATCCGCCGTCGCTCGACTTCCTGCTGCTGACGCTGGGCGCGGGGGCGCTGCTGCTGGCCAGCCTGGAGCATGCCCCGTCCCGGCTGCTGGCCCTGCTCACCACCTTCGGCACGGCCCCGCTCTTCTTCTACCTGGTGCACCTGTACCTGCTGCACCTCTTCAACCGGCTGGCGCTCCTCGCCCTGGGCCCCAACGAGGGCGCGCTCTTCAGCGTCCCCAACATTCCGTCCCTGTGGGCGCTCGCGGTGGGGGTGGCCGTGCCGCTGGGGTTTGCCTGCCGGTGGTTCGCCGCGCTCAAGGCCCGCAGCCACAGCGCCTGGATGAGCTACCTGTAGGCCGGGCCCCCATTCACGCAGAGCGCCCTGCCACCACACTGGGGGGCCTTCATGCAAAACGCCTGCCCGCACCTGGGGTGAATCCACCGCCGCTGCGGGTCGGGCCCGGGCATCCAGCCTGTCACGACACCTCGCGGAGGACCGACCCTGCGGGTGGACAGGCCGCGCGCAGCCGATATTCTTCGCCCCACGCAGTCGTTGGAAGCTGTGGACGTATTCCACGGTGCCCACGCGAGGCCGCCCGGGACGCACCCCCTTGGTCCCGGCGCTCACGTGGAAGGAGTGCGGTTGCCCGGACGACCTTGGAGGTCCGGCGTGCGGCGGCTTCGTTGCATCGTGGGGGGCCTGCTCGGGCCCCGGGTGGCAGTATCCCGGGGCCCGAGAGTCCTCGTCCCTACGCAAACCCCTGTTACGGCTGCGCCTCGGCGGCCTTGGGGGGCGCTCCCACCACGAAGGACAGCAGGTACCCCGGCTCGTCGCGGGTGTTCTGCTCCAGCAGCTCCTCCGTCAGCGAGTGCAGCGGCCAGCGCGCCAGCTCCGTCCTGCGGAACTGCTCGACGGCCTTCTCCAGCCCTTCAATCTGCGCGAGCGCCAGCACCCGGCCCGCCTCGTCGCCCAAATCCTGCGCGCCGCTCCGGATGAGCTGCAGGCCCGCCATGCGCTCCATCATCGTCGGGTGCTCCATCATCCGTGAGCCGATGTCCCGGGTGATGCGGCCCAGCCGCTTCACGCCCTCGGGAGGCAGCGCGCCCCGGGTGCCCACGTTGCGCGTGCGCAGAATCCACGAGCCCCGGTCCACCACCCCGCGCGACACCGCGGACATGGCCATGGCGCTGGCATCCGGCACGCCCGCGTCCTTCAGCAGCCGCCGGGCCTTCTGGAACTGCTCCGCCAGGGTGGCGCCCTCGCGCCACACGGGCAGCGCCGACAGCTTCTCCAGCGCGTCCAGCTCCGCGGCGCTCAGCGGCGAGCCCTGCTCGGTGTCTCCCAGCAGCAGCAGCAGCTGGAGGTTCATGGCGCGCGGGTGCGCCGCCGCCAGCCGCTCCAGCGTCTGGCGGAACGTCTTCCGGGCCTCCTCGTGCGAGGACTCGGGCAGCGCGTCGCCTCGCAGCGCGTCCATGATGGCCACGTAGAGGAACGGGTCCTCCACCTTCGGCAGCTGCGCCAGCAGGAAGAGCGCCTTCTCCGCGTCCAGCCGCCGCGAGCCGAGCGCCAGCATCAGCTTCACCTCGTCCGAGCTCGCCCCCGTCCACGCCGCCTGCTCCGCGCCAGCGACGGTGGGGTCCGGCGGCAGGGGCGTGCGCCCGGCAGCAGCGGGCTCTTCTGGAAGTCGGGCCGGCCCAGGGACACCCACGCCTCGCGGAAGGCCTGCTGCCAGGAGGTGCCCGGGGTGCGCCGCAGCTCGCGCAGCCGCTGGAGCAGCTTCAGCTCCTTGCTGCCCGCCGCGACGTCCTCCAGGTGCACCAGGGCGGCTTCGGCCTCGGCGTCGTTCCCCGTCTCCAGCGCGAGGCAGGCCTGGATGAGCAGGGCGGGTGCATGGTCGGGCTCCCGCTTCAGCGCCTCGGCCAGCTCCGCGCGGGCCTTGGCCACATTGCCGGTGGCGGCGCGCGGGCGGCGCGGTCCGAGGCGAGCAGCACCTCCATGG
>JBKGHK010000325.1:0-10793 GCA_046520375.1 Pyxidicoccus sp. 3LFB2
AGGTGCCCGTGGCGGCGTGGCGTCGCGGCCGCGTGGGGCTGCGATGAGGCCGTACTGGCCATCCTTGCGCCGGTAGACGATGCACAGCGAGTCCGACTCCACGTTGTGGAAGACGTAGAAGTCGTTGTTCATCAGGTTCATCTGCATCACCGCGTCGTCCACCGAGAGCGGCTTGACGGCGAGGTGGGTGGCCCGCACCACCCGCGCGGACGGGGGGACCTCGGCGACGGGCGACGCCACGGACAGGGGCTTCACCTCGGCCGTGGCGCTTCCCGGCGTCGGCTCGGCCTGCTCCTCGACGTCCGGCGGCATCTCGAACACCGCGTGGCGGACCTTGAGGCTGTTCACCAGGTCCTGCCGGTGGTGGACGCGCTCCTTGCCATGATGCGTCTTCAGCTTGTCGCGGTAGCGCCGCAGCTGGCGCTCGATCTTGTCCATCGCCAGGTCGATGGACGCGTACATGTCGTCGCTCTTCTCACGCCCTCGCAACACCCAGGCGCCGGAGTGGATGGTGATGTCCGCGTGGTGGAGGTGCCGCTCCAGGGAGAGAACCACGTGGGCTTCGCCGGCCCGGTCCAGCAGTCGGTTCACCCGTTCGACCTTCTCGCGTGCGTACTCCTTGAGGGAATCCGACGTGCCGAATTGACGGAAGGTGATGTTGAACTGCATGGCGTGGCTGCCTCCTAGGGAGAGAGGGGAGCTCCGAGGCAGATCAGAAACGGTCTGCCTCCGGGAAGCAACCCGCCCCCCCAGGTTGACTCTTCCCGAGAACGCCCGCCCGTCAGAGGGCGGACATCCGGAAGAGACCTGGCGGGGCTGGCACACGCGCTCGGTCGATGGAGCGGTGCCAGCACCCCTGCTAGGATGCGCGCCGCGTCACGTCAGGCGAGCACCTGGCCGCCGGTGACGCCCAGAATCTCCGCGTTGACGTAGCGCGACTCGTCCGAGGCAAGGAACACGAACGAGGGCGCCAGCTCCGCGGGCTGCGCGGGACGTCCGGTGGGCGACTGCGCGCCGAACTGCTTGAGCTTCTCGCCGCTGAAGGACTGGGGGATGAGCGGCGTCCACACGGGGCCCGGGGCCACGGCGTTGACGCGGATGCCTCGCTCGATGAGGTGCTGGGCCAGGCCCTTGGTGAAGGTGACGATGGAGCCCTTGGTGGCGGCGTAGTCGAGGATGCCCGCCGAGGGCTGATAGGCCTGGATGGAGGCGGTGTTGATGATGGTGGCGCCCGCCTTCATGTGCGGCAGCGCGTAGCGCACCAGGTGGAACATGGCGAGGATGTTGGTGCGGAAGGTGCGCTCGACGCGCTCGGCGTCCAGCTCCTCGAACTTCTCCACCTGCGGGCCCTGGAAGGCCGCGTTGTTGACGAGGATGTCGATGCGCCCGAAGCGCTTCACCGTGTCCTCCACCAGCTTGCGGCAGTGGGCCTCCACCGCGAGGTCTCCGGGCAACAGCAGCGCCTTGCGCCCCGCCTCCTCGACGAAGCGCTTCACGTGGTTGGCGTCGTCGCTCTCGTTGAGGAAGGACACCGCCAGGTCCGCGCCCTCGCGGGCAAAGGCGAGGCACACCGCGCGGCCGATGCCGCTGTCGCCGCCGGTGACCAGGGCCACCCGGTCCGTCAGCCGGCCCAGGCCCTTGTAGGTCTGCTCGCCGTAGTCGGGCTGCGGGTCCATCTGGCCTTCATGGCCAGGGTGCGGCTGCGGCTGGTCCGCGAAGGGGGGCTTGGGGCCTGCGTTGCGAGGGTCGGGGTTCTTCTGGGCCATTGCGGGGTTCCTCCAGGGGAAAGCTTCCTGGCACGGTGGGGGTGCCCACCCCCCCGCGGCAATTGGCGCGCCGTCCCACGCCCCCTGCCCCCCTGCCGGCCCTCCGGACGTGTCCGGGCGCCCCCGGGCGTGTCTGGCGACCCGCTACTGGATGGTGATGAGCCGCTCCTCCGAGTGGACCACGCTGCCCTCGCACGCGGCCACGCCCGTGCACTCCAGCACCGTGCCCCGTGCCGTTCCGCTCAGCGTCAGCAGGTGGTTGGCGACAGGCGTGTTGGTGGGGACCGAGAAGGTGACGAGCCCCTCCTGCTGCGTGGAGGGCACGGTGGCGGTGGCCAGGCCGCCCTCACGCAGCAGGGTGACGGAGATGGGGCCGGGAACCTCGTCGCCTGGCTGCCAGCGGAACGAGTAGGCCTGCCCACGCGTCAGCCGGTCCGCGGCCCCCGCCCCTTCGAAGGCGAAGCGGCGCTTGGTCTTCCCTCCCTGGAGGATGAGCGAGACGGTGCCGCTGCCGTCCTGGAGCACGACGCGGAGGTCCTCGCGGGGCTGCTGCGCCCAGACGTTGGGGTCGAAGTCGAGGAAGGCGCGGGTGGCCTCGCACACGTCCCGGCCCGCGGTGCCATTGATGCCGCCGGGCTCCAGCCGCATGGGCACGCCATTGAGGGTGGCGGTGGCGCCCTCGCCCAGGCGGGTGCAGCGGCCGCCCCCGGCCAGCGAGAAGGTGAGGGAGAAGCGGTGGGAGCCGGACGGCTCCACGCCCTCGAAGATGTCCACGTCGCTGAGCGCCCAGGTGAGCGTGCGGTCCGAGAGCCCGGCGAGGTCGACCGTCTCGGAGTCGTCACTGCCGCCACAGCCGGCCAGCAGGCCCAGGCCCACGAGCGCGCCGATGGCGCCCCGACCAATCAAGGAGGAGAAGAGGTGCATGCGTGCCGCACCCTATATCCGTCGGCCTCCGGAAGCGGGAGTGCACAGCGGGGCGGGTGTCGGGTTTCAGCGGGCGAGGAAGCCCTCCAGGCGGGCCTTCACCTCGGGCCACTCGGTGTCGATGACGCTGTAGTACGCGCTGTCGCGCACCTGCCCGTCCTGCACCAGCATGTGGTGGCGGAGGATGCCCTCGAACTTCGCGCCCATCCGCTCCATGGCGGCGCGGGAGCGGACGTTGTGGCGGTTCGTCTTGAGCTGTACGCGCATGACGCCGAGTGACTCGAAGGCGTGGCGCAGGAGCAGGTACTTGCACTCGGTGTTGACGCGCGTGCGCCAGACGCGGCGGCCCAGCCACGTGTAGCCAATCTCCAGCGTCCGGTGGTGGCGCTGGATGTCCAGGTAGCGCGTGGTGCCCACCGGCTGGCCCGTCTCGCGCTCCAGGATGACGAAGGGCCGCTCCAGGCCCCGCTCCGCCTCCGTGAGCGCGCTGGAGATGAACGCCTCCACTTCCTCCCGGGTGCGCAGCACGCGGGAGAACCAGGTGAAGATTTCGGGCTCGCACAAGGCGGCCAGCGCCGGCGCGTGCTCCAGGCGCAGCGGCTCCAGCCGGACGGCCTGCCCTTCCAGCACCACGGGCGGGACGACGAGCGGCACCAGCTCGCGGCGGGACACGTTGGAATCAGAGGGAGGGGAGACGCTCATGGCGCCACTGTGCCTCCACTCGGAGGCACCGGGCCAGGGACAGTCTCACGGGCCGGGAACCATCACAGTCCCCGGCCCCGGGCTTCAGTAGTAGCGCTTGCGCTTGCTGCTGGGGAGGATGCCCAGCACCTCGCGGTACTTGGCCACCGTGCGGCGGGCAATCTCGGTGCCCTGCGCGCGCAGCAGCTCGACAATCTTCTGGTCCGAGTACGGGTTGCGCGGGTCTTCCTGCGACACCAGCTGCTTGATGTGGTGCTTCACCGCCTCGCTCGCGGTGTCCTCACCGGAGACGCGGGCGATGGACGAGTTGAAGAAGTACTTCAGCTCGAAGATGCCCTGCGGGGTGTGCACGTACTTGCTGGTGGTGACGCGGCTCACCGTGGACTCGTGCATGCCGATGTCCTCGGCCACGTCGCGCAGGATGAGCGGCTTCAGGTGGGCAATGCCCTTGTCCAGGAAGTCCCGCTGGAACTTGATGATGCTCTCGGTGACCTTGTAGATGGTCCGCTGGCGCTGGTGGATGGAGCGGATGAGCCACATCGCGCTGCGCAGCTTGTCCTGGATGAAGTCCTTCGTCTGGCCGGGGCCCACCGCGCCCGTCTTCAGCGCGTTCCGGTAGGTGCCGGAGATGCGCAGCTTGGACAGGCCGTCGTCGTTGAGCACCACCGTGTAGTCGTCCCCCATCTTGTAGACGAAGACGTCGGGGGTGATGTACTGCGCGTCGTCGCCGCTGAAGTTGCGGCCCGGCTTCGGGTCCAGCTTGGGCAGCAGCTTCACCGCCTCCACCACCTCCTCCATGGGGACCTTCAGGTCCTTGGCGATGGCGGGCAGGTTCTTCGACTCCAGATACTTCATGTGGCGCTTGATGATGAGGCCCAGCAGGGCCGCGCCCTTCTCCTTCATCCCCTGAAGCTGGATGAGGAGGCACTCCTGCAAATCGCGCGCGCCGCAGCCGCGGGGCTCCAGCGCGTGGATGCGGCGCAGGGTGCGCTCGGCCACGTGCATGGGCACGTCCGCCTCGTTGGCCAGGCGGATGAGCGGGTCGCCGTCCACGTCCTGGAGCTTGAGGTAGCCGTCGTCATCCAGGTTGCCGAGGATGAGCATGGCGACGCGGCGTTCGGCCTCGTTCAGGCGCAGCGTGCCCAGCTGCTCCTGGAGGTGGTCGACCAGGTCCTCCTTCTTCACCATGTTGGCTTCGAACGACGGCATGTCGTCCGTGGCCACATTGCCCTTGTTGGAGGCGGTGGTCGGCTCGTTGAACTGGTAGCTGTTGAGGTACTGCTCCCAGTCGATTTCGGGAGGGCCCTCGCCGTCGGCCTTGAACTCGGGGGCGGTGTCGGCCGTGGCGGCCGGCATCTCCATGTCGCGGGGCACCTCGGCGTTGTCCGCCTCCAGCGAGGCCTCGCCCGGCTCCTTGTCCCCCACATCCCCCACCGCCTGCTCGTCTGGCTGCTCGAGCAGAGGGTTCTGCTCCATCTCCTCGCGGACCTGCTCGAGCAGTTCCATCCGCGAAAGCTGGAGGAGCTTGATGGCCTGCTGCAGCTGCGGCGTCATCACCAGCTGCTGGGCAAGCTTCAGGCTTTGTTTCAGTTCCATCGCCATGAGACGGGGCTCCCGATCTGATTCAGTCCCTTATAAACCGGGACTACAATCAAAGACCGTGCCAACGTAACAAGATGCCTGGGGTTCGTCTAGTGGGGGAAAGGTGGTCTCTTGCTTGCACAGCTCAAATTCTGCAAGGAAACCAACACCTTACACACACTCAGCGTGAGGCGGGGATGTTAACACGCCGACGCAAAAGTGAGGCCAACCCACTCTAGTCACTCGCCTGGCAGATGGGTAGTCGTGTTCAGAGCGCCTGTTGCAGACGGAACCGTTCCCCCAGGTAGACGGCGCGCGCCTTGGGAGAGGCGGCAATCTGGGCGGGGGTCCCCTCTTCCAGAATCTGCCCCTGTGCGATGATGTACGCACGGTCACAGATGCCGAGGGTGTCCTGGACGTTGTGGTCGGTGATGAGGACGCCCAGCCCGCGCTCGCGCAGGAGGAAGATCTGCCGCTGGAGGTCGCCCACGTTGATGGGGTCCACGCCGGCGAAGGGCTCGTCGAAGAGGATGAAGCGGGGCTGGGGGATGAGGCTGCGGGCAATCTCCGCGCGGCGGCGCTCGCCTCCGGAGAGCGTCTCGCCCAGCGACTCGGCGACGTGGGTGAGGCCGAACTCCTCCATGAGCGCGTCGGCGCGCTGCTCGCGGGTGCGCTTGTCCAGGCCCTTCTGCAGCTCCATCACGGACAGGAAGTTGTCGCGCACGGTGAGCTTGCGGAAGACGGAGGCTTCCTGGGGCAGGTAGCCCACGCCCCTGCGCGCGCGGCGGTGCATGGGCAGGTGGGTGAGGTCCTCGTCGCCCACGCTCACCCGGCCGGCGTCGGGCGTCACCAGGCCCACCACCATGTTGAAGCTCGTCGTCTTGCCGGCGCCGTTGGGGCCCAGCAGGCCCACCACCTCGCCGGGGGCGACGGTGAAGGACACGCCGCCCACCACCTTGCGACGGCGGAACGACTTCTCCAATCCCACGGCGGACAGCTTCGCGCTCACTTCGTCGGGCCTTTCTGGGCGGGCGCGGGCTGCGCCGCCGGAGCTCCCGGCGTGGCCGGTGTCTGGGTGGAACCGGCGCGAGTGCCCGTCCCCTTCCGGCGCGGCGCGGGATTCTCCGAGGGCGGCGGCTCGAAGATGATGACGGCGTTCTCCACTTCGAGCCGTTCGCTACCCAGGGTGAGACGAACCTTCGTCCCCCGCATGTACGTGGTCCCCTGGCGGGCCTCCGGGGAGCCAGTCACGACGAGCACGCCGCTGGGCACGTCGTACTCGGCGCGCTCGCCGCGGGCCATGCGGTCGCCGTCCTCGGCCTGCACGCCGCCGGTGCACACCACGCGCGTCACCACGCGGGGCTGGGTGTAGTGGGCCGTCATCTTGTCGCACCGCAGGTCCATGGTGCGGTGCTTCGCCTTCACGTTGCCCGTGAGCACCGCCTGCGTCTTCTCGCCGGTGATGAGGTCGGCGGAAATCTGCACCGGCTCCTTGATGTCCGGCGGCGCCAGCGAGCTCGACGGGCGCGCGGCGGCGGGAGGCGTCCCACCGTCGGTGGGGGCCGGCACCGCCGAGGCGGGCGCGGGTGGGGCGACGAAGAAGGCCATCACGAGGAACTCAATCACTCTGCCGCTCCCAGCACGGTTTCCACCGAGCCTGCGAAGATGAATGTCTCTTCCCGGGTGGACAGCTCGAAGCGGTCCGCCCGCAGCCGGTACTCAGGGCCCTTCACCTTCACCCCTTCATTGCCGCTCGCCTGCCCGGTGTTGGCGTCGTACGTCAACCGGGGCGTCTCGACCACCATCCCCTCCTCCGTGCGGATGACGACGCCGCCGGAGGCCACCAGCTGCTTGGACGCGAGGTTGCCCTCCATATTCGGAGCGCTCACATCCATGCCGCCCGAAGTCCCCGCCGGGCCCTTCGCCTGGCCCTGGCCGGGAGGCACCTTCAGCGTGGCGTTGGTCCCCTGCACGTCGCCCCCGGCGCGCTGGTAGGTGAGGCGCTCGGCGGTGCCGGAGAGGGTGAGCTGCTCGCCCTGGTAGGACGCGAGCCGGGCCCCATGCAGCACGACTTGAGGGGGCGGGTCCTCCTGGGGCCCCGTGGCGCGGGGGCCCGGCGAGCAGGCGGCGGCGAGCAGCAGGGCTGCCAGCGGGACTGTAGGTCGGGCGGCGTTCAGGCGCGGCACGGGGCTCTCCTTATCACCGGGCCGCGGAGGGCGCCGCCTCGGGAAGCGGCGAAGGTACAGCCGGGGACGGACGTGTCTTCCAGCGCTGGTGCATCCACACCCACTGCTCGGGTGTGCGGCGGATGGCGGCCTCGATTCGCGCGGACAGGGCCTCGGTGAGGGCCAGGGCCGCGGCCTCGCGGTCCTCTATCTGGGGCACCGGCACCTCTTCCATGGACAGGCGGTACCCACCCTCCACGCGGTGGCAGAAGCCCGTCACCACCGAGGCCCCGGTGCGGATGGCCAGGTCCGCCGCGGCGCGGGGCGTGGCCGCCAGCTGGCCGAAGAAGGGCACGAAGAGCGACTGCACCCGCGTGTCCTGGTCGATGAGGATGCCGAGGATTTCGCCGCTGCGCAGCGCGCGCAGCATGGCCCGGGCGGCGCCCTCCTGGCCGCGCCAGATGCTCCGCACCCCGCCGCGCTCGCGGAAGCGGCCCACCAGCGCCGTGAGCCGGGGGTCCGTGGTCTCCTTGGCGATGCTCTGGCTGGGGTAGCCCGCGCGGTCCACGCGGCGGGCGAGCAGCTCCCAGTTGCCCACGTGCCCGGAGACGAAGACGACGCCCTTGCCTCGGGCCAGGGCCGTCTCCAGCACGCGACGGTCCTCCTCCGGCCAGGCCACCAGGCGCTCGAGCCCCCTGTCGAGCGCGCCGGTGCAGGCCACCTCGAGCGCGGCGGCGCCCAGGTGGCGGAAGGCGGCGCGGGCCACGGCCTGCCGCTCCGCGTCGGACTTCTCGGGGAAGGCCACGGCCAGGGACTTCAGGGCCTTGCGCCGCTCACCGCCGGCCACGGTGTAGGCGAGTGCCCCCAACCGTGCGCCCAGAGCCCGGGCCACACCCAGGGGCAGGGGTTGAAGGAGCAACAGCACCCCGCGGATGAGCAGGTAGCGGAGGAAACGTTTGAGACGCTTTGCTAAGGGAGGACGCTCCACGAGGCGTTCAATATCCCATGCGCGAATACAACTTCGACGGACTCGTCGGCCCCACGCACAATTATGGCGGCCTCTCGCCCGGCAACCTGGCGTCGCAGAGCCATGTCGGTGAGCCGAGCCACCCCCGGGAGGCGGCGCTCCAGGGGCTGGAGAAGATGCGCTTCGTCTCCGGGCTCGGGGTGGGTCAGGGGGTGCTGCCGCCCCAGCCGCGCCCGTCGCTGCGGGCCCTGAGGGCGCTGGGCTTCACCGGCTCGGACGAGGAAATCATCACCCGCGCCGCGCGGGAGGCGGAGCACCTGCTGCGGCTGACGTCCAGCGCCTCGGCCATGTGGACGGCCAACGCGGCCACGGTGGCGCCGAGCTCGGACGCGGCGGACGGCCGCGTCCACCTGACGCCGGCCAACCTGTCGCAGATGTACCACCGCGCCATGAAGCGGAGACGACGCACTCGGTGCTGCGCGCCATCTTCGCGAGCGAGCGGCACTTCACGGTGCACCCGCCGCTGCCGGGCAGTGGCCACTTCGCGGACGAGGGCGCGGCCAACCACACCCGGCTGGCCACTCCGGGGCACCCCGGCGTGCACCTGCTGGCCTGGGGCCGCAGCGCGTGGCAGGACGTGCAGGGCCCGAAGCGCTTCCCCGCGCGGCAGACGCTGGAGGCGAGCCAGGCGCTGGCGCGGCTCCACGGGTTGGACCCGAAGCAGGTGCTCTTCCCGCAGCAGCACCCGGACGGCATCGACGCGGGCGCCTTCCACACGGACGTGCTGGCGGTGGGCAACGAGCGCTTCCTCATGCTGCATGAGCTGGCCTTCGTGGACCACCCGGGCCTGCTGCAGGTGCTGCGCGAGAAGCTGGGCCCGGACTTCCGCGCGGTGGTGGCCAGCAGCGCGGAGCTGCCGCCGAAGGACGCGGTGAAGTCCTACCCGTTCAACTCGCAGGTGCTGACGCTGCCGGACGGCACCATGGCGATTGTCGCGCCGATTGAGAGCCGCGAGACGCCCGCGGCACGCCAGTTCCTGGAGCGCGTGGTGGCCGAGGACAGCCCCGTGAAGGCGGTGCACTACCTGGACGTGCGCCAGTCGATGAACAACGGCGGCGGCCCGGCCTGCCTGCGCCAGCGGGTGTGGCTGACGGACGCGGAGCGCAAGGCGATTACCGCGGACGTCTTCTACACGCCGGCCCTGCACGACTCGCTGGCCGCCTGGGTGCGGCGCCACTACCGCGAGGTGCTGCGGCCCAAGGACCTGCAGGACCCGCAGCTGGTGCGCGAGACGATGACCGCGCTGGACGAGCTGACGCGCCTGCTCCGGCTGGGCAACGTCTACGACTTCCAGCACTGAAACCGCCGTCCACGCTCGCCTGCCCTACTGACGGCCCTACGGGCCCACGGAGGGCGGGAATGCCCACAAGGGGAGCGGCTGCCTTCCTCGTACGATGGTCGGAAGGCCCGGGGGTCACCACCTTCTCTGACAAGGAGGTGACAATCCCCATGATTCCGGAGTCCATCCAGCATTACCTCCGTCGAAACCGCGTGCGCTTCGAGCGCTACTGGCACCCCCACGCCGTCAGTGCCCAGGAGCTCGCGGAGGCACTGCATGTCTCCGGCTGGCGTGTGGCCAAGTCCGTCATCGTCCTGGCGGACCGGCAGCCCTGGATTGTCGTCGTGCCCGCGGCGGGCACGGTGGACCTGCAGAAGGTCCGCGACGTCATCGGTGCCCGCAGCGTGCGGTTGGCGACGGAGGCCGAGTTCTCCAGCTACTTCCCCGACTGCGAGGTGGGCGCGGAGCCCCCCTTCGGCGAGCTGTACAAGCTGCCCGTGGCCGTGGACGAGTCCCTCAGCCTGACGGAGCGGCTGCTCTTCCGCGCGGGCTCACACGAGGAGGCCCTGGAGATGCGCTTCCAGGAGTTCGCCACCCTGGAGTGGCCCCTGGTCGCGACGTTCATCCACCCGCAGCAGCGACACGGCGCCAGCACACCCCAGCCGAAGTCCCAGCCCCAGTCGCAGTCCCAGCCGGAGCTGGAGTCCCACGCCCCGGCCTGACCTCTCCCGGGCGGGACGGCTACTGCTCGTCCGGCGCGTCACCCGCGCCGTCCGTGTTGCCCAGCAGGTGCTCCAGCTCCTCGGCCCGCGGGTCGTTCGCGAGTTCCTTGCGGCGCGTGTCCACCCGTGCGCGCTCCTCGGACTCCAGCCGGGCCACCCAGGCCTCGGCGTCCTTGCGGGCGTTGGCGGGCAACAGGCGCAGGCCCTCATGCACCGAGCGCGCGCGTCATACCGCCGCAGCGCTCCTGCGTGCGCGCCACGGCGAACCAGGCCTCCGGCCCCGGCGCCAGCCGCGCCGCCGTCTGCCGGCGCTCCACCGCCGTGGACAAGAGCCCCTCGCGCTCCAGGCACGCGGCCTCCAGGGACAAGAGATGTGCCCGCTGCGCATAGCCCGTGAGGAAGGGTGACACCGCTTGCAGCGTGTCCTTCGCCCGCCGCGTGAGCCCCGCCTCCAACTGCCGCTCGGCCAGCGTGAAGGACAGGCCCACATGGCCCGGGAAGCGCGCCAGCAGTCGCTCCAGCGTCTGGAGCGCTTCTGTACCCCTGCCCTGCGCACGCAGCACCTCCGCGCGCAGCAGGTGTGTCTCCAGCGCCTCGGGCTCGCGGCGCTCCACCTCGGCGCACGCC
>JBKGHK010000326.1:0-10762 GCA_046520375.1 Pyxidicoccus sp. 3LFB2
GCCGCCACCAGCCGGGCGTGGCCAGCACCGGGTGGTCGAAGCGGCCCTGCGTCGCCAGCTCGCGCGTCATCTTCGCCAGCGCGGTGGGGCGCGGGCGCGGGGCGCGAAGGTCGAAGACGCCCGGCTCGTAGAAGCCGCGCTCCGCCGTCACCAGCGTGTTCCAGTCATACGCGCCCAGCAGGCTCCACACCGTGAGGGCGCGCACGTCGGCGCCCTCCGCGCGCAGCGAGCAGCAGGCCTCCCACGCCTCGTCCAGCCAGCGCAGCTGGTCCTCGCGGGTGCAGCCCAGGTGCACCTCGGTGAAGGCCACAGGCAGCCGGTAGCGCTCCCACGCCGCGGACAGGATTTCGCGGTGCCCGGTGACGGCGTCCGGCCACACCCCCGCGATGTGCACGTCCGCGTAGGAGTCCCGGTGGTTGCCACCGTGGGACCAGCTTGGATAGTGCGTCATCCGCTCGTCCAGCAGCCGGTCGCTGGTGATGTAGTAGTTCATGCCCACCACGTCCGGGGGCATGGGGTCGTCCAAAAACTCCTTCAGCTCGCGCTCGCGGATGCCCCAGTCCTGCATGTGCTTCCAGAGCGGGTGCTTCGAGTCCAGGCGCCCGCACAGCAAATCCAGGCTGAGCCAGCGCCGGTGGTTCTCGAACTCCGCCTGGTAGGCCAGGTGCGGCGTGCTGTACGTGCGCCCCATGTCCTCCGTCTGGATGAGGCGCGCGTTCGGTATCACCTCGCGGATGGCGCGCATGGCCAGCACCACGCCGCGGCACTGCTCCACCAACGCTCGCGCGAAGGTGGGGTAGTCCTTGCCGTGCGGATACCAGTGCCCGTACAGGCCACTGAAGCGCGCGGTGGTCAGCGGCTCGTTGACCGGAGTCCAGTCCTCCACCCAGGGGTAGCGCTCCGCCACCGCCCGCGCATACCGCGCGAGCTGCTCCGGCATGGCCGGGTCCACCAGACTGGTATGCCGGGGGCCGCTGCCGTGGTGCAGGAGCCCGACGATGGGCCGGACTCCCAGCTCCCGCAGGCGCGCGAGCCGCGCGTCCGGCCACGTCCAGTCCGCCTTCTCCACGCCGTCCGGTGCCGTCAGCTCCCAGAGCACCGGGTAGCGCAGCGCCTGGATGCCGAGCGCCGCGATGAGGTCCAGGTCCTGGATTCGCTCCCAATGGCCGCCCCGGCGCATCTGGTCGAAGTACCGGTCCCTCACCCGGTTGACCGTGCCCTCGATGCCGCCCCACAGCTCTGGGAGACCGGAAGGCGCCCGACTCATGCGTGCCCCTCCACCTGCATGTTGAGCAGGTCCTTGCGGCGCACGTTCATGATCTTGGTGCACAGGGTCAGCGCCTGCGCCACCACCTGGTCCATGTTGTAGTACTTGTACGTGGCCAGCCGGCCCACGAAGTGGACGCCCTGGGTGTCACGCGCCAGCCGCTCGTACTTGCGGTACAGCTCCGCGTTCTCCGGGCGGGGCACCGGGTAGTACGGGTCGCCCTCGGCCGTGGGGTACTCGTAGACGACGGCCGTCTTCGGGTGCTCCTGACCGGTGAGGGCCTTGAACTCGGTGCAGCGCGTGTACGGGTACTCGTTGGGGAAGTTTACCACCGGCGCTTCCTGGAACTTCTCCGTGCTGTGCGTCTCGTGACGGAACTGCAGCGAGCGGTAGGGCAGCTTGCCGTAGCAGTAGTCGAAGTACGCGTCGACCGGGCCGGTGTAGATCATCTCCCGGTACGGGATGAGGTCCTTCACCTCGTTGTAGTCGGTGTTGAGCATCACCTTGATGTTCGGGTGGTCCAGCATCTTCTCGAACATCCGCGTGTACCCGTGCTTGGGCATCACCTGGTACTTGTCGCTGAAGTACCGGTCGTCGCGGTTGGAGCGCACGGGGATGCGGGCGATGACGGTGGAGTCCAGCTCACTCGGGTCCAGGCCCCACTGCTTGCGCGTGTAGTTCTTGAAGAACTTCTCGTACAGCTCGCGCCCCACCTTGGTGATGATGACGTCCTCGGACGTCTTGATGGCGTCGCGCTTCTCCGCCAGCTTCGCGAGGAACGCCTCCACGTCGAACGCGGTGAGGTTCAGCCCGAAGTACTGGTTGATGGTGGTGAGGTTGATGGGGATGGGCATCAGCTGCCCGTCCACGCTGGCCAGCACCCGGTGCTGGTACGGGCGCCACTCGGTGAAGCGGCTGAGATAGTCGAAGACGTCCTGCGAGTTGGTATGGAAGATGTGCGGCCCGTACTTGTGCACGAGCAGCCCGTCATCGTTGTAGTGGTCGTAGGCGTTGCCGGCGATGTGCGGCCGCTTCTCCACTATCAGGACCTTCTTGTCGTAGACGCTGGCGAGCCGCTCGGCCATCACACTGCCCGCGAACCCCGCCCCCACCACCATGTAGTCGAACATGTTGTCACCCTTCCCTGCGGGCGCGTCTGTTCGCGCCGTGTCTGGTTTGAAATCAGGCCCCTGCCAGGTCCACGCCTGCCGCCACGTTGCCCCGTGGCACCGCCACCGCCTGCCCGCGCCGCGCCGCGGCCGCGTCCAGCAGGACCTTCATCCGGGACCAGGTGCTGTCCCAGGACATGTTCGCCAGGTGCGCATCCACGCGCGGCAGCCACGTGGTGCGGTCCTCCGTCAGCGCCGCCTCGCACGCGCGCACGAAGTCCTCCGGCGCGTCCGCGATGTGCACCAGCTTCAGGTCCCCGTACGGGCGCACCACGTCGCGGATGGACGTGGACACCACCGGCTTGCCGGCCGCGAGGTACTCGGGCGTCTTCGTCGGGGAGATGAAGCGCGTGGACTCGTTGCGCGCGAAGGGCATCAGCGCCACGTCCCAGCCCGCCAGGTACGAGGGCAGCTGGGTGTACTGCTTGCCCCCCAGGAAGTGGAGGTTGGCGCGCCGGGGCAGGTGCGCCTCGTCAATCTTCACCACCGGGCCGATGATGACGAGCTGCCAGTCCGGCCGCGCGTCGGCCACCGCCGCCAGCAGCTCCAGGTCCATGCGCTCGTCCACCACGCCGAAGAAGCCCATGCGCGGGTGCGGGATGCGGGCCTGGTCCTCGGGCTCGCCCACGTTGCCGCGCGCGGTGGCGAAGTGCGCCACGTCCACGCTGCTGGGGAAGGCGTGCACGTCCGGGTGCCGGTCCTTCTTCGCCTCGTAGAGGCTCTGGCCGCCGGTGAAGACGACGTCCGCCAGGCGCAGCAGCTCGGCCTCGTTGTACAGCAGACCCGGAGGCGCGCCTCGGAAGGCGGACAGCTCGTCCATGCAGTCGTAGACCACGGCGAGCGGCTGGAGGTGACGCGTGAACGACAGCGCCATCGGCGTGTAGTACCAGGTGACGTAGTCGCGGACGGCATGGCCGGCGAGCAGCTCGTCCATCAGCACGCGCTGGTGCTCCATCACCTCGCCCTCGGTGAGGCCGTGGGGCAGGTGCGGCACCGCCACCCAGACGCCCTCCTTCGACTGCGTCACCTCGAGCCGGGCCAGGCCCTCGCCGTAGACGGGCTCCTCGAAGAAGAACACCCGCCGCTCTCGGGCGAAGCGGCTGAGCAGGTGCTGCGGCCGCTGGAAGACGAAGTTCCAGCGAAGGTGCGACAAGCACACCAGGTCCGGCAGCGGGCCTGAGTTCACGACATCGTTCCTGCCCGAATGGCTCTTCATGCGCTCCCTCCAACGCCCCCCACCGGGGGGAATGACTTGGAGAGGAGGTGGGCACCCGGGAGCGAACGTCCCACTGGCCCGGAGTACAAAGCGCTGGGTGGATCAGGCCTGCCCGGCTGCCTGAGGAACGAGGACGGTTGCCCTGTGGGTGGAGCCCTGTGCGTACCGGGAGACAATCCGGGCCGCGATGTCCGCCCCCTTGCCTGCCCTCACCAGCATCACCACCGAGCCACCGAAGCCGCCCCCGGTGAGTCGCGCACCGAGCACATCGGGCTCCCCGCGGGCCAGGTCCACCAGCAGGTCTGTTTCAGGGACGGAGACCTCGTAGTCGTCCCGCTGCGAGGCATGGGACGCGTACAGCAGGGGCCCCAGCGCGGCCAGGTCCCCCTCGCGCAGCGCCTTGACGGTGGCCAGCACGCGCGCGTTCTCCGTGAGCACGTGGCGCACGCGCCGCCCCAGCGGCTCCGGCAGCGCGAGCGCTCGGGGCAGGTCGGCGTCGGGCAAGTCCCGCAGCTGCGCCACCCCCAGCAGCTTCGCGGCGCGCTCACACTCCGCGCGGCGCACCCGGTAGTCGCCGCCCGCGTGGCTGTGCGTCACCCCGGAGTTGATGACCACGGGCTCCACGCCCGGGGGCAGCGGCACGCGCTCGAACAGGAGGCTGCGCGTGTCCAGGAAGAGCGCCGCGCCGCCGTGCGCGAGGCTGGAGGCCATCTGGTCCATGACGCCCACGGGCGCGCCCACGAAGTCGCACTCCACCTTCTGCCCCAGCAGCGCCAGCTTCACGTCGTCCAGCATCAGCCCGAAGGCCTCGCGCAGCCCGCGCAGCAGGGCCACCTCCAGCGCGGCGCTGGAGGACAGGCCGCTGCCGGGTGGCACATCCGAGCGCAGCCACACGTCGAAGCCGCCCGGCGTGTGCCCATCCAGCCGCAGCACCTGGGTGACGCCCTGGACGTAGTCGAGCCATCCCTTGCCGCGCTGCTCCTGTCCCAGCACGTACGTGCCCAGCCGCTCCTCGCGCGGCAGGTTGGCGCTGAAGGCGCGCACGGTGCCGTCCTCGCGCGGGGCCAGCTCCACCCACGTCTGCTGGGGAATGGCCATGGGCAGCACGAAGCCGTCGTTGTAGTCGGTGTGCTCGCCGATGAGGTTGACGCGGCCCGGCGCCTGGACGCGCACCTTCGGCGGGCGACCGAAGAGCGCCTCGAAGCGGGGGACTTCGTCCTTGGGGGATTGCATCGGCGGGGTCCTCTCGCGGCGTCAGGCCCCCGCGGGCTCGGGCGCGCCCTCGTCCGTGGTGGGACGCGGGCGGCCGGAGGGCGCGGGGGGCATGGGGATGTCGCTGTAGAAGCGGGGGCCGCGTGTGGCCGCCGCCATCTGCTCCAGGGGGAACTTGGGCGTGCGGTCCGAGTACAGCAGCCCGTTCGCTTCCTGGTACGTGTCGGCGAACTGCGTGTAGCAGAAGCCCGCGAACAGGTCCAAGGAGCGCACCACGTCCAGCAGCGCCTTGTAGCGGCGCGCCAGGTCGTCCGGGCCCTCGCACTGCGAATAGCCCCACTGCCCCTGCGAGCCGCCGCGCGCCATGGAGATGCCGCCGAACTCGGACAGGACGATGGGGTGGTCCGCGTGGGGGTGGCCGTCCAGCACCAGCACCCGGCCGCCGGGGCGCTCGCGCATGAACAGGTGCGAGCGTACGTCGTGCGAGTGGTAGCGCTGGGCAATCTTCTCCGGGTCCGGGTCGTAGTCGTGGATGCCGATGATGTCGGTGGCCACGCTCTCCCAGCCGTCATTGCCGATGACGGGGCGCACCGGGTCCAGCGTGCGGGTGAGGTGGAAGAGCGCCTGCACGTAGTGCCGCTCGGCGGCGTTGTCCGGCAGGTTGGGCACGCCCCAGGACTCGTTGAGCGGCACCCACGCGACGATGCACGGGTGGCTGTAGTCGCGGGCGAGCACCTCCAGCCACTCGCGGGTGAGCCGCTCCACGGACTGACGGGTGAAGCGGTAGGCGCTGGGCATCTCCTCCCAGACGATGAGCCCCAGCCGGTCCGCCCAGTACAGGTAGCGCGGGTCCTCAATCTTCTGGTGCTTGCGCACGCCGTTGAAGCCCATGGCGCGCGCCAGCTCCACGTCGCGCCGCAGCGCCGCGTCGTCCGGGGCGGTGATGCCGCTGGTGTCCCAGTACCCCTGGTCCAGCACCAGCCGCAGCGGGTACGGCCGCCCGTTGAGCACGAAGCGGTCCCCCTGCACGGACACCGAGCGCAGCGCCGTGTAGCTGTCCACCGCGTCCAGCAGCTGGCCGTCCGCGCTGCGCAGCTCCAGCCGGGCCTGGATGAGGTTGGGCGAGGTGGGGCTCCACAACAGCTCATTGCGGAAGTCGTCGATGCCCGGGTCCGACAGGGCGATGCGGCGGTACACCTCGCCCAGCACCACGGTGTACGTGTCGCGGGCGAGCAGCATGTCCCCCGCGCGCAGCGTCACCTCCAGCCGCAGCCCGTCGCTGAGCACCCCTTCGATGTGGGCCTCCAGCCCCAGCTCCCAGCGGGCGAGGTTGGGCGTCCAGCGCAGCCGCTCCAGGCGGGTGGTGGGCACGCGCTCCATCCACACCGTCTGCCAGATGCCGGTGGTGCGCGGGTACCAGATGGAGTGCGGCTCCAGCTGCCAGTCCTGCTTGCCCCGGGGCTTGGCCAGGTCGGCCGGGTCGTCCTCGGCGCGCACGACGATTTCCTGCGGGCCGTCGCTGTGGAGCAGGTCCGTGATGTCGACCTTGAAGGGCGTGTAGCCGCCCTCGTGGTGGGCGCAGCGCGAGCCGTTGACCCAGACGGTGGCCACGTGGTCCACCGCGCCGAAGTGCAGCACCAGCCGCTCCTGGGGCCCCAGCGTGGGACGCTCGAAGGTGCGGCGGTACCAGCAGGCGCGATAGAAGCCCGTGTCGCCCACGCCGCTGGCGTCCGTCTCCGGAGCGAAGGGCACGCGGATGCGCGAGGTCCACCCCACCTCCGCGGGCACCGTCCAGCGTGCGAGCGCATCCAGCGCGAAGTCCCACTGGCCATTGAGCGGCCACCACCCCGAGCGCCGCAGTTGAGGGCGCGGGTAGCCTCGGGCTTGCGCGTCTGCCTCCCCTGTCACATCTGTACCTTCGTACAAAGCGGGTGTGGCCTCGGGTCGGTTGGAGGTGCGCGCCACCCGCGTCGGGTCCTGGTTGGCCATGCGGCAAGGGTAGACACCGCCGCACGCCGCGTAAGGGCGGTGCCACTCGCGCTCCGTCGCGGACCAGACGGGGAAGCGGGCCCTGTCGGGCAGGCCCGGGACAGCCCCCGGGCCGACACCCGGTCAGCCCTTCAGGCGGAACGTTCGCGCACGCCACCGTTCACGAACGGACGGCCCCTGGCGCTTTTGGCATTGCTTTCGCACGGGCAGTCACGGAAGCCTCTGGGCCATGTCCTCTCAAAACGACGCGGAACTCGAAAGTCCCCAGCTCGCACGCGACGGCTTCGACGTCGCCAGCTTTCGCGACCTGCTCGCCCAGCTGAAGCGGGGAGAGCTGATGGAGGCCGCCGCGCCCACGAGCGCGCTGCAGCCGCTCCATGAAGGCGACGTCCAGCCCCTGCCCCGTCCGGGCACGCCCGCCTACGAGAAGTACCGGGCGCGCGGCGAGGAGGCCTTTCGCAAGGGGCAGGTGGCCGCCCTCATCGTCGCCGGTGGCGCGGGCACGCGCTTTGGCGGCGCGGTGAAGGCGCTGGTGCCCGTCTATGGCGAGCGCACCTTCCTGGACATCAAGCTGGAAGAGGGCCGCCGGCTGGAGGAGCGCTTCGGCCGCCCGGTGCCCATGGCGGTGATGACCTCGTACCTCACGCACGACGGCATCGCCGAGCACCTGGCGAAGACGCATCAGACGAACCACGTGCACCTGTTCCGCCAGCGCATGCTGCCCCGGCTCACCGCGAAGCACGAGCTGTGGCGCGACGCGGAAGGCAAGCTGTCCTTCGCGCCGTCCGGCCATGGCGACGTCTTCCGCGCGCTGCGGGAGAGCGGCGTGGGCGAGGCGCTGCGCAAGCAGGGCGTGAAGCAGGTCTACTTCTCCAACGTGGACAACCTCGCCGCCACGCTGGACCCCGCCGTCATTGGCATGCACCTGGAGCTGGGCAAGCAGATGACGGTGGAGGTGACGCCGCGCACCAACCCCAGCGGCGCGCTGGACGCGGGCGCCGCACCGGTGCGCCTCAACGGCGTGCTGCAGCTCGTGGAGAAGGTGGACCCGACGAAGCACGCCACCATCTCCACCAACAACATCACCTTCGACCTGGAGCCGCTGCTCGACAAGGTCATCCCCATCCCCTACCGCGTCGTCACCAAGAAGGTGGACGGCCAGCCGGTGGTGCAGCTGGAGCAGGTGACGGCGGAGGCCAGCAGCCTCACCCGGCCGGACGGCCAGCCGCTGCTGCCGGTGACGTTCATCGAGGTGGAGCGCGTGGACCCGGCCACCAGCCGCTTCGAGCCGGTGAAGGCCCCCGAGGACTTCCCCCGCGTGAAGGACCGCCTCCGGGCGCGGATGGGCAGCTAGCGCGAAAGCGCCTTCAGCGGGGGAGGACGACCTCGAAGCGGCTGCCCTGTCCGGGCGTGCTGTCCACGCGGACCTCTCCCCCGTGGGACTCGACAATCTGCCGGGTGATGTAGAGCCCCAGCCCGAGTCCCCCGTAGTGCCGCTCGCTGACGGCCCGGCCGAAGCGCTCGAAGACGAGGGAGAGGTGCTCGGGCGCGATGCCGATGCCCGAGTCCTCCACCACGATTCGCACGTGGGCCTCGTCTCCGGAGAGGTAGAGGTGCACCGGCTTGCCCGCGCCATACTTCAGCGCGTTGGTGAGCAGGTTGGTGAGCACCTGGTCCACCCGCAGCCGGTCCCAGCTGCCGCGCATGTCGTCCCGCGCGTGGAGCGTCACCGGACTGCCGGCCTGGTTGGCCGTGAGCGAGAAGCGGGAGATGACGTCGCGCGCCAGCTCGGCCAGGTCCATGGGCTCGCGGTCCAGCGACAGCCGCCCGCTGGAGATGCGCGACACGTCGAGCAGCCCGTTGATGAGCGCCGACAGCTTCGTCACCTGGCGCTGCACCACGTCCAATTGCGTGGCCACCGTGGAGGTGGGGACGGTGGGCGAGCCCCGCTGCGTCTCGCGCCGCAGCGCCTGGAGGCGCAGCTGCAGCGGCGTCAGGGGCGTCTTCAGCTCATGGCTGGCGATGGAGAGGAACTCGTCGCGCAGGAGCACCGACTTGCGCGCCTCGCGGTAGAGCACCGCGTTGTCCAACAGGAGCGCGGCGCGGCGCGCGAGGTCCTGCGCGGTGCCCAGGTCCGCCTGCGTGTAGCGCCGCGAGGGGCGCACCGCGATGAAGGTGAGCGCGCCCAGGGAGCGGCCGCGCGCCACCAGCGGCACGGACATGATGCAGTGGAAACCCACCGCCTTCATGATTTCGTAGTGCCGGTCATTCACCGCCACCTTGCGCAGCCACGCGTCGGACACGTCGTCCACCAGCATGGACTCGGCGCGGCGCACCACGTGCGTGGTGGGGTGGTTGGAGCCGTCCGCGCCTGGAGGGAACTCGCGCACCTCGAGGGCCAGCGCCTCGTCCGCGGGCTCCGCGTGCGCCACGGACATGCGCTGCACGACGCCCGACTCGTCCAGGACGTCCACGAAGCACCAGTCCGCCAGGGCGGGGACGGCGAGCCAGGCGAGCGCGTCCAGCGTGGCCTTCGGGTCCAGCGAGGAGGATGCCAGCACGCGGCTCGCCTCGGACAGGAAGGCGGCGCGCTGCTCGGCGGCCTCCGCCTGGGTGCGCGCGGCCTGTTCCTCGCGCAGCAGCCGCTCCAGTTCCCCCTCGGGGGCCCGCTTCGGACTGAGGTTGCTGGTGATGCCCACCCACTCGCGCGGGGTGCCATCCTCATTCAGCAGGGGAACGGCGCGCGCGAGCGTGGGGAAGTACGTGCCGTCGTCCCGGCGCAGCCGGTACTCGCATTCATAGACACCGCGCGTGAGGTACGTCCGGCGCACCACGTCCGCCACGCGGGGGTGGTCGTCGGGGTGGATGGCGGACATCCAGCCCCAGCCGGCGTACTGCTCCCGCTGCTGTCCGGTGAACTCGCCCCAGGTGCTGCACAGCCGGGTGATGGCGCCCTGGCCATCCGTCACCCACACCACCTGCTTCGACGCGGCGACGAGCGCCTGGAAGCGCTCCTCGCCCTCGGTGAGCTTGCGCCGCAGCGCCGCGTTCTCCTCGCGCAGCCGCACCGCCTCCAGCGCCATGCCCGCCACGGAGGCCAGTCCTGCGAGGGCGGCCCTGTCATCGGAGGTGAAGTCGCCCGACTCCGCATCGAAGAGCTGCAGGTGCCCCACGCCGCCCGGCAGCGGCACCGAGAGCAGGCCCCGGGCCTTCATCGCCCGCTCCTCCCAGCAGGGGAGCGATTCCCTGCCCGCATGCTCCAGGCGGAGCCGGGCCTTCTCCGCACGCACGGCCGGCTCAGCGGCCACGGGCACCGAGTACCCACCCCACGCCTGATACGTCCTCGACAGCGAGGTGGCGGACGCGCCATTGGGCTGACGGGCGGACGGGGCCAGCGTGACGGTGGCCTGATGCGCGCGGCCCAGACGCCGGGCCAGCTCCGCCAGGAGGAAGAGCGCCTCCTCGAGCGTTGGCGCGGAAAAGAGCGAGCGTGGGGCGTCCTCCTCGTGGGCTGGGTCCGGCGTCAGGGGAGCGACAGGTTCCAAGGGCATGGGCGAATTACCTTGAGGGACAACTCCCATGAGACCTCCTCCCTATCGGCCTCGTTCCTCACACGCAGGGGCAGCCTGTCCACCAGCCGACGGGGCGTGGGACGGGATGCCCGGAAGCGCACGGTGATGTCGACAGAGGTGGGCCCGCTGGCGCAGCGGGCCTGTGTCATTCCTGGCCTGGCGGAAGGGGTTCGAGCACCCCCAACTCGAGCTCGCGCAGGCGCACGGGGTCCCCCGTCACGTCGATGCCGACGACCTTCCCGTCCCGGAGCGTGAAGCGGAGGGTCCGGAGGAGCCGTCCCTGGGGCGCGACGATGAGCCCCACCGCGCCCTCCACGAGCGCGGCCGCGCGGCCACG
>JBKGHK010000327.1:0-10731 GCA_046520375.1 Pyxidicoccus sp. 3LFB2
GCGCGTGGACCTGCGGATGCGGGACGAGGCGCAAGCGAAGGCGCTGGAGGCGACGCTGCCCGCGGGCACGGAGCTGACGCGCGCCTCGGCGCGGGCGGGCACGGTGGAGCAGATGACGCGGGCCTTCCGCACCAACCTCACCGCGCTGTCGCTGCTGGCGCTCGTGGTGGGGATGTTCCTCATCTACAACACGATGACGTTCTCCGTGGTGCAGCGGCGCGGACTGCTGGGGCGGCTGCGCGCGGTGGGCATCACCCGGGGCGAGCTCTTCGCGCTGGTGCTGGGCGAGGCGGCGGTGCTGGGCGCCGTGGGCACGGTGGCGGGGCTGCTCCTGGGCGTGCTGCTGGCGCGTGGGCTGGTGGGGCTCGTCACGCAGACGTTCAATGACCTGTACTTCGTGGTGAGCGTGCGAGGCCTCGCGCTGGAGCCCTTCACGCTGGCCAAGGGCTGGTGCTGGGGCTGGGCGCACGCTGCTGGCGGCGCTGGTGCGGCGTGGGAGGCGGCGCGCTCCGCCCCGGTGACGACGATGCGGCGGTCCACCATGGAGGACGTGTCGCGCAGCCGCGCGCCGAAGCTGGCGCTGCTGGGGCTGGTGGTGCTCGCCGGGGGCACGGCGCTGCTGACGTGGCCCACGCAGGCGCTGCTGCCGGCCTATGGCGGACTGTTCTCCGTGCTGCTGGGCTCGGCGCTGCTGGTGCCGTGGGTGACGGAGCGGCTGTCGTCGGTGGCGGCGGTGCCGCTGGGCGTGGCCTTCGGCATGCTGGGGCGCATGGCGGCGCGCAGTGTGCGCACCAGCCTCAGCCGCACGGCGGTGGCGCTGGCGGCGCTGATGGTGGCGGTGGCCACCACGGTGGGCGTGGGGCTGATGGTGTCCAGCTTCCGGGGCACGGTGGTGTCCTGGCTCGACACGTCTTTGCAAGCCGACGTGTTCATCTCTCCGCCCTCGCTGGTGGCGCGGCGCGGGACGTCCACGCTGGTGCCGGGGCTGGCCGAGCACCTGCGCGCCACGCCCGGCGCCGCCGCGAGCAGCACCATCCGCGTGACGACGACGCGCGTGGACGGCGTGCCCACGGACCTGCTGGCCATCGACTTCTCGCAGACGACGGCGAGGCCCTACCGCTTCAAGCAGGGCGACGCGGACCGGGTGTGGCGCGAGCTGGAAGCGTCACCGGACACCATCCTCGTCTCCGAGCCCTTCAGCTTCCACCGCAAGGTGGACGTGGGCGGGACGGTGCGGCTGGCCACCGACAAGGGGCCGCGCGACTTCCGCGTGGTGGGCGTGTACTTCGACTACGGCTCGGACGTGGGGACGCTGCTGCTGCCGCGCGCCAGCTATGAGCGTTGGTACGACGACCGGGGCGTGAGCGGCGTCGCGCTCTACGCCGCGCCGGGGCAGGACGTGGACGCGCTGGTGGCCTCGGTGCGCGAGCGGGCCGGGGACTCGCAGGCGCTGCTGGTGCGGGCCAACCGCTCGCTGCGGCAGGCGTCCATGGAGGTGTTCGACCGCACCTTCACGATTACGCAGGTGCTCCGACTGCTGGCCATCGGCGTGGCCTTCGTCGGCGTGCTGAGCGCGCTGATGTCGCTGCAACTGGAGCGGGCGCGGGAGCTGGCGGTGCTGCGCGCGACGGGGCTGACTCCGGGGCAACTCTGGGGCCTGGTGTCGCTGCAGACGGGGCTGCTGGGGCTGCTGGCGGGGCTGTTCTCCATGCCGCTGGGCGTGGCGCTGGCGTACGTGCTGGTGCATGTCATCAACCAGCGCTCGTTCGGGTGGACGCTGCAGCTCGCGGTGACACCGGACACGCTGTGGCAGGCGATGGTGCTGGCGATGGTGGCGTCGGCCCTGGCCGGGCTGTACCCGGCCTGGAAGATGGCGCGCGCCAACCCCGCGCTCGCGCTGCGGGAGGAGTGAGGCAATGAGCGGCGGCCGAGGGCTCGTCATCGGAACGGCGGTGGTGCTGGTGGCGCTGGCGGTGGCCGTGGTCATCGTCACGCGGGAGTCCGGCGCCCCGGCCCTGCCCAGGTGGACGCTCACGGTGAGCGGCGCGCTGGGCGGGGCGGACACGAGCGCGGCGGGCTATGCGCGCGCGGTGGAGCCCCGGCCCTTCCAGTTCCCCGAGGACCACGGCCCGCATCCGGAGTTCCGCACGGAGTGGTGGTACTGGACGGGGAATCTGGAGACGGAGGACGGGCGCGCCTTCGGCTACCAGTTCACCCTGTTCCGCAGCGCGCTGGCGCCCACCACGCCCGCGCGCGAGTCCGCGTGGGGCGCGCGCGACGTGTACCTGGGGCACTTCACGGTGACGGACGTGGCGGGTGGCGGGTTCCACCCGGCGGAGCGCTTCAGCCGCTCGGCGATGGGGCTCGCGGGAGCGAGCGCGAAGCCCTTCAAGGTGTGGCTGGAGGACTGGGAGGCCACCAGCGTGGGCGAGGCCACGTGGCCAGTGCGGCTGCGCGCGGAGACGGACGCGGTGGCGCTGGAGCTGCTGCTGGAGCCGGGCAAGCCGCCGGTGCTTCAGGGGGACAAGGGCCTGAGCCAGAAGGGGCCGGAGCGGGGCAATGCGTCGTATTACTACTCGATGACGCGGATGCCCTCGCGGGGCACGGTGCAGGTGGACGGGCGGACGTACACGGTGAAGGGCGAGAGCTGGATGGACCGTGAGTGGAGCACCAGCGCGCTGGGCGCGGACCAGGTGGGCTGGGACTGGTTCTCGCTGCAGCTCTCGGACGGGAGCGAGCTGATGTACTACCAGCTCCGGCGAAAGGACGGCTCGGCGGACCGGTTCAGTTCGGGCACGTGGGTGCCGCCGCCCGACGCGGCGTCGAGCGAGCCGGTGCGCGTGTCGCGCGAGGACGTGCGGCTCGAGGTGCTGGACACGTGGAAGAGTCCGCGCAGTAGCGGTGAGTACCCGTCCCGCTGGCGGCTGCGTGTGGAGAAGTTGGGGTTGGACCTCACGGTGACCCCGAGGCTGGCGGACCAGGAGCTGCCGGTGAGCGTGCTGTACTGGGAAGGCACGGTGGGGCTGGAGGGCACGCGTGAGGGGAAGCCACTCACGGGCCGTGGGTACGTGGAGCTGACGGGGTACGCGGACACCAAAGGCCCGCGCCGTCCCGAGACACGGACGCGTGGAACACCTGAAGCAGAAGCCGCCGCGAGCAGCCCGGTGAAGTGACGGCGGAGACGCGGGCCCCTGCCGCATGCGCGGCCCCGTCCGACCACCGGCAGGGCGCGCTTGCCCATCCTCAGGCTCCTGGTGCGGGCCTCCTCCGAGGCATGCACATTGCCGCACTGGCGCCAGGGCGCTCGCTCATCCTCGGGCCCCCGGTGCGAGCCTCCTCTGAGGCGCTGTCATTCCCGCACTGGCGCCGGGGCGCGCTCTTGCCCATCCTCGGGCTCCTGGTGCGGGCCTTCTCCGAGGCCGTCATTGCCGCACCGGTAGGATGGAGGAGCCATGCCCAAGCCCCTGGTGGACGTGGACGCAGCGCCCGCGTCCGCCTTCTGCCTCACCGACGAGCTGCTGCCCTTCACCTCCGGCTGGCACACCCACCGCCGGCACCAGCTCGTCTACGCCGCCCGGGGTGCGCTCCACCTCGAAGTCGCCCACGCGCAGTGGCTCCTCCCTCCACAGCGCGCCGCCTGGCTCGCGGGCGGCACCCGTCACCGCGTCAGCACCACCCAGCCCGCGACCCTGTGCACGGTGTACCTGGAGCCCTCCCGAGTCCCCGCCGCTCCAGAGGGCGAGTGCCGCGTCTTCGTGCTGCCGCCGCTCGCGCGGGAGATGCTCCTCTACTCCACCCGCTGGGGCCCGGAGCGTGCGCCCCGTGACGCGGTGGCGGAGAGCTTCTTCTCCGCCCTTGCCCACCTCCTCGCGGAGTGGGCCGCGGAGCCTCGCGAGTGGAGGCTGCCTCGCGCCCGCACCCCGGAACTGGCGCGCGCCATGACGTACACCCTGGCCCGGCTCACCGGCCCCGTCACGCTCGCGGGCGCGGCGAAGGCGGCGGGGCTCTCCCAGCGCACCCTCGCGCGCCGCTTCGAGGACGAGGCCGGCACCTCCTGGCGCCGCTTCCTCCACGACGCCCGCATGCTGCGCGCCATGGAGCTGCTGGCCGAGGACGGCGCCCGCGTCACTCAAACGGCCTACGCGGTGGGCTTCGAGAGCCTCGCCGCCTTCACCCACGCCTTCACCGCCTTCACCGGCGAGCGCCCCCGAGACTTCCGCCAGCGCGTCGCCCGGGGCGTGACGCTGCCGCCCCGGGCCGCTCTGCCTGTGACTACCCGCCGCAGGCGACGCGGTTGACCAGCCCGTACACGCTGTATCCCACCATGTACTTCAGCGAGTACTCCGGGAAGGCCGCCGCCGCGCGCTTCTCCAGCTCCGCGTAGTGCGGCGCCGCCTCGCCAGCGCACAGCTCCGCCTTGCGGTCTCCCAGCTCCACCGCGTAGCCCTGCACCAGCGTCACCATGCCGTCCAGGTAGCGCTGCTGCGCGCGGATGGCCTCCGTCACCGGCGCGGCCTCACCCCGGCCGCCGTACACCGTCGCCTCCGGCCACGCCGCCAGCTCGTCCAGCGCCGCCTTCCACCCGTCCACGTCCGGCACCGCCTTGCCGTCACGCAGGCCGCCCTCCAGCCACGCATGCGCCCCGTGGTGCACCAGGTCTCCGACGATGAGCGCCTTGCGGCCCGGCACGTACGCCACCGTCTGCGTCGTGGCCACCCCCGGGTGCTTCAGCTCGGCCAATTCCACCTTCGCCCCGCCCTCCAGCGGCAGCGCGTACGTGCCGCTGAACGTCACATCCACCGAGGCCTCCGCGGGGTACGTCTCCTCGGTGAAGGCCTTCATCACGTTCACCCAGAAGTACTTCTTGTACGCATGCACCGCGGGGATGGCCGCCGCGGTGGCCGCGCTCGCCACCACCTTCGCGCCCGCGCGCTGGAACACGCCCACGCCGTTGAACTTGTCCGGGTTCGGATGCGTCACCACGACATAGCGGATGGGGTTGCCCGTCTTCGCCCGGACGGCGGCGAGCACCTTCTCGGCCTCCGCCTCGGTGAACTGCGCGTCGAACACCACCACCTCCGCGCCCGTGTCATAGAAGAACGAGTGCGTGTCGAACCCGCTCGCGTCACTCGTGTAGCGGGCCACCTCCGCGTCCGCCAGGTTCGCCCTCGAGCCCGCGCACCCCACCGCCAGCACCGCACCCAGCGACAGCACCGCCAGCTTCATCTTGAAAGCCATGTTCCGTGTCCTCGTGTCGAAGTGCCGGGGCCACATGTCCCGGCGAGCGACGCGGAAGATGCCTCCGTGGCCCCTGGCGCGCTTGCGCGTATCCGCCGTGGATTTGCTCCCATCCGCCAACCTGTTTTCAGCCCGTTCGGACGAGGCCCCGCCCCCGCGGGACGCACTGCTCGCACCGTGGCGCAGGCGGGAGGCCTCCTCGCGTCCAGGCGCTATCGGCATCTACAGCGGGCGCTGAGCCTGCCCGCCTGCCTTCGGGGCCGCCAACGGACCCCGGGGCGCTCCGCCCGGGAAGGGGTGTCCTTCCTGGCGAGGGGCGTCACCTTGAAGTCACTCCGCTTCGGCGGGGGCGCTCCCGCCCTGGCGGGGGCCTTCAACCCTATGACGCACAGGAGGCCTCACCATGTCTCTTCTGGGAAGCATTCTCGGCAGTCTCGCAGGTGGCGGTCGTAGCTATGGCTCCGGCGGCTGGAATCGTGGACGCACCAGCTATGGGCGCCGTCCCATCGGCTACGGCGGGGGCTATGGCCGCAGCCGCTCCATGGCGGGTGGCGGCATCCTCGGCGGCTCCCTGGGCCGCATGGCCATGGGGGGCCTGGCCGCGTACGGCATGCGCCGCTTCCTCGGCAATCGTCGTCCGTACGGCTACTAGGCAGGCGTCGGGCAGGAAGCTCGCCTGCCCGAGCCCCTGGCTGGGGTAGGTTCCTCCCAATCTGGCGTCTGCCGTTGGGAGGACTCACCCCATGCCGAAGACGAAGTACGTGCTGGCCCTGGACCAGGGCACCACCGGAACCCACGTCTCCATCCTCGACTCGAAGCTCCAGGTGGTGGGCCGCTCCTACAAGGAGTTCACCCAGCACTTCCCCAAGCCCTCTTGGGTGGAGCACGACCTGGACGAAATCTGGGCCACCAGCGAGTGGTGCATCGCCCGGGCGCTGAAGGACGCGGGCCTCAACGGCCGTGACATCTCCGCGGTGGGCATCACCAACCAGCGTGAGACGACGGGCCTGTGGATGCGTGGCACCGGCAAGCCCCTGAGCCACGCGATTGTGTGGCAGGACCGCCGCACCTCCGAGCTGTGCCGGCGCCTCAAGGAGCAGGGCGTGGAGCCGCGCGTGCGCGAGGTGACGGGCCTCGTCGTGGACCCGTACTTCTCCGGCACCAAGCTCACCTGGATGTTCGAGCACCTGAAGGGCGCGCGCGCCCGGGCCGAGAAGGGCGACGTGTGCTTCGGCACCATCGACACCTGGCTCGTCTACAAGCTCACCGGCGGCACGGCCCACGTCACCGACGTGTCCAACGCCAGCCGCACGCTGCTGATGGACCTCACCACGCTGCAGTGGAACGACGACATGCGCGCGCTGCTGAACGTGCCGGCCGCGTGCCTGCCGCAGATTCGCGGCTCCGCGGAGGTGTACGGCACCACGCGCGGCATGCGCAGCCTGCCCGACGGCGTGCCGGTGGCGGGCATGGCGGGAGACCAGCAGGCGGCCCTCTTCGGCCAGGCCTGCTTCGAGCCCGGCGAGTCCAAGTGCACCTACGGCACCGGCGCCTTCCTGCTGATGAACACCGGCACCACGCCGGTGCGCTCCAACTCCGGCCTGCTCACCACCGTGGCGTGGCGGCTGGGTGGCACCGGCACCACCACCTACGCGCTGGAGGGCAGCAGCTTCATCGCCGGCGCCGCGGTGCAGTGGATGCGTGACGGGCTCAAGGTCATCAAGCGCGCGCCGGACATCGAGGCGCTCGCCGCCAGCGTGAAGGACTCGGGGGACGTCGTCTTCGTCCCGGCGCTGGCGGGCCTGGGCGCGCCGCACTGGCGCCCCGAGGCGCGCGGCCTCTTCGCCGGCATCGACCGCTCCACCACCGTGGCCCACTTCGCGCGCGCGCTGCTGGAGGGCATCGCCCTGCAGATTCATGACCTGGGGGACGCCATGCGCCGCGACAGCGGGCGGGACATGCCCGTCTTCAAGGCGGACGGCGGCGCGGCGGCCAACGACTTGCTGATGCAGTACCAGGCCGACATCCTCGGCGTACCGGTGGTGCGCCCGCGCAACCTCGAGACGACCAGCCTGGGCGCCGCGTTCCTCGCCGGCCTGGGCGCGGGCGTCTGGGACAGCCCGGACGCTATCCGCCGCGCGTGGAAGGCGGACAAGACCTTCAAGCCGAAGATGAAGGCCGACGTCCGGGAGCGGCACCTGGCCAAGTGGAAGCGAGCCGTGGAGCGGGCGTGATGAAGGCCCCGCGCTGGATGTGCCTGCTGACCGCCCTGCTCGCGCTGGGCGGCGGCAGCGGTTGCCCGGGCGAGCCCATTCCCTGCATCAACGGCGCGCCCGCCCAGCGACAGGGCCCGTCTGTCTTTGGCGTGGGCACCGAGGCCGTCTTCACCGTCGGCGCCGACCTCACCCGGGCCTGCGACGAGCCCAACTCGGTGCGCCACCCCGAGTCCGTCACCGTCGAAGTCAAGGACCCGGAGAACCAGCCCGTGCCCGCCACGGCGACCCTGACGGGCAACGGCACCACCGCCACCATCCGCTTCACGCCCACGGTGAAGGGACGGCACCACGTCATCGTCGCCTTCGCCCCGGTGGGCAGCCTCCACCAGCTCAGCATCTTCGCGGGGGAGGACCGGCGCCAGGAGCCCGCCCTCACCACCCTGCCCACCGGCACGCCCTGCCTCTACCTCGGCCGCACCACGCGGGGCACCTGGGTGTGCGACGCCCAGGCCCGTCGTGGGCCGGACGGCGCACCCCAGGCCCTCGGCACCACCCCCGGGAGTGGCCCCACTGCGGTGGCCGGAGACGTGGTGTGGACGGTGGATGGGGAGCGGGTGCTCCGCTACGTCGACACCGGCACCGGTCCGCTCCAGCTCACCGGCACCGCGCCCTACCCCCGGGACTCGACCTCGGCAGGCTCGTTCTCCCAGGGCCCCCATGCGCGGCTCGCCACCCCGGATGAACTGGTGGTGCTGGGCGACGCGTTCCTGCACCGCTACACCTTCACTGAGGCCGCTGGCGTCGACGCCGCGCCCACCACGGGGTGGGTTCCCGAGGAGGCGCCGCTCGCCTTTGGCGGTGACCTCGCGCGCGGGCTGCTGGTGCGCGCGGGAGCGAGGCTCCTCGTGGTGACGCGCACCTCCGACCCGCGGACCTTCGAGCCGCGGACCTTCGCCTGCCCGTACCGGCCCGGCAACAGCGGGGACTACCGGCCCGTGCAGGGTGAGGCCTGCCACACGCTGGTGGGTGAACCCGTGGGCTACGAGGAGGGCGTGGTGTGGACCCACACCTTCATCTCGTCGGGCCCGACGCCGGTGTCGCTACTCCGCCGCTACACGGCCACCAGTGGCCGGCTGCAGGAGGAAGGCGCCTTCACGCTGGATGGACAGTTCATCCTCAACCGCCCCTCGCTTCGCCCGGGGCCGGCGCTCCCCTTCCTGACGCCGCTGAGCTCCAGCGCGCCCTTCGTCGGCCCCCGCTGGGATGCGACGCGGGGGCTGCTGGAGCTGGAGCTGCTGCCTGAACACCTGGGGGCCTCCGCGCCTCAACTCGGGGAGCACTTCCTGTGGATGACCGGTTCGTTCAACGGCACTGGCATTCGGGTGTACCCACGGCAGTCCACCCGCTGACGGCAGGGCATTGACGCCTTTCCTCGGGCGCGGGAGCGGGTAGAAAGCAGGCCATGGCCTATGACCGCACGCTGCTCGCTCCCGAGGCGCTTCAGTCCTTCCTCTCCCAGCACCCCGAGTGGAAGCACGAGGGCGGGATGATTCGCCGCACCTACGAGGCCCCCTCCTTCCTGGCCGGCATCGCCTTCGTGGAGAAGGTGGCGCACGCGGCGGAGAAGGCGGACCACCACCCGGACATCGACATCCGCTGGCGGAAGGTGACGCTGGCGCTCGTCACCCATGACGCCGGGGGCCTCACCTTCCGCGACACCGCCCTGGCCGCCGAGGCCGACCGCCTCTTCGCGGAGGTGGTGCGCGCGAAGTGAGCACCGTGCTCCTGAAGACCTTCATGGCGGCGCGGTCGATTGTTACCGGCGACGGCGGCACGGGCACACGCCTGAGGGCCGTGCGCGACGCGGCCTGCCGGTGCATGGGCGTGCTGCTATGCGCGGCGGTGCTGACCGTGGCCCCGGCGGCGCGGGCGCAGGAAGAAGAGCCCACGGGGCCGCGCCCGGAGCGGCTGTACTTCAACACCGGCTCGCTGCTGGGCTCGGCGCGCGTGGTGGCGCTGGGCGGCGCGTACGTGGGCATCGCCGAGGGCGCGGCGGGCTTTCCCAGCAACCTGTCCGCGCTGGCACACCGGGGCCCCGCGCTGGAGAAGGACTGGGATTTGGGCGTCACCCTGTCCTGGCTGGATTTGCCCTTCACCGGCGGGCGCAAGCGGGACATCGACAACGACGGGCGGCCGGACGAGTCCGAGGACAGCCGGCAGCTGCTGGGCGGACTGCTGCTGCAGTACAAGCGCTTCGGCATGGGCTTCGCGCTGCGCAACAGCGTGGTGACCTACTGCGCCACCGTGACGTGCTCCGGAGACTCGGAGCGCATCCGCGTGTCGCTGACGCAGTCGGTGCTGGCGGGGGCGGTGGCCTTCGGGCAGGACGACTTCATCCTCGCGCTGGGGCTCTACGCGGCGCAGGCGTCCTTCCGCCTGTCCTCCGGCGGTGAAGAGCTGCGCTACGGGGACACGGGCGTGGAGGTGGACATGCTCTACCGGCCGCACGGGCGCGCCTGGCGCCTGGGGGTGACGGTGCGGCCGGAGGTGGTGGCGGACTGGCGGCAGGAGGACGAACAGGCGCCGGTGCTCGCGGGGCGGACGCTCTTCGGCGCGGTGGTGGCGCCGGCGGTGCTGTCGCTGGGCGCGAGCTGGCGGTTCGGCGAGGGCTCCGAGCGCTACAACCGCCTGTCGCCCGCCGCGCGGCGGCAACTGCTGGTGGAAGGCGACGCGCTGCCGGTGCCAGAGGAGGAGCCCAAGGGCGCGCCCGCGGGACGGTGGCTGCTGAGCGCCCAGGTGGACCTCATCTCCGGCGTGGACAACGCGGTGCCGGTGCGCTCGTTCGCCTCCACGGGGGAGGCGGAGTCGGTGGGCAGCACCTCCGAGTTCGCCCCCCGCCTGGGCGTGGAGCACGACACGGTGCCGGGGATGATTCGTCTCCGGGCGGGCGTCTATGGCGAGCCCTCCCCCTTCGACGGCCGGCCGGCGCGGCCCCACGTCACGGGCGGCTTCGAGGTGTTCGTCCTGCGCTACTGGGAGGACTGGGCCCTCACCGCGTCCTTCGACCTGGCGCGCCGGTACACCAACGTGGGCCTGTCAGTGGGGTTCTGGCGCTGATGCGCACGGGGCTGCTCACGGTGCTGGCGCTGGTGGGCTTCGCGGCCAACTCGCTGCTGTGCCGCGCGGCGCTGGCGGGCGGGGGCCGGCTCATCGACGCGGCGTCCTTCACCGGGGTGCGGCTGGTGTCCGGGGCGCTGGTGCTGGCGGTGCTGCTGCG
>JBKGHK010000328.1:0-10719 GCA_046520375.1 Pyxidicoccus sp. 3LFB2
GCGTAGGAGACGGTGCCCCAACGGGTGCCACAGGCCCACGCCTCCGCGCATCCGCGCACGACAACCCCCACCCCGGCGGGACCGCCGAACCGGCCCGCGCTGGCCTCCTGGATATACGTGTACAACGCCTCCACGGGCTGCACCTCCAGGCTCCACACCGGGTCTGCGTCCAGGCCCTGGGCGCGTCCCCGGTAGAGCGTCACGCGATGGCTCGCTCCCGCGAGGAGATCTCGCGTGCCGTCACCGAGGAGGTCGACCCGCGACTCCAGCAGCCTGCCGAAGTAGGGCCACGCGGACGTGGCGAACGTGCGGAACGGAGCCGCCTGCATGCCGCCCGTCACGCCCTCGTAGAAGACGACGCGCGACTCACCGAAGCGGTGGGGCGCGGAAACGGCCACCTCGCCAAACGTGTCGCCATCCATGTCGCCCAGCCCTGCCACCGCTGAGCCGAAATAGTCCTCGAACGTCTGCCCCACCGCGCCCCACGAGGACGTCTGGGCAAGGCCCGTGGCGCCGCCCCGGAGGAGCAGGAGCGCGCCCCTCGACAGGGACCCGCCGTCATAGTTGGGGGAACCCACGATGAGGTCTCGGAAGCCATCTCCGTCCACATCCCCGACCGAGGCGACAGTGGAGCCGAAGCTGTCGCTCGACCACGACGTGGGGGCCTGCTGGGTCCACGACGCCGTCGCTCCGATACCGGAAGCGGAGCCGCGGTACATGTACGCCGAGCCGTCCCAGTTGTTCGAGAAGGGGTCCCTTCTCCAGTAGGGAGTGCCCAGCGCGATGTCCGAGAACATGTCGCCATTGAAGTCGCCGCCAACGAGGCCGAAGACCTGATAGCTGACCGCCAACGTGCGCGCGGGAGTGGTGGCCAGCCCACTCGCGCTCCCGTGGTAGACCCGCACCCCGCGGTCTTCGGCGACAGCGACGTCCGCATATCCGTCGCCGTTGACATCCCCCGCGGCGGCGACTCTCACGCCGAGGCGCGTTCCCCTCGCGGACGACGTGTTCGAGTCCGCGAATGTCCCCGTGACAGTCCAGGCAGGTGTCTGACCCAACCCCGCTTCGCCGCCACGGAAGAGCTGCACCCGGCCCCTCCCGCTCCCGTGCATGTCGTCACCGACAATCAGATCCTCGTAGCCGTCGTTGTCGACGTCCCCCGCATTCGCGAGCACCCTGGAGTCCGCGATGAAAGGCGCCGCGACGGGCGCGGAGAAGCCCTCGCCTGGAACGTCCGCCACCGGCTTCGCCACCGCCGGAGGAGACTCCGCGCTCTCGCCCGAGCTGCCGACCGCCGTCACGACCACGAAGTACGTCTCGCCCACCGAAAGCCCCGTGAGGTCGAGGCCCTCACCCTGCGCGTTCTCGACCCGCCCTTCAGGGAGCGTGGCGTAGTTGGCCTTCGTGGGAGCCGCGCCACGGGCGACATAGACCCTGTAGCCCGTTGCCCCCGTGACGGGCCGCCAGTCCACACGCAGCCCCCCCGGAGTCCCCACCGCGACGACGGACCGGACGCAGCCATCACACGTCGTCGGCGCGCGCACGAGGTCCGGCAGCGTGGCCGGGACGAGCGGAGGAAGCCCGGCCGCGGGCCCCGGACACACCTGGTGCACGAAGCGTGGCGCATAGGGGGAGTGGTAGGTCGTGTAGCCGACGCGCACCTTCCCGACCTCATCGATGAACAGCGAGGTGGAGTCCCGGCCGGGCGAATGCGAGACGTAGGGCTTGTTGACCCAGGCGCCGCTCGCGTTCGTCGCGTAGTTCAGGAAGTGCCCGTAGCCCCTCGGCAGCGCCACCCACGTCACATGCGCATGGCCCTGTTGGTCCAACGCAATGGACAGGCCCGCGCCACCATCGAGGAGGATGTCGTAGTACCGCGTGGGATCCGGGTTGTAGACCGACGCATTCGCGGCCGTCACCACCACCCACGCTCCGCTCGCGTTCGTCGCGTAACGAATGGAGGTCTCCCCGTGCGTGTATGCGATGTGCACGCGGTTGGACGCGTCGAGCGCAATCGCTGCCCCGCGGCCCCACCTCGAGTACGCGCCCGGTGACTCGGTGACGTCCTCGATCTCCCAGGCCGCGCCGCGGAACCATCCGTGCTTCAGGTGTCCACCCGCTGTCCAGCTTGCGTGGAGCGAGCCATCCTGCCCGGCGACAATCGCGGGCGTGGAGTCCTGCATCGTCTCGTCATCGATGCGGCCGACGCGCCAGAGCCCATCGCGCTTCGACGCATGGTACGGAACCGTGCCGTTCCGGAAGTACCCGAACACGATATGGGCGTTGCCGGCGACGTCCACCGCCATGCGGTGCGTGCCCCACACGGAATCGAAGACGCGTTCGACCACCCAGGCACCGGAGGCATTCGTCGCGTACCAGAGCTCGGAGTCCTCCCCTCGCGTGAAGCTCACGTGGACACGGCCCCTCGGGTCGAGCGCGAGCTGGACGTGCCCGACGTAGGTCGTGTCGTTCACCTGGAGCTGCTGACGAACCCATCCGCCACTCGCGTCCGTGGCGTAGTAGTAGGCGCGGGTCGCGGAGTCGTAATACGCGGCGTGCTGCACACCGTCGGCGCCCCGAGCAAAACCCATCGACGCCATGGCTCCTCCGGAGTCGACCTCCACGCTCGCGAAGCGGTCTTGCGGACAGGCGGCGCAGGCGCCACTGATGCAGACGCTGTTGCCACCGCAGCTCAGGCCATCGGGTTTGTTCGCCCCGGCCGTGCAGACCGGGGCGCCGGACGCACAGCGGATGGAGGCCGTACGGCAGGGATTGGGCGACTCGCAGGCGGCTGACTCCGTGCACGCCACGCAACTGCCAGCCGGGCTGCAGACCTGGCCCGTGCCGCAGTTCGTGCCTGGCGGCAGGAGCGTGCCGGTGTCGTCGCAGACAGGCTGCCCTGTCCCACAGGAGATTCCGCCGACATGGCAGACGTTGGTCGGCGTGCAGAAGCTTCCCGCGGAGCAGTACTTACAAGCCCCCGCGAAGCAGACGCTGGCGAAACCACAGGATGCGCCGTTCTCGAGCGGCACACCCGTGTCCACGCACGTGCCGGTGGCGCAGTCCAGGCTGCCCACGTGGCACGGGTTGGAGGGGGGCGTGCAGCGCATCCCCTGCGTGCAGGCCACGCAGTTGCCCGAGCGGCACACCCTGGCGTCGCCGCACGCCGAGCCGTCTGAGACGTGCCCCTGCTCCGTGCACACCGGAGCGCCCGAGGAACACTCGACCGCGGCAGTGCGGCAGGGATTCGCAAGGGCGCACGTCTCGCCCGAGGCGCAGGAGACGCAGGCGCCCTGGCCGTTGCAGACCTTGTCGTCACCACACGAGCTCCCGGTGGGCTTGCGCGCGCCGGTGGCCAGACACACGGGAGCTCCGCTCGAGCATGAGATCCTCCCCTGTGCGCACGGATTCGCGGGCTCGCACGAGGCCCCGTCGACACATGCGACGCAAGCGCCATCCGAGCACACCTCGTTCGAGCCACAGGCGGTGCCGTTAGGCGCATTCCCAGAGGGAATACATGCGGTCACCTGGCCCTCGCACGCAATCTTCCCCGTTCGACACGCCATGCTCGGCTGGCACGGCGCTCCCGCCGAGGGACACACCTCTCCGCCCCCGTCAGCGCTACCGGCATCCTCGCCGCCAGGTCTTCCGACGTCCTCGCCGCACGCGAGAAGCAGCGTCAAGAACAGGAGTCCCAGCAGGTGTGCACGCCTCATCGGTGCTTGCTCCGGTGCCAAAAACGGGTCACGCATCCTGCCTCAGCCGCGAGGAAGAACGAAACGGCCTACGGACCGGGGGTGGATGGCGAGGTCCTTGGAAGCGCAGGCCCACGGTGACGCGCTCGTTGGGGGTCACTTCGAACACCGTGTCGTTCAGCGCCCAACCGCCCATGCTCAGTCCCGCCAATGGCGCGTGGATGTGCATGCTCCTCGCGCGCCTTTCAAGCTTTGGATGGGGCGTCGATCCACGGCGCGATAGAGTCCGGCACCATGCCGCTCCCGAACTTCTCCACGTACCCCGAGTTCTTCACAGACCGGCTGCGCTTGCGACAGCCCACGCTGGACGACGCAGGTCCGCTTGCCCTCATCTACGGCCACCCCGAGACGGCGCGGTACATCAACTACCCGGTGTCCGGCGGCATCGCGCACATGCAGGAGAAGCTGACGCGAGACCTCGCGTCCGCGAGCCGGGGTGAGGGCTTCCGCTGGGTCCTGTGCGAGCGCGGCGACGATGCGCCCCTGGGGAGCGTGGGCCTCTTCAACTGGAGCCGCGTCGACCGGCGCGCCGAGGTGGGCTACGTGCTCGGCATCGAGCAGGCGGGCCGGGGCGTGATGAAGGAAGTGATGCCCGCCCTCCTCCGCTTCGGCTTCGAGGAGATGAAGCTCCACCGCATCGAGGCGCACGTGGACCCGGACAACGGCGCGTCGCTTCGGGTGCTCATCCGCTCCGGGTTCCAGCAGGAAGGCGTGCTGCGCGACAACGTCGCCTACGGCGAGTCCTTCCGCGACAGCGTCCTGTTCTCACTGCTCGAAGGCGAGTGGCGACGGGCGGCCTGACACGGCTGTCTCCTCTGGAGGCCCCGCACGCGTGCCAGGACTGGCACGTTCCACGGCGGGCCCCCTCGGCCCAGGCCGTCGACGCGGGCCCAAGTGCGCGGAATCTCGCGGCTGCGGGCCCCTGACGGCGACTGGCACCCGACTTGCCTTGGAGAGGTTCGTCCGACGCGGTGAAGGTCGGCCCACCCCCAGGAGCAGACAATGCGCAGCAATGGCAACAAGGCGGTCCGCGGTTCACGGTTGAAGTCAGGCGTCGCCCTGCTGTTCGGCATGGCCGCACTCTCGGGCTGCGGCACCGAGGCTTTCAGCGCCGACGGTCCGCTGACGAGCGGCCCGGAGGTGTCGGGCACGGCGCGGCAGGGCCTGAGCTACTACGGCGGCCACACGTACTTCATCTCCACCACCACGACGACGTGGGCCGACGCGCAGAAGACCTGCGCCGACCTGGGCTATGGGATGGTGACGCTCAACGACGCCGCGGAGGAGCAGTGGCTGAAGGCGCAGCTGCCCACGCCGACCACGGAGTGGTGGCTGGGCATCAATGACCGGGGGACGGAGGGCGTGTGGGAATGGTCTGACGACGTGTCGACCTACCTCCATTGGAACCCGGGTGAGCCCAACAACAGCCAGGGGGCGGAGGACTGCGGCCTCTTCCTCAACGCGCTGGGCGGGTGGCACGACGCGCCCTGCTCCCTCTCCCGGACCTTCGTCTGCGAGAGCGTTCCCCGGACCGTCGCGCAGTTCAACGGGCATGACTACGTCTTCTTCGGGGTCCGGAAGCCCTGGGCCCAGGCGCGAGAGGCCTGCACGAGTCAGGGCTTCGACCTGGTCACCATCGATGACAGCGCGGAGGACACCTGGTTGAAGCAGCAGGTGCCCGCAGGGCGTGCGTCCTTCATCGGCTACAACGACCTCGCGCAGGAAGGCACCTGGGCGTGGGCCAGCGGCACCCCGAGCGGCTACGTCAACTGGCGCCACTACGAGCCCAACAACAGCCAGGGCTCCGAGCACTGCGCCGTCAACAACGCGCCGCCCGTGGGCTCGATTCCGGCCGGCGGATGGAATGACATCCCCTGCGACGTGTACTTCCCCTACGTCTGCGAGCGCCCCAGCCTGCCCGCCAACTACAAGTACGTCGTCTACACCGCGACGGGGACGTACTCCGCGACTCAAGGCACGAAGGACACGGCCATCTACCTCCAGGCCGGACAGATTCTGGAGATGGGCACCTGCGGCCTGCCCACGGCGGTGGCGACGAATGACACGTACCTTCGCCTGCTGGGGCCCGACTGGCAGGAGGTGGCCGCCAATGATGATGACTGCAAGGGCCTGGGCTCGAAGCTGCGCTACCGGGTGCCGGCCTGTGGCACCGGGAACTACGTGATGCGGGCCGGCTGCTCGGAGAACACCTCGTGCGGCGGGCAGATGGTCTTCACCGTCATTCCCGCACCGGCGCCCCAGCCCTGAGGCGTCGCGGCACGTATGGCTCCGGTGTGAAGAACCAGCCGTCCAGGACGCCGTAGGCATAGAGCGCCGCGAAGGCATAGGCGCCCACCAGGTAGGAGACGTTGAGGCCTCGGGCCACGCTCGCGTCCCCGGCGCTGTACTTGCCGTCGGGGCCGCGCAGCGCGAGGGCCGTGCCCAGCGAGGCCGCGGACACCGCGAAGGACACACCCTGCGTCACCGCGAGGAAGGTGCCCTTCGCGCGCTGGCCGTGCACCCGGTGGCCCACGCCGAAAGGCAGCAGGTACCAGCCTCGCGACGGCGGGCGGAGGGAGTCACGGGCCCGCTCGGCGGAGGAAGGCGGTGTGGAGGGCGGTGGTACCAGGTCCGGCGGGCGGCGCCGGGCGGACAGCTCGGTGATGCGCTGCCGGTTCAGGGCGTGGACGCGCTCGACATAGGCGATGAAGTCGGGTGGGTACACCAGTGGGTCCAGCTTCGCGTCCGGGTCCGCCGCGAGTCCCTGCACCACTTCGCGCTCCGCGCCCTCCAGGTCCTCCTGTGCGTGGTACGTGGCGGCCAGCAGCAGGCGGGCCTCGGCTTCCTGCGTGGGGTCCGTCAACTGGAGGGGCTGGAGCAGGGCTTCCAGCGCGCCGCGCGCTCGCGACAGGTCGCCGGATTGATACGCCTCACGAGCGGGCTCCAGGGGAGAGGCGGCCGTCAGGAGGAGGGCGAGGAGGAGTCCCGTCATGGCCTGTGCCCCAGCACCACTTCGGTCCGCTCACCCGCGACGGCTTCGAAGTCCTGTCGCAGGACAGCGCCTCCGGGCCCCCGGGCCGACAGGACGTGCTCACCGTGGGTGACCCGCACAGGCCCTGTCAGCGGGGCCGTGCCCAGCTCGGCGCCGTCGAGGAAGAGACGTGCCCCGGTGGGCGCGACGATGGTGACTTCCGCCTTGCGCACCTGGAGGACGACCTCGCGGGACACGGTCTCTCCAGCGGAGACGTTGATGACCTCTTCCACCACGTCACACAGCGGATTGTCGAAGCGCAGCCGGTGCGTGCCAGGGGACAGGCGTACCTCGCGCACTCGCGGCGTGTAGCCTCGGCTCTGGCCGTCCACGAACACCTCGGCCCAGGGACGCGTCTGCACCGTCAGCGTCGCGTAGCCGGCGCCTCGGAACGAGGCGCATCGGTGTGCGGCGAGCCTGGCGTCGTGTGTTCCTGGGCCCCGGAGGGAGCTGCCGCAGCGAGCGGTGGCGAAGTGGGTTGTGTGTGGGGACTGGCGGATGTCGAAGCCTGGGCGTTGGGGCGTTCTTGAGCCCCGGAGCCCTTCGCGCCGTGAGGTGCTCGCGCGGAGTCCGTGGGCCGGGCGCCGGAGCGTTCAGCCTCTCCAGCCACCGGCAATGTCGCGCCGTAAGGTGCTCGCGTGGAGCCCGAGGGCTGGGTACCGGCGCGTTCAGCTTCTCCAGCCCCCGACGATGTCGCGCCGTGGAATGGAGGCGAGGGCGTTGACGTCGTTCCAGTCACGTCGCGACGCAGGAGTGCGGACACCGGCGCAGGGCCTGGTGCGTGAGGGCGTTCTCCCCGTCCTGGCGGCTTCGCCGAGGTAGGAGCAGTCGCGTCTCCCACCAGGGGTGACGTGGGGGAAGCGGTCTCCGCACGCGTGTCAGCAGGGAAAGGACGCGCCCCACCCGGAACCGGCTCCGTGGGCGCGGTACGTGGCTTCTGCGCCTCCAACGCAAGTGGGCCCTTGTCCGCTGGAACGTGTCCGCCCAGAGGCACGTGCGGCGTGCCCGGCACCGCCCCGAACGCGGTGCTGGCGCTCTCTGCTGACGACGGTGACGGCACCTTCCACGCGCCCCAGCCCCAGGCGCCCATGACACCCAAGAGACCCACAAGGACAGCACCACCACCGAGGACCCTCCCCCGCCCGACTCGCGGACGTGCGCGCAGGAGCGCCAGCACCTCGGGGGACGCGGGCCTCAACGTCAGGGCCTCGTTGAGCAGCCTCGCGGCCTTTGCGCCCTCGCCGGCTGACAGCAGCGCGCGGCCCTCGTCCAGCAGTCGCTGGAACCGTGACTCGCGCCAGCGTGCGGCTGCAACCTCTGGCTCCTGGAAGAAGCGTCGCGACGCCTCGGCGGGAGGTCCCACGAGCCGCGTCACTGTCGACTCCAGACACGCGGCCAGCTCCGCGCCATCCACCGGTCGGTCCCGCGCGTCCCGGGCGAGGCACCGGTCCACCAGCGCTGCGAACGGCTCCGGTGTCCCCGGCAACAGCTCGGACAACGGCGGCGCGTCCCGCGTCATCACCGAGACTGCGAGGTGCGCACTCCCCTTCCCCGCATGGGGCGTCGTGCCGGTGCACAGCTCGAAGAGGATGACGCCCACCGCATAGACATCCGACGCGGGAGACCAGGCGCCGGTGTCGATGCGCTCGGGGGCCATGTACGCCAGCGAGCCCGTGACGGCGCCGGTGCTCGTCAGCCGCTCCTGGTCGGCCACCGCGGCGATGCCGAAGTCCGCCAGCTTCAGCGGGCCGCCCTTCGACACGAGCACGTTCTCCGGCTTCACATCCCGGTGCACCACGCCCCGCGCATGCGCGGCCTCCAGCGCCCGGGCAAGCTCCCACCCCAGCACCGCGGCCACCTCGGGTGGCACGGGAGCAAGCCGCCGCGCCAGCTCGCGCAGGCTCTCCCCCTGAACCCACTCACACACGAGGAACGGGCCTCGCACCGCGTCCTCGCCGAAGTCGTGGACCTCCAGCACATTGGGGTGCTTGAGCGAGGCCGCCAGCGCGGCTTCCCGGCGGAAGCGCTCGGCGCGGTGTCCGTCCTCGCCCGGGTGCATCACCTTCACCGCCACCCGGCGCGCCAGCCGCAGGTCCATGGCCAGGAAGACCGTGGCCATGCCTCCACGCCCCAGTTCCTGCTCCAACTGGTAGCGGCCGGCCAGCAGTTCGTCCTTCATCGCGAGCGCAGTCTAGAGATGCGCCCCCAGGCCGGCAATCGCGGGGGCTCAGGGCACGAGACGGCAGACGCGAAGGCTGCTTCCCGGCACCACCTGACATGCACCGGCCCCACCCCCGGCACAGTCCGAGTCGGCCGAGCACGGCTGGTGGCACCTCTTCGCGCCCCCTGCGTCCACACAGAAGCCGCAGCGGGTGCAGTCCAGGGAGGACGCGCAGAAGTCCCCGAGTCTCTCCGGAGGCCCCTCGGTGCACTCCTCGACGCACACCGACTCAGGGCTGCATCGGTAGCCTGGCGGGCAGCCATACGAGCACCGCAGCTCGCAGCGGCCCTCCTCGCAGCTGGCCAGGCCCTGGCAGGACGTCACGCCTGAGCACTCCTGCGTGAGCCGTGGCCCGGGCTCACATTCCTCGTAGAACGTGTCACACCGCTGCTCCGCCGGACATTCGGAGTCCCGGGTACAGGCCCGCACGCACGCGGCTCCCTGACACCCCGCATCCGCCGTCTCGTCGGGCCGGACCTCGATGTCGAGCGGACACCCGAGCGCCGTCAGGAGCGCGAGCGGCGCGAGGAAGGACAGGACGTGCAGGCGCATGGGAAGCCCAGGAGTACTCCAGGCCCCGGGCGGAAGGACAGCCCCGCAGGGCCTGGGCGGGTGTGAGCTACTCCTCTTCGCCCAGGTAGCGGAACACCGAGCGCAGCCCGATACCGAGGGCCTGCGCCGCCTCCTTCTTGCTCCCACCGCTGCGGGCGATGGCCTCGCGCACATAGCGCTGCACGAAGGCATCGCGAGCCACGTCCAGGGGGACCAGCGGTGTCGAGTCCGCGCCCAGCTCCAGGTCCTCGGCGCCGATGAGCTCTCCCGGTGCGAGGATGGCCGCGCGCCGCACCTGCGACACCAGCTCGCGCACGTTGCCCGGGAAGGGGTGGCCGCGCAGGGCCTCGGTGGCCTTCTGGGTGAAGCCCTTCGCGCGCCGGCCCTCCTGCTTCAGCACGTGGTGCGCGATGAGCAGCACGTCGTCCCCGCGTTCGCGCAATGGGGGCACCTCGACGCGGACCTCGTCCAGCCGGTAGAGCAGGTCCTCGCGGAAGGTGCCCTGGGCAACGCGCGTCTTGAGGGGCTGGTGCGTGGCGGAGAGCACGCGCATGTCGACCTTCCGGGGACGGCTCTCTCCCAGGCGAGTCACCTCCCGCTCCTGCACCACGCGCAGCAGCCGCGACTGGAGGGCGAAGGGCATGTCCCCGATTTCATCGAGGAAGAGCGTGCCTCCGTCCGCGGCCTCCACCAGCCCCGCCCTGTCCGTCGCCGCTCCCGAGAAGGCACCGCGCGCATGGCCGAACAGTTCCCGCTCGATGAGGGACTCGGGGAGCGCCGCGCAGTTGATGGCCACCAGCCGGCCCCGCCGCCCGCTGCGCCGGTGCAGCGCGCGCGCCACCTCCTCCTTGCCCGTCCCCGTCTCTCCCTGGATGAGCACGTGGAGGGACGTGGGCCCCAGCCGCTCCACCTGCCGGTAGAGCTCGCGCATGGCATGGGACTCGCCGATGAGCCCTTCGAAGGTGGCGGCGGAGATGCGCTGTGTGAGGTTGTCCACCTGCGCGCGCAGCTCCGTCAGCTCATGTGACGTGGCCAGCAGCAGCGAGGCCAGCGAGGAGAGCGCCATGGCCTCTTCGAGGTGCACGGCGGAGAACGGAGCGCTTCCCAGCCGCCGGCCCAGGTACACGGCGCAGCGCGGCGCCGCCCCGCGCGCAGGGAAG